>JAKAWN010000362.1 GCA_021827245.1 Acidobacteriota bacterium | reverse complement strand
GTTTCTCCACGACGGTTCTCCTCTTTTTGAGATTTTTCCAACCCGATTCTATCCGAACCGGGTCAGAGAACCGTCGCTCAACCTCCAACGAAAACCGGGACACCTTCGTTAAAAAGTTACGAAACGCTACCGTTGCGGAAAAGGAAATAAGAAGGATTGTGAAGCAGGTATATCACGATGAGATAGGGGCAGACCCTAACAATATGGCTCTTGATCCTATGGGTTTCGATCTTATTGTCGGCATTTCTTACCCGGACAAAATAGTGTGTTTCCGTTCTGAGCAAGATTCCGTTCGCCTTGCGGAGAAAGAGAAACCAGAGGTCACTGGTGCGGGGGAGCCAATCGCAAAGTATTTTTTCGATCAATATCACACCCCCGAAATACTCCCCGAGGACGGCATTACTCTAGCTGTGTATATTCTATCGGCTGTAAAGTCATCTGGACTCGGTTGTGGTGGTCCTACGGATTTGTATATTCTCGAAAAGGGTAAACCACCGGAGCCCTTGTGCATAGGCCATATTGAAATGATGCTGTCAGATTTACGAGTACCCCTTCGAGATTTGCTGTTTGCACTGCCAAAAATTAGCATAGAAGACAGTAAATTCAACGCGGAGTTAGAAAGGATTATGCGCCTTGTAAAAAGCTATAGGGAGGCCAACAAAAAGTATCGGCGTCCTCTGCGTGTCATTTCAGAAGATATTCTCTATAAAAGGTGAAGATTGTGCCCAAAATAAGATGCAAGCTGCATGAGAATACGACTATAGCCGAGAGGGGGGCAGGGGACGGTTGGACTGTTTGGGCTATAAGCACCGTGCTGCTACTGGAGATTTGCTCTTGTGCCGCACATCCACCTTCCAGACCCATTTCCCATTGGGTTGTATCCCATAGAAGGACTAAATGGATGTACAAAGATAAGCCATCAAAGCCTTTTGAAATGTATGACGCGTTATTGAATGCTACAAGTGTCAAAGGTAGAGGAAATAGGGCTGTACTCGATTTAGAGTTTGAGGGAAATAATATCCCTTGGGCAACAGAGCTTATGGGTTACAGGATCACATCTCCAAGGTGTTGGGTACAGATAGCACTCCCATGCACTGCTATACCAGAGGATCAATATGATGGCATGGGGATACAGTCAAGCTTTGATGGGGGGACGCCAAAAACCCTCCAATGGGTTCCAGACTCAAAAGGAGAATGGGCAGCGATTGATGGCTTGATTCCCGATGGGGATGCTTCTTTTATCCTAGCAGTAGAACGACATCAAACACTACGAATGCAGATTCCGTGTGGACCTTATGATTCCTCGGTCGTTAATTTCGACATTGATGGGCTTCGGAAGGCTTTAATTGCGGGGGGAATGAAATAATATTGCTTATCTGTACGAAGGGAAGTAGTGGTGATGTCAGCTATTTCTTGCCCCATCGACTCTTGGCGGCAAGGCGAGCAATTTCCTTTCGCCGCTTAGGACTCAGTGCGGCAGCTCTGGCAGGGCCGCCCTTTTTGCCTCCCAAACTACCCAGAGCAACAGCGGCAGGATTCTTCTCTTCGGCTTCGATATGGTCAAACACTTTCTTGGCCATGAGGATCGGATCGGTTCTTGAGCGCTTAGGCATACTTTGATTGTGACATCCAGCAAATGCGGATGCAAGGAAAAAACAAGTGAAATTCAAATTGACCCACTACCTAAACTCCCTCGGACTGGAGCCAAAAGCACCAGCCGTCGTAAGATAAAGCCTGGCGCATCTGCTGACGAAAATGGGAAAAGATAACTTTGCACTTATCACCGGAGGTTCAGGCGGCATCGGCGAATGCTTCGCCCGCGCGCTGGCGCGCCGCGGCCACAACCTTGCGCTGGCGGCGCGGTCGGAAGACCGGATGAGGCAACTGGCCGCAGAACTCGCACGCGAACACGGCATCCGGGTTGAGGTGGTGCCCGCAGACTTGAGCGTGCGCGAGGCGGCACAAAAGTTGTTCACGGAGCTCAACAAAAGAAACCTGGCGATCAATCTGCTCATAAACAACGCAGGCTTCGGGGGCCGGGGCGAATTCTGGAAGGTGCCGCTGGAGCGGCAGATGGCGATGATCCGGCTGAACATCAACTCCCTGGCGGAATTGACGTATCTGCTGCTCCCCGAGATGGTGGAACGCGGCGAGGGTGGGATCATCAACGTATCATCCACGGCAGGCTTTCAACCCATGGCCTACACGGCTACGTACTCCGCCACCAAAGCCTTTGTGACAAGCTTCTCCATGGGCCTTGCTGAGGAAGTGCGCCCGCACGGCATCCGAGTGGTGACGCTGTGCCCGGGCGGCACTCGCACCAACTTTTTTGTAGCCGGCAACTACGGTGTACACAACCTTCCCGGCGGCATGCAGGAACCGGAGGCGGTGGTTGAGGCGGCACTGCGGGCGCTCGACAACGGCGGCGGGCTGGTGGTGCCAAGACTTCTCAACAAGTTTTCGATTTTTATTCAACGATTCATTCCGCGCGAAACTGTGGCGAAGTATGCAGCGATCGCGTTCCGTCCCAGAAGCCGCGGGGATTCGCATTGAATTGTAAAGTTTGAGTATTGGCAAACATTCTCAGGGAAAGGACCGACGACGATGGACTTGGCGAATCTGATATCCAGCCTTCAGCAGGCGCGTGTGGTGGACCTGAGCCAGACGCTGGAAGAGCACATGCCGAATTATCCAACCCACTCAAAGTTTTTCCACAACCTTTGGGGTTCTTACTGGCACGGCGGCCGGTCTCTCACCTATCAGGTCACGATGAACGAGCATAACGGGACGCACGTGGATGCTCCCGCTCACTTTATCAGCGACAAAAATCCTGAGGCTCACAAGACCATCGAGCAGATCCCGCCAGACCGCCTGATCGGGCGCGGGGTCCGGCTGGACTGCCGCGGCTTGAAAGAAGGCGACAACGTGTCCGCCGCCTTCATCACGGAATGGGAAGCAAAGCACGGCGCCATCGAGGCCGGCGATATCGTGCTGTTCAATTTCGGGTGGTCGGCTCACTGGAGGCTGCGCCCGGAAAACCAGCGCTATCTGGCTGACTGGCCCGGCGTCAGCATGGAAGCTGCCATGTATCTTGTCAGCAAGCCTGTGGCGGCCATTGGTGTCGATTCTCTTTCGCCTGACCCGCCCCAGGCGCTGGCGAGCAAACCGATTCATCCAATTGTCCTCGAGAAGCAGGTCTTGATCATCGAAAACCTCGCACGCCTGGACGAGCTTCCGGACTTCTTCCTGTTCATGGCGCTGCCGCTCAAAATCCGGGCGGGGTCCGGTTCGCCCATTAGAGCCATTGCATTGATCTGAGCGGCCCGGCCAGGAATCGCTTTAGGACGGCGTCAATCCGCAGCGCGCAGGTAATCCTCCACCAGCGGCTTGAGCTTGCCTTGGGCGTCCAAAATAATCTCGATTGTCTCGCGTATTGCGCCCAAGCCGCCGGGAGCCTGGGTCACATAATGAACGTGGCGCCGAAGCAAGGGGTGGCCGTTCTGAACGGAGACGGCCAGACCCGCGCGTTTCAGGATCGGAAGATCAACGAGATCGTCGCCCACGTAACAAACCTCTTCGTCCTTTACGCCTGCCGCCCGCAAAATCCTCTCGTACGGCGGAATCTTTTTGAGAGTGTTCTCCTCAACGAAATCCATGTTCAGTTCCTTGGCGCGGTAGCGGACGGTGTCCGATCCTCGGCCACTGATGATTCCCACTTTTAGTCCTGCGCTCTGAGCGTAGCGGATGCCGATCCCGTCGCGAGAATGGAAAGTCTTGGTCTCAAACATTCCACCGCCGGGCCGCGGTACATAGTAGATCCGCCCGTCCGTCATAACTCCATCGACGTCAAGAAGCAGGAGCTTGATTTTGCAGGCCCGCTGCCGCACCTGCTGTCGGGATATTGGCATGTTCCTCCTCAGCTCAAAACATCTGCGTTCGCCACAAATCGTGGATGTGAACCACGCCTTCGAGGCGACCCTCGCCGTCCACGACCATCAATGAAGTGATCCGTCGGCTTTCCATGGCGTTCAAGGCGCGCGTGGCCAGTTCCCTGCGTCCGACGGTGACGGGCGTGCGCGTCATCAGGTCGGCTGCGCAGTGTTCCAAGGCGTGGCGGCCCTCGCGCTGGAAAAAGCGTCGCAGGTCGCCGTCGGAAATCACGCCGGCGAGACGGCCGTCGCTTTCGACCACCGCAGTGTGGCCCAGTCCCTTTTTGCTGATTTCGTAAATCACATCGGGCAGCGTCGTGTCCGGATTGACACGCGGGACTTCGTTGCCGGTGTGCATCACGTTCTCAACGCGCCGCAGCCGTACTCCGAGGCCGCCGCCCGGATGGAGCGCCGCGTAATCCTCTTCCTTGAAGCCACGCTTTTCCAGCAGCGCCATGGCCAGGGCGTCGCCCACCGCGAGCATCGCCGTGGTTGAGGCTGTGGGAGCAAGCCCCAGCGGGCAGGCTTCCTCGCTGATGCTCACGTCAATCACCACGTCACTGGCTTGCCCGAGCGTCGATGCCGGCTGGCCCGTAAGCAAAATCAGCGGGATGGCAAGGCGCTTGACCGTGTCGAGCAACCGCAGCAGTTCTTCGGTTTCGCCGCTGTAAGAGAGCGCCATCAACACGTCATTGGGAACCAGGCGGCCAAGATCGCCGTGCAGCGCTTCAGCCGGGTGAAGAAAGAAAGAGGGCGTTCCAGTACTTGAAAAAGTGGCCGAAATCTTCTGGCCGATCAGGCCGGACTTCCCCATGCCTGCCACGACCAGGCGGCCGCGGCAAGCCAGGATCGTTTCGACCGCGCGCTCGAAGCTCACATCCAGCCGGCCAACCAGTTCGGCAATGGCGCGAGCTTCGATTTCAAGGACTCTTCTACCCGTTTCGAGACTCATACGAGTGTCCGCTTAAATCAGGGATGATATCACAGGTGTGAGGCATGCTGAGACGCAGCCGGTTGCGGGGACAAATCAGCAAAACGCGATAAGGCCGGATAACTTACGGCCTTATCTGTCCGTGTTTTCACATCGAATATTGTCAGGCACCGGCGGTCATGATTTGCGATACTCTGATTCTGTTGGTTACCGGATTCAGCTTACGATTGACCTGAGCTTTCTTCCCGATGAACTTTTTGGCCTGGGCCTGGTTGCTCAGTTTGAATGTAGAAATGCCATCGGTCAGGACATAATGACCGTTCTCCTTGGCGATGGTGCCCAGATAAGCCTGCTGTTGCACTGATGCCTTCGCGACCTTCCCAGCCTTCTTCCTGGCTTTACTCTGCGCGTGGAGCGGCGCCGTCAAACCCGGCAACTTCCGAATGTGATAACGCGGCTGTGTCCTCTCGGCATGCGTGTTGGCGTCGGGCACTGCAAAAGCTGCAGGAGATGCAAACTGCACCATCCCAAAGAGGGCTGCGAGAATCAGCACCAATCCGCTGAAACGAATTCTTTTCATCGCTTCACCTCCTTGCTCATGATGGGGAGTGTCGCCCGAGAGGCCAAGCGCTGAGGAGCCCACAGGCGAATTGCCCCTTTGTTTGTACGACGGTGACGACGCCTTGCGAGGTTGCCAATGCCCGCACGACCGTGCGCAGCGACCTATGGAAAAAACAGGGAGATTTGCTCCTCGGTTTCAGACCAGGGAGGGATGCGGCACAAACAGGCTAACCATTTAAAGCGAATTCGACGAGAGACTTGTTGACCCTGAGTTCGCCGTCGTAATGAATAAATCCCCTTTTTCGAAACTCGTTCATAAGAGTACTGACCTGTGCCCGCGTGGCTCCGATCATCTGCGCAAGGGTTTCGTGGGTAACCCTGGGGATAACCGTTCCCGACCGCTGTCTCTTGCCGACCGGAGCAAGCAACAGAAGGGCCCGAGCCAGCCGCTTATCCGTGGAATTGAGGACCTGGCTGACAAGGTCTCCTTCGACGCGAACCTTGCGCGTCAAAAGAAAGGAGAGAAACACTTCAGAAAATTTCTGCTCGGTTCGGAGCAGGCTTGCCATCCCCGTTTTCTCCAGCCGGACAACTGTGGAGTCGCGGGTCGCCAGGGCTGTTGCAATGTGCGTGCGCTGTCCGACGAGACACCCTTCACCGAGAAAATCGCCGGGTCCCAAGATGCCGATGATCGCTTCTTTCCCTGTTGGGGAACAAACGGTCAGGGTCACCTGGCCGGCTTGCAGGTAATAGACGGCGTCAGGAGCCTCTCCCTGGGTGTAGATTACTGTTCCTTTTGGGTACTGAAGGACTAATTTTCTTCCGCGGATCTTTTCGAAGAAAAAGGCTGGCTCAAAACCGGCAATGCGCTGACGCTGGAACGGCATCGCCCACCCCCCTCGGGGCCTTCCCGCGTCATTTGATCCTACTGCCCGACTACCGCATTTTCCTACTTTTAGTTTACCAGAACCTGCCGGAGGTTCAAGCTCCGGCACAGGAAGCTGTGTCGACTGAAAAGATCTCGTCCGTCTGCTTCTACCCATGAAATGATCCCAACCATACACGGCTCATGGTTCGGTCAGGCCGCCGCGGATGGGGTAACGGACAAGACCGGCTATTTCATGAACTTCGGCTTTTTGCATGAGGCGAGTCCGATGTGATCCGCGATTTTGACGCTGATTTCCAACAGGCAGGCTACTTCCGCGTATCAGCGGTCCTGCGACAAAGCCGCCTGGACCGCGATTGAATCCCGGAAATTCCCTGAAACCCTGTGAGCCCGTTGTTTGTGACATGAATAAATCGCATTGACAATGATGTAGCCTAGCTCAACCGCGCGGAAAGGGGGAACCACAAAGTCGAACGCTCCGGCCTCAAGCGTATCCAGATACAGGTGCACATCGACGAACCTGGAAACTACTATCACCTCGGCACCGG
>JAKAWN010000361.1 GCA_021827245.1 Acidobacteriota bacterium | reverse complement strand
TACTGCCTCGTCAGGTCATCGACACGCACTCCTTTCCAAACCGAAAGGCCGCGGATGCGCGAATGCCCAACTACTACCCAAAGTGTGTCTTTCCGGTCTCTCGCCAGTGCGAGCATGCCATCTTGATAAACTCCATTCGCGTTTGTGAACTCTGACTGACGGCTCCCGGACACCAACCACTTTGAGACATCCGGACGCTCGTCCGGCAGACCGGACCCAAAGGCTAGGGCTGTCTTACCACCGGCCAGTACGAGACCCGCAGCGCCTAACTGTTTAAGGAAGCGGCGGCGAGTACCTGATTTGCTACAGGATGAATTCATGTTTACCTTCCATGAAAAGGGACAACCGTGTCAAGCGATCGAGGTTCGAGGAAGTAGCCATCCTTCCATCCTTTCGCCCGCGAAATGCTTTTCGGTTTCCCCCGATTGCCCCAGCTTCTCCGTCAGACCCGGCCGATCCCGCTCGCCGGGATCCCGCCGTGGCCCAGCGCAGTCGCCGGGGTTCGTACGTCGTTCCATCTCGCAGAAGATAGAACGTCAAACTCGACATCCTTCGGACTAGCGTTCGCGTAATCGACCCAATTCCAAGTGTAGTCGAGAATGGAACTATCAAGTTCCAAAGCCGTGTTGCGCTGGCAAATGTTGAATTGAAATCCTTTCTCCCCGGATCACCATGCACATGCTCTGTCACTGCTTGCCTTCCACGTTGACCTCTCTTGAATTTGTATGTTGTACACGTACGACATAGTCGCCGCTACCGAGCGGCAAGACACTGTAGCCTGTCGCGCCTCTTTCTAAGACCTTTCTCTTGGGCAGCGGTTTCCCTCCCGAAGTCACACGTGCCGGCCTGAAATGGAGGCGTAATACCTCGGACGCGGTCTGATCAAAAGTTCGGTAGCTCACGTTACGTTCTTTGTAGCTAACCTTTTGGACGACGGAAGAGGAACACAACAGATGATTCTCACCCTTCGGAGCAAATGCAGGAATAGCACACATTGCCCAGCTAAAATGGCGCGAGTAGTCGGCGTAGCCGTCAGAGAACCAGTACTGATTTCCACCAAACAAGTTGCCACAGCAGGAGGCTTTGCCATCCGACGCGGCAAAGTAAGTGGCGTAATTCAGCGAACGGAAAGCATCTTTGCGCGCCTGTACGTCACCGGTTTTTTCGTAGTACATGGCGTTAATGGCCCCCCAGCGCGACGTGTCACTTCCTAAACCAACCGGCGAACAACACCCGGTTTGTTCGTTGATCCCCCACGCGCCAAAGTAGGGGCCTACACCAAATTTCTCTCTAGTCCAGTTGATAATGTGCCGCACGTCGTTTCGCCAGTTAGGATCAACCGTGGCAGGATTGTCACGATTCAAAATATAGCGCGCGGTCATCGTGGGTACTGTCTGATTTTCATGCGCAGGACCGTAGCCCACGTCCTCGAAGTAACCACCCCATTTGTCGTCTCTCATCGGGTACCGCAAAATCCACTTCCAAGCGATATTCCGCGCCCGCTGGAAACTGGCGACGTCGCCGGCATGGAGACGGATTAGTTCATCGAATAGCCGCACGGGAGCAACCTCCATCCCGCCGTATTCTTCGTCATAAATCACTTTTCCGGTGCGACCATCGACCCGAAGCGGCCAAGGCGTGTGATCCGCATCTCCCGGGCGAATATGCTTAGCCAGTGCCTGTGCGCACTTTAATGCCGCATCGAGGTACTTCTTCTCGCCGGTCATCTCGTAATAAAGGACGTAAGCTGCGCCAAGTTCACCAACTTTATCGGGCATGATCCCTCCATAAAAGGACCAAGGCACCCCGGAGAATTGCAGGCATCTGCCGTAGTTCCGGTCATTACCGCACGACGTTGCAAACGGAACGCTTGCCCAATTCCAATCAGCGGGCGTAGTACCATGTGCGAGCTGATAATCCAGCATCTGGCCTACGACGTTGACCGCTTTCTCATCTCCGGAGTACGGATACCAGCCGAGCAAAGAATCGACAAATGCCGCAAAGAGCATGGCCGGGTTGTGCTGCCACTGGTTACCTTGAAGGTAGGGCGCGCGAAGCATGGACCGGTGGTGCTGCCATTCGTTATTCGGAACAGGGTTCCCGTTAAAACAACTATTTACGAGATAAACTTTCAGGCCGGTTTTATCCTCGTTGGGAACTTTGTATTCGATGAAATTCCACACCAGCCTTAATACTTTGTCGTAACCCAGGTTCTTACCCGGCTCGTACCAAGCGAGCAGCTTGCCTTGCTTGTCGAGAACCGGCTTGTGCCACGGTAGCCAGGACAAAAACAAGGAGGACCCGCCCCTTCGCGCTTGTCCTTCGTAAGAGTTAACGCTAGCGGGGCGGATCCGTGCGCCGGCGGCCAACGTGCACACGGCAATGCCGAGCCCCCACGCCCACCTCAGCCGACGCCACCTACTCGCTTCTTGGATCATCTTTAGCCGCATGACTGCCTCCCATTCACAGCTATGCTTCTCCAACGTGTAGCCCTCACCTCACTGAGGCTGGAATGACGTTCGCTGTCGAAGCTGCATTTGTTGCGCTTGAGAATCGCGTCATCCCATCCCCCCAGGCCAAATCGTTGCAAAATTACCCCCGACGAAGCAAACCTGTGGAAGAAGGAGTGAGAAGTTATAAATCTTCGCGCCCATCTCGAAAAAGTGCTCCCTTGGAGCCAATCGTTTCAAGCTTGATCGCCGGCACCCCGCGAATGATGGCTGTAATTGCTGGCACTGACACTCGTTCGATCACGTGAGTCCTCTCAATTGATATGGTGTCCTGCAGGCAATGGTTCCTTGTCATTGACGTGACTTGTCGGCCCTGCGGGCCAAAGGTTCCCTGGCATTAACATTGCAGGTAGCGGCACCGCTGAAGGGTAGTGGCACCACGCCGGTTCCCCCAGACGCGAAGGCGGTAGGTCAGGAGGAATCGGGATGATAAAGGGTGAAATCGGTTTTTGCTTAAAATCAAAGCAATGCAGCATGTCGTTAGCTCGCGCATCTCGAGTGGTGAGAGGAGGCAGACCGAACCGTTCTTCCATGAATTTCAACATAGACGTGAAATCGTAAGTGTAGTGGGAAATGTAATGTCGTTTGGCGTACGGCGAAATTACAAGGGTCGGCACGCGGGGTCCATAGCCGTATGCATCGACCTGCGGCGGGGGGACATGGTCGTAAAAGCCGCCGTAGTCGTCCCAAGTCAGAAAGACCACACTGTCTTTCCAATACTGGCTCTCCATAAGGGCATTGACGAGCCGGGTCACATACCACATTCCCTGAGCTACAGGGGCAGCCGCTTCGGGCGGATGCTCGCTGTCTTGGTCGTCGGGTACGATCCAACAAACTTGTGGCAGCGAGCCTTGTCGTAGATCAGTGAAGTACTCCTTTAAGTCAACTAGGCGAGCCATCATAGCCGGGTTTGTGCGCACATTCTTAAATCCCGGCAGGACATTCCAGCCATTGTATATTTTCGGATCAGGATATCTTAGACCGCCAGCCGATTGACCCGGGGGCACTGGGCGCGTTTCCACATAGTACTTCCACGAAATATTTGACCGACCGAATAAACCCACCATGCTGGCAAAAGTGAATCCGTCAAGTTCGCCCAAGAAGCGTTCTGCCGCTTTTAGTGAAGCCACGCCAACCAGCCCTCCTGACTGGGCTGCGACAGTGTACAGATGGTTGGGATCACTCGGTCCCATCAGCGAGGAGAAAAAATGGTCGCAAAGCGTAAAATGCCTCGCATATGCCCAGTAGTTCGGGATATCTTGTTGGTCGTAATGTCCCATGGTGTACGGCGAACCTTCAGCCCAGACAAAACCGTCCATGTGGCCGTTGTCGTAGGCGGCGTGAGCTGCATTCCAAAGGTGGTTCAGATCACAAACAGGCTCACCTTTGGGCATGTGAAAAGGTTTAACGCATGATTTTCCACCTGGAAGCTTAGGCAAGCACGTGCTGAGCGGAATCCCATCGGCCCCTGGAAACGTTCCGAAGTAGTTGTCAAAGGAGTGGTTCTCTTGGATGATCCAGATAACGTGCGTAATCTTGTCAAGTCCCCGATCCGCTCGATGCTGGGCTGCGGGGCGGTTGGAACGGGAAAGCCGCAGCGATGAATTTGGAACACCTGCTTTAACTCTCACACTAACCATCAGCATGAGCACGCAAACAGCCTTATTGAGGGTCATGCCTTTGTCCTTTTCCGCTCGAATTATGGCTGACCTGGAACCGGCGTGGACTCCTTTGTCATTCTGCCAGGGGCACACGGATGGAGAAGGGTTCATGCTTACTGGGCGATCTTTTGCCCCGAGGCAAATACCGAGAACCTGTATATCGGTTGGGACGACCCTGGTTGGGAAGGTGCGGGCCTACGTCGCCATAAGGATCGCCAAACTGGTTCATCAGATCCCAAAGTCTGGCGCGCATATCATCTACGACCGTCGCGTAGGACGGCTCATTCAGCACGTTGCGCATTTCGAAAGGGTCATTTTGCAGATCGTAACACTCATCGAATTCTATGCCATTGAAAACGTACTTGTACCGCTCAGTGATGGCCATGCGCTGGGTGAAAAGATACTCAGCCCCGTACCAGGCGGAGAGTATCTGGTCGGGCCAGTCGCCGCGTTCGGGATCTTCCATGAGAGGCAGCAACGAACGCCCCTCTGCATAGACGAGAGGCTTAGCGCCGGCGGCCTCGACGATGGTGTGCGCCAAATCGTTAAGTTGGACCAACCGGGGCGAGACTAAGCCCGGCCGGATGCGCGCCGGCCATCGAATAACAAGGGGGACCCGATGGGAGTCTTCGTAAGGCATCCAATCCTTGATCCACATCCGGTGAGCTCCGAGCATGTCTCCATGATCGGCCGTAAGGATCACCATGGTGTTCTCCGCCTGTCCGGTTTCTTCGAGTGCCTTTAGCACACGCCCAATTTGGGCATCCACTCCCTCGCAAAAGGCAAAGTAGCAGGCGCGACACTGCCGAAAATCTTCTTCAGTGACTTTGCCCCAAATTTCTGATTCGTGTCTGTGGATATCGGGTTTGCCTTGAAACGTATCGTAAAAGCTCGGCGCCACCGGAATCTCATCGGGGCTGTATCGGTCGAGGTATTTCTTAAGAGGCACGTAGGGATCGTGCGGCGTCTCAAATTGGACTTCCACGTGCCACGGTTTTCCGCTCGCAGCGTACTGCTTCATCATGCGGATGGCATTGTCGGCGGTCCAGTGACTTGCGAACCAATCTTCCTCTCCGGTATCGGAGAGGTATCCCCACATGGGAAAAGGCTTACTTCCAGGCCATTGCATCCACCGGATTACGTGAAGGTGGGAACGAAGAGCCTTTAATCGAGACGGGTGAACTAGTGATAATGGTTTCACGAATTCTTCAAAACCAAAGTCCAGCGGCCCACGGACTGAGCTCGAATGCCACTTTCCTGCATAACCTTGAATGTAGCCCACATCATGCAGGCGCGAGGAATACAGGACCTCATTCCCTGGCGAGTCTGTTTGAGGGTTGGACCCGCGATACATATCGAGGACAAGCGCCGTCGGAGATATGATTTCCATGTACATATGGTTATGCCATGGGAAAGCTCCCGTTAAAAGTGCGGTGCGTCCCGGCGTGCAAAGCGAGACCGGTGTGTAGGAGCGCTCGAATCGAATCCCTTGGGCCGCTAAGCGGTTAGCATTGGGCATTCGGCATTGGGAGCGGCCGCATATGGCATCCCATCGCATCTGGTCACATAAGATGAGGAGAATGTTGGGCCGAGCCACACCTTCGTTTTTAGAAATTGCACTGTACGCACTTGCAAGGCTTGCTCCAGAACCTTCTTTGCTCAAGGCTGGCAGGGAAGTTGCCACAGCCGCCCGCTTAACGAACTCCCTACGTGTTATTCCCATTTTATTCCTTCACACCGTAATTGGTTTTTTAATCTTACTCAGCAAACTCACCGTGCTGCGGGTTCACTCGCATCTGTTGGAACTGCACCTCCAGAACTGCCCAGACGGTTCGCCAAAAGAGCGCGTGGCTTCCACATTGTCAGGCACCTCACTCCCTACCGATTTAGCCGGCCGACCGGAGCCACGGCGCTTCGTGGTGATCCGTCGCCCGGCACCGGAGGAGCCTTCGGCCCAACTGACCTTGTTCCGAATGGGCCGCTACACCTACCAAGCCTTGCTCACAACCTCACGTTGCTGCCGCTCAACCTTTGGCCGTTTTACAACCAGCACGCGCGGCCGGAGTTGATCATCCGAGAGTTGAAGTATGCCTACGCCTTGGGAAAGATTCCGACGCAAGATTTCGAGACGAACGAGGCATTCTTCCAGATTGTCCTGCTGGCCTAACCTCTGCTGAATTGGTTCAAGCGGCTCTGTGCTCCACAGCATCTGCAGCGGACCCATCTGCAACGTCGTCGCCCGCGCTTGTTCGTAGTACCCGGCCAATTGGTACAACCGGGCGAGGTTCCGACTCTGCGTCATGCTCCGAGCTGTCCATAGACCAGCGATTTTTTGGAAACACTGCGGCGAGTGCGGAAGCTGCGTTCGCCGTTATAAGACTCCCGATTCGGCACGTCGCTGACAGACCGAACGAACTGTCCGAAGCTCAGAAATCATCTTTCTTCACGCAGGATTCAGGTTAACTCTCACCATTCAAACCGCGGAAATGAAGGTTTTCCTCCGGCTGGCTCACTTTGGGGCGCTCGGGCGCGGCAGCGGAGGGTCAGGATCAAGCTGACCATTCGGCGGCGGATAGTTGCGCAGAACCGGGTTGCCGATATCGGGAACTGATTCCGGATTGTTTACCCTCGGCGGATAAGCGCAACCCGGCCAGGGCGGGGGGGCGGGAAGTTTCGCTGGAATCGGAAT
>JAKAWN010000360.1 GCA_021827245.1 Acidobacteriota bacterium | reverse complement strand
TCCTGCGGCTCCCGAACGCGCCTGCGGCGATGATGTTCAAACCCAAAGCCGCCTCCGGCGATGATGCTGATTTACTGTCCCATCGGCGTCTGTTCAAATTTATACGTTTTTAAATGCGCGAGGACATCCCCCGGGCGGGGCGAGTTGGGGGCCCCATATTGGCTTTTTATCCGGCCCTATTATCTGGAAAGTATGCTGGATGCGGTCTGGTCGGCATCCACGGCATTCAAATCAACCATCCGTATAGGTACAAGCCCCAAGGCAGGGAAGGCCCTCTAATGCCGCCGCCGGTATAATTCAGATGGTCTTCAATCTTCCGCACAGGAAGGACGGGCTGACGTGGAGTGACTTGGCAACGCTCCGCAAGGATTCGCCCTTCGCCATTCTGACGAGGACGTCCTGAGTGTTGACGTACGTGCGGGGGCGGCCAAGCCGCGTGCCGCGTGCCTTGGCTGCTGCCATGCCGGACCGGACGCGCACACGTAAAACGTTTCGCTCGAACTCCGCGAACGAGGCAAAGATTTGAAACATCAGCTTTCCCGTCGGAGTTGACGTGTCCACGCCCTCGTGCAGGCTCACAAAATTGATGCCCAAGGCATGAAAATCATCCAGAGCGGTCACGAGTTGCCGCAGGCTGCGGGCAAACCGGTCATAACGGTAAACCAGTAAAACGTCGAACTTGCACTGTCGGGCACCCGCCATCAGCCGGTCGAGTGCCGGGCGTCGCTCCTTGGCACCGGAGATCCCATTATCGACATATTCCTGTGTAATCTGCCAGCCACGGCGTTGGGCAAAATCCCGTAACTCGCGGAGTTGCATCTCACAGTGTTGGTCATGGGTTGAAACGCGGGCGTAAATTACGGCTTTCATGTGTCCACCTCCTTTCCTCCGGAGATTCATTATATCCACAATGTTCATGAATATAAACATATACGAACAGATAATAGTAGTAATAGCAAGTGACAGAATGCACGGGTTTTAGAAGTAGCGGAGCGAAACCTTTTGTGAACATTGGCGAGACGGGAGTTGAAATTCGTGCATCGCGCCCCTGCGACCATCACTTGAGACCTGTGTAGGTGCGTGTGTGTCGGCCATGGTTACACTCTCACACGCGGAATGGGTAACTTTACCAGTGGTGGCCAGGGAGCCAGCTCAGATGGTCCTCAGCTAGAGGACAAATTGTAGAGGAAATAGGATGATAGGAAGAGGAAAGGACTGTGGGCGCAGGAAATCGAAAACAAAAAGTCCACCGGATCATCAGTACTGCCAGGGGACCGTTTGCAGACTCGCAAACTCAGCACTATCTCTCTATAACTATTTCCACGTAGGGATGCATGAAAAAAAGGTCAAGACAAGGTGTTGAGTTTGCAAGTTTGCAATCCCTGGCTCTAGGTTGTTGAATCTTGGAAGAGGCTCCAGGCTCAAATCTCTAATCTCGTTCCCCTGGTCGCTCGCGACGGCCCAGGAAATATATGTCGAAAGCTTCTTCACACATATTGGGGCGATCAAAACAGGACATTATTCCTGGAAATACGACGCTCCACGATTCGCGCCCTCAATTAGGAAATGGAAATCCTAAAACATTTCATGCGTTTCGAAAAGAAGTGCCAGATCCTCGACTATCTTCACGCGCAACTGTCGGTCGTAGGTGACTGTGTACCGCTCCTTGTTGAGCCGCTCTTCCATTTGACGTTCACCGATGCGAGCCTTGCGCTTCGTGGTGACGTTTTGCGCCCAGTTTTTGTATGCATTGGTAAAATCACGAAGCTTGATGCTCTTGCCCTCGCCCTTTGCGCATTGGTCATCGATGAATTGAGCTAGCAGGTCGGAGTCCTGTTCGTACTTTCCCGAGGCGAGCTTGACGGCATCAGGAACTTCCAGCACACGGCCACGGGCGTTATATCGCCTTAACGCCTGGATGACGAGATTGAAGATGCCGGGACGCTCGGCCCAAAGCTTAGAAGCAATATGCGGGTCCTTCACCAATGTTGGGATCTTCTGGTCGAACGGAATGACGCGAATCCGCCGCCAAGTACCCCAATCTGGCGAGTCAACCTTCAGCAAATAGTTGCTGTCGAGCAGAAAGCTAACCTGTGGCCTAAACTTGAATGGGTGACCGTACTTGCGGCAGGCCGGGATCTCAGCCCCCTGGCCGCTTGTAAGTGACTTCACCAGCGCAATGCGCAGCACATCGCCCTCCTCAAACTCAGAGCACGTTACCAAGCGGCGACCCTGGAGTTCGGCAAGCTCGTACGGCGGAACGCTCTTGTCGCTGTCGTATGAAGAGACCGCGTTTTACAACCAGACCGTAATCGCCCACCATGTCCCTGAAGAGGTCACTGGTTGTTGACTTGCCGGTTTCGCCATCGCCCAGGAGAATGTGAATGCACTGTTCGGCGGTTGAGCCTGACAGACTATAGGCGACCACTTCCATAAAATAATTGCGTACCGCCGGATCTGGCAACACCAACTCCAAGTGTTTCTCAAAGAGCGGGCATGAGGCATGAGGGTCGTATCGCACGGGAAGCATCCGGGTAATCAGGTCGCTTGGCCGCTGCTCGCGAACCTCGCCAGTCCGCAGGTCGAGCGTTGCATTTTCAAGGTTCAGAAGATTGGGGTCGGCATCAAGTTTACTGGGCTCAACGGCCACCCCGCCGGCCTGCGCCATCTCTAGCATCGCCGCGACGCTTCTTGCGCTTTCACTTTTTGTCGCCCAAGATGCTAGCCGTTTGCTGGCATCGCTGTCCTCGGCAGCAGCGGCCTCCAGATAGATTGCGCGCACGGTATCCTGGGCTAACTCTTGGACAAGGCGCTCGCCGTCCTGCTTCCAGCGGTGGCCGTCCCAAACGAGCCAGCCGATGCGCCCATAGGCAGGTACGTATCGCACGCGGTCACCGTGGCGAAGAATGAACCGCTCGGCGTTGCCGAGATCGGTGCAATGATGCATGAGCCGTATCTTTATCTTATTGTGTGAACCGGACTGCCAGCCCGACTCGAAGGTTTGTACAATCTCTCTGTCATTAAGTCCAGCTTGTCGGGCTGCCGAAGTGATCTCGGCTCTTAGCGTGGCCTCATCCTTGTTGAGCAGACCACCGGCATGAGCGCGAGCGGCGAAGTAGCTAACGGCATTCAGCCGGTTATTGCGGCTTCCGCGAACGGCAGTGCAAAGCTTTTCGAGCAGGTCAGTATAGACGCTACCCGCGCGCTGCGGCGT
Source organism: Acidobacteriota bacterium (assembly GCA_021827245.1). The sequence continues at coordinate 3,674 of JAKAWN010000360.1, read as the reverse complement.
CATGGCTATTTCACCGGAAGGTTCCGTCGCATTCTTGACCTCCAGGTGGTCCAGCAGCTTTTCCAGCGCAATCTGGCAGTCGGATATGTCCGTAGCGCCGCCAATCAGCTTGCCGGTCCAGGTCAGGTAGCGATCGTGTGAATAGATTTCCACCGTCGCGCCCTCGGCATTGGGTAACGGCACACCAGCGACCGCACCGGTGAGCTTGCCCCGGCAGATGATGTGAATGCCCTCGCCCGAGGGGGAGAACTCACGGTAAGTATTGGTGAAAAATTTAAGCCAGTCCTCGACAACCGGATTGATCTTCCCGTCCTCGACGGCATGATCGATGTCAATGCCAACAAGACCGTCGCCCTCCATCAGCACGAAGCCAAGGCCGTCAAGATCGTGCCTCTCTACGCCGTCAACCGCCTCGTCAAAGGTCACAAAGTGATCCTGATATTTTGCGACCGCACCAATAGATGAACCATCCACGGGAGAGTGGGGCGGCTTCTTATCGTTTTCTTTCCGGTAGCCGCACCAACGCTTCGCACCCCGCAGCGAAGCGGGGACCGTATCACCATCGTGAACATTAAGGCTAAACAGCCTTTCAAGGGTGCGAAGGATGATCGGGACGGCGGCTGCCATCGAGAGTCCGCGCTCCTTGACAAATTCATCAAGGCTGAACTCACCCGGTGTCCGTATGCGGAATGCGAAGGCCCATTCGAACCTTTCAGCCTGTTCCGCCGAGACGCTCGGATAGCCATCAAAGGAGCAGCCAGCAAGAAAATCACGCAGAGCAAGAAGATTTGAGAAACAAATCTCTTCCTCGATAGGTTTAGGAAATGGCGGCTTAAAAATGCCGGTAATCTTTAGCCTCCCCAGCATCACCTGGCAAATTGCCTCAACGTCGCAGGGAACGGTACCATATTTCTCCTGGAAAAGTTCACGCCGGAGAATCGCCTCGGCAGCGTTGCGGATTGACGTGCTGTCAGCACTAGCGGGAATGTTAATGCCCATCTTACCGAGCATCTCGCGGTACTCGTCATCACTACATTGTTTGAATGCCTCGGTTAAGCGTTGCTCGGATTCGGGATCGCTCATTTGGCACCTCCGTCGCCCGCAAGAACATCGGCAGGTTGGGGTAGTATACGAATGCGAACAGCCTTCAGGCGACCGCGATATTTGCCAAGCTGGAAATCAACGTCGCGCCACTGTTCGGGCGGGATCTTTGTGGGAATGATGTCTGTTTCGTGGAAAAAGAGTTCGCGGGGTTCGGTAAAATCGACGATGAAGCCGTATCGTCGCTCGGGCCAATACACAGAGATACGCCCTGGGATCCGGCCTTCCATGGTTTTCTCCTTTGTCTTCTTCTTCGGGGGCGTTTGGATCGAGCTACGCTCCCGGCCTTTGATCGCGCGCATAACTTCTAAACGACGATCAATTGCCGACGCTGAATGATGTTGGTGATTATCGATTATTTAGATGTGATACCGGGGCCTCTGGCTCCCGCCACTTGTTACTAACTTTACCACATCACCAACCGCGTGTAAACTCCTTAGATAACAATCCGCTCGCTGCCGCGCAACGGCACCCCCTGGCGATTGGCGAGGCGCGAAGCGATGGCCAAGCGTTTCAAAGCAAAGTCGCGCTTCTTGCGAGTCTGATCGCTCAGCAGCGGGTCGTCCCGTAATTTCTCCAAGGCCTTTAATTCCGCCTCGGTATCCTTTGCCAAAGCATTAATGAAGGCGTCGGTTTCCGGTTTCTTGGGTGGCAGTGCCTCGGGTGTCGGGATCTCCAGTAGACCGTCACGTTTCAACTCGGCATAGGCCGCCGACAGGTTGCTGTGCGTCGCGGGAATGCCGCGACTGCGGCACCAGGCTACAAGAATTTCACCATTCCACTCGGATTGAAAAAAGCTCGGGTGCGCCTGAAGAAATGCCTCGGCTCCAAGGCAGTCAATTTCCTCCCGATCCGTCCTCGAATCAAAATCTTCCCAGCGGTCCAACCGCATTACTCCACCTCCCGTAATCGCTCGGCGGCCAGCCGCCGTAAAAGTTTGTACTCGACTTCCAAGCTTTCAACGAAGATCTCGTAAGGACTTCTGTTCAGAGCCAAATATGCCGTGCGCAAATTGTCGTGCGTCGGCTCAATGCCTTTCGCACGGCAATAATCCAAAAGTTGATCGGCATCCTGGTCAACGTTGCTCATTAGATCGGCTCCTGCCGCGATCCGTAATGTTTGTTCTCATGCCGGACCTGTTTTTGCAGTTCATCAAATGGCATCGCTTGTGCGCGCCTTGCCTCAGCCTCGTCGACCAACTGCGCAGCGATGGCCATATTCAACGCATCCTTTGCCTGTCGCTGTTTGCTGACATGCGCTGGATAAACCCTCGTGGGCGGGTGGGATGCATCGGCCAGCGTGCGGGTACCGGTTTGAGGAATCGTCTCAATGTACCCGTTGGCCAACAGCCAGTCGAAGACCTTTCGGATATTCGCCACGCTCCAGGTAACTTTTCCGTTCCCTACGTTGTGCAACATCGCATTCAGTAGGTTGGCAGCATTCAAACTCGTTCGCACGTATTGCGGGCAGGTCCTTACGAAGCGGTCAAACAACGCTGCCATATCCTCATCGCTGATTTGTGGAATCTCAGCTTTTGGTACGGAGCGCGAAGCACGATCCTCGTATGCCGCCCGCTTGAGCTTTTCCACCTCCTCGCCCAGCGAGAAACCCTCGCCACGATTCTTCAACCGCCCATCACCGTGCCACCGGTTACGGTCCACCTCGCGACGTGCCTCACGGGCGGCCTGCGTGTCGCTGGCAGCACGTTGTTTCCGCTGCAAGGCGTGGTGTCGCTGAAATCGAGTTTGACGGTCTTCGGCCAGGGTCGCTCGCTGTGCGCGATCAAACCGATTCTGATACTCGTCGTGCATGTGTTGCCTCCTTTGAGAGTTCGTCAAGAAAAGCCAGTGCGCGTTCCTTTTCGCCAGGGGGACGCCAGTCGTGTTTCACACGCTTGATTATGGGTTCGCGGTCCAGGCCCTTTTTGACAACGGTCGGCATCATCTCCAGACGCTTTCTGGCCCTTTCCCGTTTTGGAAAGCTTGATGCTGGGTCGTTAAGAATTTGCGTGCACTGTACCTCGTCGATTCGGCGCTGCCAGATGACGAGTGCCTCCTCGAATGCCTGGCTCGTCGCGAAGTCGGCGCGCTGGGGCGAGGGGCCAAGTGCTCTTTTCATGAACCTCGAATCACGTCGACCCTGGGCGCTTTTAAAAACCTCGTCAATCTGCTGTCGCGCGGCGAGTTTCTGTGCTGGCGGGGCGTTCGGATCGTTCAGGACCTTTTGCGCCGCCCGCCGCCGCTGCTTTTCCAGTTGGGTGAAACGAAGTGAATTGTGCATTATTCTCCGTTCCTTTTTATCAATCGCCCGTGATCGCGGCTTGCCGTGTCCAAGAACAAGAGCACTACGCCTCCAGCAATAGCCACTGCGATCACTATAGGGTCTGGCAAAAGGCCCAAAAGATTCAGTGGTCTTCCTCCTACAGTGTGTAAAGGTAAGGTTTCCCGGACCCGATAGCAGTCACCTGGAAGTCGCCCCACAACTTCGCATTCGCGACCCAGCCGATGGTGATGGTTGAGTTTGCCGCCGGGTTAGTCAGATCAATCAGCATATTGCCGCTGACCGGAGATCGG
>JAKAWN010000019.1 GCA_021827245.1 Acidobacteriota bacterium | reverse complement strand
TCGGGACGCTCGGCAAGAGACTCTCTTTCCTGGGCGACAACAGCAACGACCGGACGATATACATACCCTACTGGACCTTCCGGAAGATTTATCCCCAGGCAAAAGAAAACCTTATCCTGGCGATGGCCTATCCCAACCGGATGGCCCAAGCCATGGACGAGATAACCGCTGTCCTGCGAAGGATGCGTAAGGTAAAGCCTGATCAGGAAAACAACTTCGGCATGGCAACCGCGGCTTCTATCATCCGGCAATTCGATCAGATTACCGGAACGGTAGCCCTGGTGATGGTGGTACTTTCCTCGATTGGACTCCTGGTGGGTGGAATCGGCGTCATGAACATCATGCTGGTGTCCGTTACCGAGCGCACGCGAGAAATCGGTGTTCGCAAAGCCATCGGCGCGCGCCGGCAGGATATCACCTGGCAATTTTTGCTGGAGGCGATGACCCTGACAGGCGCGGGCGGATTATTGGGCATCCTCCTAGGCTATGTCCTGAGCTTTGCCATTCGCATGCTCATCCCCAACCTTCCTTCCTCAGTCCCGGTGTGGTCGGTCTTTCTGGGATTCCTGGTTTCGATCAGTATCGGACTGTTCTTCGGAATGTGGCCGGCAATGAAGGCTTCACGCCTTGACCCTATCGTCGCCCTTCACCACGAGTAGATCCCGGATACACAGGCAAGACGATGCCGATGCAGCCGCCTCATTTTGAGACCTGCGAAACGTCTTGCTTCTCAAAAAGCGCTTTCAGACTCTCACCGTAAGGTTCTCGCGCGATGCCGCGTTCAGTGATAATGGCCGTCACGTAGCGGTGCGGGGTCACATCAAAAGCGGGATGGCGGGCGGCGACATTTTCCGGAGCAGTTTGAATCCCCCGCCAGTGGGTGACTTCCTCAGGCGAGCGCTCTTCAATTGGGATTTCATCGCCTGAAGCGAGACTCAGGTCGATGGTTGAAAGCGGAGCAGCGACGTAGAACGGGATCTGGTTTTCATGCGCCAGTACGGCCACCGTGTAGGTTCCAATTTTGTTGGCCACATCGCCATTAGCAGCGATCCGGTCCGCACCCACAATCACCGCCTGGATTTCTGACTGCTTCATAAAGTGTCCGGCCATGTTGTCGGTAATCACTGTCACCGGAATGCCGTCCTTGGCCAGCTCCCACGCCGTCAGCCGTGCGCCCTGCAGAAAGGGCCGCGTTTCATCCGCAAACACGCTGATATTCTTTCCTTCCGCCGCCGCGGCTCTGATCACTCCCAGCGCCGTCCCGTAACCTCCGGTGGCCAGCGCGCCGGCATTGCAGTGTGTCAGAACAGTTGAAGAGTCCCTGAGCAGCGTGGCACCGTGCCTTCCCATCGCTTCATTCACGGCAATATCTTCCGCCAGCACACGCTGAGATTCTTCCTCCAGCAAGACTCGCGTTCGCGCGATCTTTTCCTCCTCCGAACCCGTGCCGGCCAGCGCTTTTTCAAACGAGCCTCGCATGCGCTTGATCGCCCAGAACAAATTCACAGCGGTCGGCCTGGTTCTGGAAATCGTTCCGGCGATAGTTTCAAACTCGCTTCGAAGTTCCGCCACGGTCTTCGCGCGCGAGTTTTTCACGCCCAGCGCCACGCCCATCGCGGCCGCCACGCCAATGGCCGGCGCGCCGCGTATCACCATGCTGCGGATCGCTTCCGCCACCTCTGGGTACGTCCGGTAGGTGCGGTAAATCTCCTCGCCTGGCAGAAGCGTCTGGTCGATCATCCGGACGCCCTCGGCGGTCCATTCAATCGTTTTGAACATCACATCACGTCTCACCCAATCAGATTTTTCGCTGCAAATCAAAGTCCACGATTATATCAGTACCCGCCATCCATGAGACAAGCGGTAGCAGCGTCTGCACCGGGTCCCACATACGGGCGCAAGGCCTTACGCCCTTCGCAACATGAGTTTACATCAGGAACCGCAACCTCGAGTCATCGACCCTCTGTGCACTCTGTGGTCCGAAAAGTCCAGCCGAACAATCACTCAGGCCCTCCGTGCCTTCTGTGTTAAAGCCTTTGCGACGCAAAGCACACCCCTCGCTGTGCCGCATGCTCTCCATCTGTTACTATGAATCGAAGGGGGCCATGTCCTTTTGGGGGCAATTATGGAAGAGAAGAAAATCACCAAAACCGACGAAGAATGGCGAAAGCTGTTGACGCCCCAGCAGTACTACGTCACCCGGCAAAAGGGCACCGAACCGGCTTTCACCGGAGAATATTACGACCGGCACGAGAAAGGGACTTACCGCTGCGTTTGCTGCGGAGCGGACCTATTCAGTTCCGAGAGCAAATTTAACTCGGGCTCGGGCTGGCCGAGCTACACGGCTCCCCTGGACGAGCAGAATGTCCGCACCGAATCTGACTCAAGTTTCGGGATGCGACGAGTCGAAGTACTCTGCAGCAAATGTGATGCGCATCTGGGCCATGTCTTTCCGGACGGCCCCGCGCCCACCGGCTTGCGCTACTGCATCAATTCCGCCGCGCTCAATTTTGAAAAGAAGCCCTAACGTTTCCTCAAAAGCGCCTTAGAGCGAGTGTAGCGGCGGGTTCATCCCGCCACAAACACAGACTGGTGGCGTAAAGTCACCGCTACGGTCATTTTAAACAACCGACTGGAAGTTTCCCGGTACCCGTCTTGGTGCCGCCTGCTAAAGCGTAAGCTCGCGTTTCACTTTCTCTGACTTTTCTTGGACGCGCCGCGCCAGGTCTTTCTTGTATTCCACCAGCTTCCGGGCAAGCACGGCATCCGAAGTTGCGATGATCTGAACCGCCAGGATGGCTGCATTGACCGCTCCGGACTTCCCGATAGCCACACAGGCCACCGGCACGCCGCCGGGCATTTGCACCGTCGAGAGCAAAGAGTCGAGCCCTTGCAGAGACGTTGTCGGCATGGGGACCCCGATCACCGGCAGCGTGGTCTCCGCAGCCACCACGCCCGCCAGATGCGCGGCGCCCCCCGCTCCGACGATAATCGCTTTCAGCCCGCGATCAATCGCCGTGCGTGCATATTCAGAGGTCCGCGCCGGTGTCCGGTGCGCCGATGTAATGTCAATCTCAAAGGGCACATCGAACTTCTTCAGCGTTTCTGCCGCTTCTTTCATCACCGGCAGATCGGTATCGCTTCCCATGATGATGCCGACCAATGCCTTTCCCTTTTCAGCCATTTGTTTCCCCCTGCTGGATTGTTACGGCCAGTCGGCAGTTTGCCGCTGGTCTGCCCCTGCCGCTTCTACTAGGCCGGAGGCGGATTGCCCGCCTGATTGTCCGGATGGTGGGTTTCGCGGGCCGTGTTGAGCCGCCGCAACCCTTTTGCGCCAATATCGCGCCGGTAATGCATCCCGTCAAAATGGATTTTGCTCACCGCAACATATGCCTGTTCGATTGCTGACGGCAGATCCTCGCCAATCGCAGTGACGCCCAGAACTCGCCCGCCTGCTGTAAGCAGTTGACTGTCGCGAAAGACCGTCCCCGCATGAAATATCTTCACTCCCCCACGAGATTCAGCGGCCTCAATTCCCGTGATTACTTTGTCGGTTTCGCTCTTGGCGGGATATCCCTTTGAAGCCAGCACGACGCAAACGGAAGGATTAGGGCTCCAGCGGGCTCCCACCGCCGTCAACTGCCCTTCGAGCGAGGCCATCAGAATTTCAAGCAGGTCGGATCGCAGCCTCATCATGATGGGTTGGGTTTCCGGGTCGCCCAGCCGCACGTTGTACTCGAGCACCTTGGGACCTTCCGAGGTCAGCATGAGCCCGCAATAAAGAAACCCATGAAAGGGCATGCCCTCATCCGCCATGCCTCCGAGCGTGGGCACAACAACTTTGCGAAGAATCTCCTGGCGCAAGGCGTCCCCAAGAATTGTGTCATCGCTGTAAGCCCCCATCCCTCCAGTGTTGGGCCCGCGGTCGCCATCGAAAACCGCCTTATGGTCCTGCGTCGGAACCAGCGGCAACATGCCCCGCATGCCTGCCAGAACAATGAATGACACCTCTTCGCCCGCCAGGCATTCTTCAACGATCACGCGGCCACCGGCCTCCCCCAGCACTTTCCGGACCATGAAGTCGTCCAGCGCCTTTTCCGCTTCTTCACGCCTCCGGGCCACCACCACGCCCTTACCCGCCGCAAGCCCATCGGCCTTAATAACGACGGGCAAGCCAAACTCGGCAACGGCCTTCATCCCGCTCTCACGGTCTTCTGCAACCGTGAATCGCGCCGTCGGGATGTGGTGGCGCCGCATGAACTCCTTGGCGAAAATCTTGCTCCCTTCGAGTTGCGCCGCGGCCATGGTGGGTCCGATAATTCTGCGGCCTGCACGCTGGAATGTATCCACCACACCTGCAACCAGCGGCGCTTCCGGCCCGGCCACCGTGAGATCGGCCTTGACTTCTTCAGCCAGTTCCAGCATGGCGGCGGGATTTGTGAGGTCGACGGGAAAGCACTCGGCGGTCTGCCCAATGCCGGCATTGCCTGGAGCGCAAAAGATGTCATCCGTCTGCTGGCTTTCGCGCAGTTTCCAAACCAGGGCGTGTTCGCGCCCCCCCGACCCTAAGACCAGAACATTCATAGGAGCAAGTTACACTATCGGCAGTCGGTGCATTTGTCAATGCTCCAGATGTGCTGGTAGTAACTCAACTTGATTGTGGCACGGGCGTCCTCGCCCGTGCTGCGTTCAAAACACACGGCCAAGATGGCCGTGCCACAGAATAGGAAACGAACTGAGTCACCGCCATTGTGCTGCGCAATTTGTTCCTTGAAAACCGGGATTCTCTTGCGGGGTTGCACCTCCCAGCGGATTCCGCAAATTTTCCCCTTGACACTCTAGGGGAAGCGCGTTATGTTTCTATTGTAGGATGTCTAGGGGGACGCACTCCTACCGCGTTAAGCCTGCCAAAACTGCGGTTCCCCTTCGCACGATGGAGCCCGACCATGGACATTCCGCGCAAGGTTGATCATCGTAAGCGGCGCCTTCGCCGCATTGGATATACACTGGCCGGCGTCATTGCGGTTCTAGGCACGACACTCGGGCTGTCGCGGCTGCAGCCGGCCGCCCCGGAAGTTGACCGCTCGACCGTCTGGATTGATACGGTCAAGCGCGGCGACATGGACATTCAGGTACGCGGGCTAGGCAAGCTGGTACCGGAAAAGATTCTGTGGATACCGGCCCAGGTGGACGGCCGGGTAGCACAGAAGCTGGTGTTGCCGGGCATTGCCGTCACGCCAGACACGGTTCTACTCAAACTGACAAGCCCGGAGATCGAACAGGCCGCACTTGATGCCAAGTGGAAACTGAAAGCCGCCGAGGCTGACTACAACAGCCTGAAAGCACAGCTCTCGAGCCAGCTCCTCAACCAGCGTGGCGCCGCTGCCACGGCCAAATCAGACTACCTCCAGGCAAAGCTGCAGGCTGAGCGCGACTCGCAACTTGCCAAGTACGGTCTCGGCCCCAGCATCAACGCTCAGCTTTCCGAGGCCAAGGCGCAGTCGGCTCAAATGCAGGACCAGATCGCCGGCCAGCAGGTCGGCGTTCTTAGCAATTCCATCGAAGCGCAACTGGCCGCGCAGAAGGCTAAAATCGAGGAGCTTCGCGCTCTCTACAACCTCAAAGAGAGCCAGCTTGAATCCCTCACAGTGCTTGCGGGCGCAACCGGTGTGCTTCAGGAGTTGCCGGTCGAGGCCGGACAGCAGGTGACCGCCGGCATGACGTTGGCCAAGGTCGCCCAGCCCGATCAACTGAAAGCGCAGCTCCAGATTGCCGAAACGCAGGCCAAGGACATCCAGCTCAACCAGAAGGCGGAGATCGATACGCACAACGGCATCATTCCCGGCCACGTTATGCGAATCGATCCGGCTGTCCAGAACGGCACGCGCACAGTGGACGTGAAGCTGGACGGCCCGCTGCCGCCAGGCGCTGTGCCAGACCTCAGCGTGGACGGAACTATCGAAATCGAGCACCTGAACAATGTGGTTTACGTCGGGCGTCCGGCGTTTGGACAGTCGGACAGCACCGTCGGCCTTTTCAAACTGATTGACGGCGGCAAGGAAGCGGTCCGCGTGAAAGTGAAGCTCGGCCTCGCGTCAGTCAATACCGTTCAGATTCTCGGGGGACTCGACGTGGGCGACCAGGTAATCCTGTCCGACATGTCACGATGGGACAGCTTTGACCGCGTCCGGCTGGAATAAACCATTCTGGCGGCGACGTGTGATCGCCGGTCACGTAGCCGCGGCGCTGGTTTGGGTGCCGCGGGCCTTTGATTGCCTGAAACCCGCGACGGAAACGCCACCATCGCGGCTAGCCGTGCAGTTCGTAGGGATGGGTTTTATACCCTCCCGGTTTTGCGGTTGTAGCGGCGAGTTTACCTCGCCAATGGTGGCGTAAAGCCGCCTCTACAACACGGAGAGACTCATGTTCAATCTGCGTGCGCTCTTTCACAAGAATCGGGCCGAACGTGAAATGGACGACGAACTGCGCTTCCACCTCGAAAAGCAGATCGAGCAAAACGTGGCACAGGGCATGGGCGAGGAGGAAGCTAGTTACGTGGCGCTGAGACAGTTCGGCAACGTGGGAGAAATCAAGGAAGAGTGTCGCAACAGTTGGGGCGTGCGCTTTATCAATGAGTTACTCCAGGACGTTTGCTACGGCCTCCGTCAGTTCCGCCGCAACCCCGGCTTCACAGTCGTGGCCGTGCTGACGCTGGCCCTTGGTATTGGGGCCAACACGGCCATCTTCAGCGTGGTCAACGGGGTACTTTTGAGGCCTTTATCTTATCCGAACCCCGATCGCTTGGTGCAGATCTACGAGAGGTCGGCTCGGATCAAAGAGCTGTCGGTCTCATATCCCAACTTTCTGGATTGGGAGGAGATGAACCGTTCCTTTGCTGGCATGGCAGCCTACCGGGGCGAGAGCTTCAATCTCACGGGCGCGGGCCAGCCGGAACGTATTCCGGGAGCGGTAGTTACAGCCAACTTCCTTTCCGTGCTCGGTGTGAAACCGCTGCGCGGTCGGACCTTTACTCCCGAAGAAAACCGGCAGGGCGCCAATCCGGTTGCCATGGTCAGTGAAGGTTTCTGGAAGCGGAGGTTCGGTGGTGACACCGCCGTGCTTGGCAAGAGCCTTGCGCTCGACGGGCAGGCCTATATCGTCGTGGGCGTTATTCCTGGGGATTGCCAACTGCTGGGTCCGGCCGAGGTTGTCACACCGCTTTGGCATTGGCGCCGACGAGCCCAGTTGGAGATGCGGAACAGCCATCCGGGCATCCGGGTCGTAGGCCGACTGAAGCCGGGAGTCAGCGTTGCCCAGGCGCAGGCTGATATGGAGAATATTGCCCACAACCTCGCCGCTGCGTATCCGAAAACAAATGAAGGCACAAGCACCATGGTTGTGCCACTGAAGAACAATATTGTTGGCGACGTTCGACCAATGCTACTCCTGCTTCAAGCTGCGGTAGGCTTCGTGGTGTTAATCGCCTGCGCGAACGTGGCCAACCTGCTCCTTGCCCGGTCCGTCGCGCGGAAGAGGGAAGTCGCCCTCCGGGTCGCACTAGGTGCGAGCCGCGGCCGAATCATTCGACAGCTTCTCACCGAAAGTGTCTTGGTGAGCCTGGCGGGGGGTGGAATCGGCCTCCTGCTGGCATATTGGGGAAGCGCGCCAATTCTGTCCGCGGTGCCCGGAGGCCTACCGCGACAGGAGTCTATCGGGCTGGACGCAAACGTCTTGCTTTTCACCTTGGGGCTCTCCTTGGTAAGCGGCATCGTCTTCGGCTTGGCGCCCGCGCTGCAAAGTTCCCGCTCGGATTTGGAGGAAACCCTGAAGGGAGGCGGGCGAAGTGTGGCGGGAGGCCAGCATCGCACACAGAGCGCCTTGGTGGTTGCGGAGGTGTCGCTAGCGCTGGTTCTGCTGGCAGGAGCTGGACTCCTGATCCGGACCCTGCAGCGTCTCTGGGACATCAACCCCGGATTCAACCCGCAGCACGTCCTGACCATGCAGGTGGCTCTCTCGCCAACGCTGCTTAACGATCCGTCTGCGATCAGGATTGCCTGGCGCCAGCTTCTTGACAGGGTCCGGAACATAATGGAGGTCCACTCTGCCGCCGTGACCCTTCTGGTTCCATTGAGCGGGGACGACAATGAGATGCCGTTCTGGACGAGCAGCCAGCCGCCGTCTTCGACGGCACAAATGCCTATGGCTCTCGGCTATATCACAACGCCCGGATATCTGCGCACCATGGGGATTCCCCTGCAGCGCGGACGTTTCTTCACAGAAGAGGACTCCAAGGGTTCGCGGAAGGTTGTGGTGGTTGACGATGTGCTGGCCAGGCATTTCTTCCCCGGGCAGGATCCCGTCGGCAGGCAACTGCAGATCCCCATGCTGGGACCGGCGGAGATCGTGGGTGTCGTGGGACACGTCAAGCATTGGGGATTAGACTCAGATGACAGCGCCAAAATCCGCGATCAGCTCTATTTTCCTTTCTTCCAGATTCCCGACCAGTTCATGGCGCAGTCCACGACGGGCTTGAGGCTAGTGGTTCGCACCAGCTCCAACCCGCTCGCAGTCGTTTCCGCGGTCAGCCAGCAGGTGATGGGCCCCGGCAGGGATCAGCCTGTCTACAACGTCAGGTCCATGGAGCAGCTCATTGCCACTTCCGTGGCGCGGCGTCACTTCTTGGGGATGTCGCTAGTGATCTTTGCCGGACTGGCGCTGACTCTGGCGGCAATCGGGATTTTTGGTGTCACCTCCTACTCCGTCAGCCAGCGAACACACGAAATCGGCATCCGTATAGCGCTGGGAGCGGAGCGCAAAGATGTCTTGAGGCTGGTACTCGGCCGGGGGCTCAAACTGGCGCTGATCGGAATCTGCATCGGGGTCATTGGGGCGCTCGTGCTGACGCGCTTCCTCGCCAGCCTGCTTTACGGCGTGAAGCCCGCGGACCCGCTGACGTTTACCGCGGTTTCATTGATCCTGATCGCCGTGGCCTTGCTGGCCTGCCTTATCCCTGCGCGCCGGGCGGCCAAAGTCGATCCCATTTTGGCGCTGAGGTACGAATGAACAAATTGAAGGATTGCGTGACTTAACGATTGCCTGATTGAAGGGTTTATAGATTGCCTGATTAACACATTGGTCGATTTTCTGGATGGAAGCTTTCTCAATCGTTCGATGAGCCAATGCATCAATCACTCGATCATCAGAGGAGGAAGCAATGGAGACAAGACCGCAAGTCGAAACCGCGTCAGAGCGGATGCCGGAGAACGGTGGTGCTCCGCTGATCAAACTCCAGGACGTAACGAAAGTTTTTGCCACCGAGGAAGTTGAAACGCACGCGCTCGAAGGGATCGATCTTGAGATCCGTACGGGCGAATACCTTTCGGTCTCGGGGCCGTCGGGCTGCGGCAAGTCCACCCTGCTTTCGCTCATCGGCTTGCTCGATTCGCCCACGGATGGCCGCTACTGGCTGAAGTCGCGGCCGGTCGAGACGCTCAATTTCAACGAGCGGGCGCGCATCCGCAACCGCGAGATCGGCTTCATTTTCCAGAGCTTCAATCTGATCGGTGACTTGACCATCCAGGAAAACGTCGAGTTGCCGCTCACCTATCGCGGCATGATGGCGAGCGAGCGCAAGCGGCGCGTGGCGGATGCACTTGAAAAGGTCGGCATGACACATCGCGTCAGGCACTATCCCTCGCAGCTTTCGGGCGGCCAGCAGCAGCGCGTGGCGGTGGCTCGAGCGCTGGCCGGAGAACCCGCCATCCTGCTGGCTGATGAGCCGACCGGCAATCTTGACTCCAAGAACGGCGAGGCAGTGATGGAGTTGCTGGATGACTTGCATCGCCAGGGGGCCACGATTTGTATTGTGACTCACGACCCGCGCTTTGCCGCCCATGCCGAGCGCGTAGTTCGTCTTCTGGACGGCCGTATCGTGAATGACAACGGCGGCGCGTCCGGCACAGAACTGACTGAGAAAGGAGGAAGACACGATGGGTAAATCCATTGATCTGTTGCAAGGCACTCTTGACCTATTGATATTGAAGACGCTCGCGCTCGAACCCATGCATGGCTGGGGCATCGCCCAGCGCATCCAGCAAATCTCCAGGGATGTGCTGCAGGTACAGCAGGGCTCGCTCTATCCGGCGCTCTATCGCCTCGAACAGCAGGGATGGATCGAGGCGGAGTGGGGCGCTTCGGAAAACAACCGCCGGGCCAAATACTATCGTCTGACAGACAAAGGCCGGAAGCAGCTCGAGCGCGAAACTTCTAACTGGACGCGGCTCTCCGCGGCCATCACCCAGGTGCTTGAAACCGCCTCGTGAAGTCGCTGCAAGTACAGGTTTCATAGGGGGCCGTTTTAGTGTCGTGACGCAAGGACCGTCTTTCCGTCTTGCGTCTTAGGCGCAGGTTCAAATGCACAAACCGCAGCGTTATGAGTCGAATGCTGTGATACAAAGGCGGCGCGATAATGTTCAACCTTCTAGCACTGTTTCGCAGAGATCGGGCCGAGCAGGAAATGGACGACGAACTGCGCTTTCACCTTGAAAAGCAGATCGAGCAAAACGTGGCACAGGGCATGAGCGAGGAGGAAGCTCGTTACGCGGCGCTGAGGCAGTTCGGCAACGTGGGAGGAATCAAGGAAGAAAGTCGCGACACCTGGGGCACGCGCTTTATCAGTGAACTCGCCCAGGACCTCCGCTACGGCCTGCGTCAGCTCCGCCGCAATCCTGGCTTCACCGCTGTTGCTGTGCTGACGCTGGCCCTGGGCATCAGCGCCACCAGCACCATCTTCAGTTGGATTGACTCAACCCTGCTGAATCCCATTCCCGGCGTCGCCGACACCGGCGACTTGGTGAGTGTGATGAGGGGGACGATCAGCGAGCATCCCACCCCGCCGTTTTCCTATCCTGATTACAAAGATCTGCGGAACGACAATCGGAGCTTCTCCAGCCTGCTGGCTTATCACGACGATTTCATGTCGCTCACCGGCAACCGCAAACCGCAACGGATTTATGGCGCGCTGACCACCGCCAATTACTTTCAGGTTCTCGGCGTGACGCCCGTTCTGGGCCGCGGCTTCCTGCCGGACGAAGAAAGGACCCCTGGAGGCGCTCCCGTCGTCGTCATCAGTTACGCGTTCTGGAAAAGCCATTTCAACTCAGACCCAGCCGCGATCGGTCAGGTGCTCCACATTAACCGCCATCCTTACACCATTGTCGGCGTCGCTCCTCCGCATTTTGAGGGCTGCAAGACCGGGCTTCGGGATGACGTCTGGATTCCACTGGTCATGGACCGCGAGGTCTGGGGCTCAACCCGGCTCGAAAACCGTGGCGTTTTCTGGCTCCAGGTGCTGGGCAGGCTCCGGCCGGGCGTCACCCGCCAGCAGGCGGCTTCAGAACTGAACATGCTGATGCAGCAGATTGCCGCACGCACGGCCAACATCGAACGCGGGCCCAGCCAGATCACGCTTGATCCGCTCTGGCGTTCGCCGTTCGGAGCCAACGTCTATCTTTACAAGACGCTGCCCTTGCTGCTGGGGCTTGCGGCGGCTTTGCTACTGCTGGCATGCGCGAATGTCGCCAACCTTCTGCTTGTGCGCCTGGTTCCGCGCCAGCGGGAGATTGCACTGCGTCTGGCGATGGGAGCCAGCCGCGCACGACTGATGCGCCAATTGCTGGTTGAAAGTCTCCTGGTCGCCCTGGCCGGCGGCGCAGTGGCGATGCTGCTGACCACCTGGTCCGCAGGAACGTTTGCCAGTTTTTTTCCGCCCACAACCCTGCCTCTCACGCTCAACGGCCATGCAAACGGCGAAGTGATGCTGGCCACATTGGTCATCTCCGTTCTCACCGCGATAGTTTTTGGTATTCTGCCGGCGCTGCGTACTTCCCGTCTGGCGCCGATCACCGTGATCAACGAAGAGGCGGGCAGAGTTTCCGGCGGTGTCCACCGCTCGCGCCTCTCAAGGACGCTGGTGGTAGCTCAGATTTCCCTCTCTCTACTCCTGCTGATCGCAGCCGGCCTTTTCGCCCGCAGTTTCCAGAAAGAACAAAGCTCTGACCCCGGCTTCGACCCGAATCATGTTCTGATCGCGACTTACGATCTTTCGCCCGAGGGTTACACGCGAGCGCAGGGAATCACCTTTGACCAGCATCTCCTGGCCAAGCTTCAAGCATTGCCTGGGGTCAAGTCCGCGACGCTGGCTGACTTCTCGCCGCTCAGCTTCACTCTCCACAGCGACGACGTCCAGCCCCAGGGCTACGTCCCTCAACCCCACGAATCAATGGAAATCGATCGGGCCGCGATCAGTCCGGACTACTTTAAGACGCTCGGCACTCCTCTGGTGGCTGGGCGCGGCTTTACAGACCAGGACAAGGAGAATTCCCAGCCGGTCGCCATCGTCAACCAGGAGTTCTGCAAGCGCTATTGGCCGGGGCAGGACGCCCTCGGCCGGCAGGTCGGATTGTATGGGCGCCAGTATACCGTTGTCGGCGTGGCGCAAAACGCCAAGTACCGACTTCTGCGTTACCCTCCCGAGCCCATGGTCTTTCTGCCCCTCTACCAGAGCTACCACTCCACAGCAATCATTCACCTGAGGGTGGCAGGCGACCCCAAAGCTTTTGTGCCGGTGGTCAAGAAAACCGCTGCCGAGATCGACCCGGACTTGCCTTTGTTCAATGTGATGACACTCAAGTCCAGCATGCAGTTTGGCAGCGTTTTCGAGCGGCTGGCGGCCATGCTGGTGGGCTCGTTTGGCTTGCTGGCTCTGGTGCTGGCGGCGGTGGGTATCTACGGCGTGGTCGCTTTTGCCACGCGCCAGCGCACGCATGAAATCGGCATCCGCATGGCGCTGGGAGCTGAACGGCGCGACGTGCTGAGGCTCGTCGTCGGCCAGGGGCTCAGGTTGGCGCTGGTTGGCGTGATCATCGGAATTGCCGCAGCGCTGGCTCTGACGCGCCTTCTATCAAGCCTGCTTTACGGCGTCAAGCCGGCGGACCCCTTCACGTTCATCTCGGTGTCGCTGGTCCTGATCGCTGTGGCCGTGCTGGCGTGCTACGTCCCCGCGCGCCGCGCCGCCAAAGTCGATCCCATGGTCGCCCTGCGCTATGAGTGAGTTATTTAGTGATTGCGAGATTTGATGATTGGGTGATTTGAAGGATTGAACGATCGGTTCATCGGGCCATTTAATTATTGCTTCAAGGAAAACAATCGGGCAATCGCTCAATGACGAAATCTTTCAATCATCAGATCGCTCGATGAGGCGATAAATCAATTCCACAAGGTCTGACTGGATGATTGAACTCCGCAATGTTGAAAGATCCTATCCGTTGGGCGCGGGAAGGTACTGGGTTCTCCGGCGCATTGATCTCGAAATCAAGGAAGGTGATTTTGTCACCGTCATGGGACCTTCGGGCGCGGGCAAATCGACGCTGCTGTCCATTCTCGGCATGTTCGATGGCGACTTCACCGGAGAATACTTCTTTCTCGGTCACGGCGTGCATAAGCTGAACCCCAAAAAGCGCGCCGAATTGAACAAGAAGTATATTGGCTTTGTGTTTCAGCAATATCACCTGCTCGACGGTCTGACCGTTGCCGAGAACCTCGACCTTCCGCTTTCCTATCGCACCATTAAATCCTCTGCGCGCCAGGCCCTGGTTGCCGATACGCTTGATCGTTTCCAGATCGTTGGCAAGAAGGATCTTTATCCGAGCCAGCTCTCCGGTGGCCAGCAGCAGCTTATCGCCGTCGCAAGGGCCGTGATCGCCAATCCCAGTCTGATTCTTGCCGACGAGCCCACTGGCAATCTTCATTCCAGCCAGGGCAAGGAAATCATGGACCTATTCAAGGAATTGAATAATGAGGGCACAACCGTCGTTCAGGTAACCCACAACGAAACCTGGGCAGCCTACGGCAATCGCATCATCAAGCTGCAGGACGGCTGGCTGGTGAAATGAGGAAACTATGCTCAACTTTCACGCACTGTTTCGAAAGTCTTGGCAGCCGCCACACTGCCTTGTGTGTCGTGGGATTTTGAAAACCCCGCGACGGAAACAACACCGTCGCGCCTACCCAAGCGGCATTTGTAGGGGCGGGTTTTATACCCGCCCGGCTCTGGTATAGGAGCGCAAGGCCCGCCTTTTGACCTTACGGCCCTTCGCGGGTTCAAACGCACTCCGCACCCGCGACGCCCCCAGCGTCGGCTTTTCGCCTTCTGCTTTGTGCCTTCTCGTTTGTCGGAGGGCCTCCGTGCCAGCAAGCAGGTGAGGTTTTTGACTCTGTATCCTTAGCCCTCGCCCTCCGGGAGAGGGTGGCCGCGCCAGCGGCCGGGTGAGGGGTCGGTTGCCGCGCAGAAATCCCAGACGCCACGTTCTCGGCACCCGCACACACCGCAAAAACTGCGATACGAGACAAGCCGACGGCCCGCCCGTGTTGGAGCATACGCTGCCCGCGTCGGGGCCTTGGAATTACGGTGTGCATGTGAGATACTTTGCTCCACCCCATGTCCGGATGGTTATAATGGGAGGAAAGGAGCTTGGCCAAAACCATGAACAGAGCAGAGATGGCTGAGATTTTCGACCGCCACCTGCACAACGTGACCGTTCACTTTGAGTGGACAGAAGAATTCGCGGCGGGTAAGGGTCCGTTGAAGACGTATATCGTGGAGGCGCATGACCTAAACGGTGACGCCCCAAGCCAGGCTAGCGCCGCGAGTGTGCTCGGCAACATCGAGAAGCGCTTTGGCTTCAGGGTGGAAGCGACTGACGATCCTTCCCTCGCCGTCCTCATGAAGGAAGACACGCGTTTTTTTATTGACCTCCTCAACCCGCGATTCTGGGTCGTCCACACCACAGCCAATATTGACCCTGCCCAAGCATACTTGGATGAGTTGGTCCGCAAGTCCTGGAACCTTGACTACGCATGGCTGCCGAGCCAAATCCTGTCGCACCTTCGCAAGGGCCGCCAGTTCTTGGGCTTCAGCGTAGATTTCGACCAGGAGTTATTCTTGTCCGAGGCCGCGCCGCAACAAGCGAAGGACCAAGGTGTGGTTTTCAAAACACGTTACCGGGGAAACCGAGGCGACAGGCTCTTTGAGCATCTTTCCAGCAAGGCCTTTAGCCCGATGTTGTGTCTTTCGGCGATTAAGTACTCAGTTTCAGATCCCACGTCGGGCACGTTCATACAAAATGAACTAAACGCTTCGGGAAGGATTATGGCGACCGGGAATTCAATCTCACTTCACCTCGGCGCGGTTAACCACCTCGTTAATCTATACGCGGAAATGATCCAGACACTGGAGGAGGAACTTAGTTTGGCATTTGTCCGCGGAAACAATGGGGATGAACTTCGGGGTTACCCGCTGACGTTGGAATTCTCAGAACCGGTACTTGACTTTCCAGGGTTCGCTAAAGAAATCCTGTCATGTCGAGAGCAGACTAGGCTCTGGGGCGTGGTAACACACGAAGAAAGAGATTTCGTCAGGGCCGAAGTCGTCGACCTCCACAGCGCAAGCCGATTGAGGCTAGAATTTACGCCCACGCACCTAGTGATCTACCTTTTCAGGGGCAGTTGCGGAAACTCGGTAGCCAGGATATTGCGCGTTGTCCAGGAGCACCTTGACCCGTCGGTCTATTTCAAATTCGAGCGGGCTACCGTCTTTGACCAGTGCAAAGAAGCCTGATTCCCGTCAACGCAGTATGTGGTTTCTGCAAGAAGATACCGCCGTGGCCGTCGCCTTTGCTGGAATGCGGCTACCGCGTTGCAGGGATCGATCACCACATCCTCACAGAACAGGCGTCTGTCGTGAAGCCCGACGTCATCACACTTTCCACCGGGTCAAACTGCGCGGTCCTCTGGGAGTGTAAGTCTGGGTTCAATGTCGAGGTCGAGCAGTTACGTGCCTATAGGAAGTTCATTGGCGTGGTAAAGCCAAGGGATATACAGCGCGTGACGGGCATCCAATTTCCCGATCCTGAAACAGCTACCGTGCAAGTTGCGTACTGCTATCTCGAAGAAGCGATCGAGAGGGTACGTAGATTCTTCAATGAAGACCCCAGAATACCGGTGCTTTCTCTAGGCAGTGACACGCTCTTGGTAGCAGGCTCGTTCGAAGACCCAAAGTTGAACGAGGTTTTTAGGAGGGGATTCAAGACTCCCCCGGTGCACCAAGTCCCCTGGCTAGTTGTTGCTGACGCCCACACAACGGACGGAGAGCTCGCTTTGTATTTGCTGCCTACAGTGGTCTCGCTCATCGTGAGGCAGGCTGAGCGAGCCTCCATCAGCGAACTGCTCAGCCAGACATTTCTTGACTGGCAGTGCATATCGCTTGAGACGCGCGGCGCCCTACGGGACAAGGCCGTTCGTGTTCTGAGGGCTGTATGCAGTGCAGAACTCGAGGAACACGTCCGGTTCTGTAACCCGGCGGAGCGAAACCACGAGGCCACTGTCCAAATTGTTTCCTCCCTCATGAGCATAGACTCAAGCGGTCAGACGAAGGGTCTCCAGAAATTGCAAAGTCAGGTCTCGGACGCGGCCACAAGGCTGGATTCGGGCGTACCCTATTTGCCCCCACTGCCTGCTGAAGAGCAGGGCTCCTTTAGATTTCCAGACCCAGGCTAGCCAAACCATCGCGCGGACAAGCCCGCTCTCTCCTTCGACCCTTTGATATTGAACAAGGCCACGGTCAATGACGAAACTTCCGCATGTCATTCAGAACTCAAAGCCCTTGGTTACGCAATTCCCAACTCAGAACTCATAACGCAAAACTAAGAACTCGGAATTTCGTTGCGCGGCGCTGCGGCAGAATTTTCGCACGAATTTGCGGCGCGAATTTGCTTGACAAACAACGGCTACCATGCTAGTCTAGAGTACGAGATCGGCCGGCGGGGAATGGCGGCTGGCTGAGATGCCCGAGAAAAGATTGACAGTCCAGCCAGACTGCTATTTCGAGGATAAGCTGTTGAAAATGCAAGGGCGGCTGGTTTGGCATTAAAAATGTGAGACAAAAAGAATTCTTTCTTGCAAAACGAACCGTAGAATTTACTGAAAACAAAGGATCGGCCTGAAAAACGAACCGGGAAAACGGCCAAACGAACCGAAAACGAACCTACCGAAGTTGTTGAAAACACTAGAGTGCATAAAAAACGAACCGGAACGAACCGAAAAACGAACCGGAGATCTGCGCTCGTCTCGAGCATGCCGGCAGGAGGCTACATCACCCTTTGTCACACCGCCAGAGTCGATCTCATGCTTGCCCTGCTCTACGACTAAAGCTGAATCCCTCCTGACATCCTGCTAAAATAATGGTTTGTATCTCTCGGGAATCTGGGGCGATGGTTTCCAGTTTTACAGAAAAATACGACGTGGTTGTGGTCGGCGCGGGACACGCGGGCGTGGAAGCCGCGATGGCTGCGGCGCGCATGGGGCTGAAGACTGCTCTCTGCACCATCAACCTGGACCTGATCTGCCAGATGTCCTGCAATCCCGCCGTGGGCGGCATTGCCAAGGGCCACCTGGTGCGCGAAGTGGACGCGCTGGGCGGCGTGATGGGCGAAGTGATCGATTCCGTGGGCATCCAGTTCCGGCTGCTCAACACCAGCCGCGGCCCGGCTGTCTGGTCGCCGCGCGCTCAGGCCGACAAGAAGCTCTACCGCGTCAAGATGCGCCAGGTGCTCGAAAAGGAACCCAACCTGCGCATCAAGCAGGCGGAAGTCATTGACCTGATTCTGGAAGAAGCGAACTCGCGTCCATCGCCCGCGGCCGATGGAAGTCAGCCCCGGCGGCGCGTTCGTGGCGTCCTATTGCGTGATGGCCGGACGGTAGAAGCCGGTGCGGTGGTCGTCACCACCGGAACTTTCCTGAACGGCCTCATCCACTGCGGCGAGCAGAAGTATCCCGCGGGGCGCTCGGGCGAGCCTCCGGCCGTGATGCTGGGCGAAGCTTTGCGACGGATGGGATTTGAAGTGGGCCGCCTGAAGACCGGCACGCCTCCCCGGCTCGATCGCCGCACCATCGACTTTTCGCAGTTCAAGGTGCAGCCCGGCGATCCAGTCCCCACGCCTTTCAGCTTCCGGACGTGCGCCATCACCCAGGAGCAGACCGTCTGCTGGATCACTTTTACCAACGACGAAACGCACCGCGCGATTCGCGAGAACATCCACCGTTCGCCTCTCTATTCCGGGCAGATCAAGGGAATTGGCCCGCGCTATTGCCCGTCCATTGAAGACAAGATCGTGAAGTTCCCGGAGAAGCCGCACCACCAGCTTTTCCTTGAGCCCGAAGGTCTGGATACGAATGAAATCTATGTCAACGGAATGTCCACGTCGATGCCCATCGACGTTCAGGTAGCCATGGTGAAATCGATCCCGGGGCTCGAAAACGCGGAGATGATCCGGCCGGGCTACGCCATCGAATATGACATGGTCCAGCCGACGGAACTTCGTCCCTGGCTTGAAACAAAAAAGATCCAGAACCTGTTTCTGGCCGGCCAGATCAACGGGACCACTGGCTATGAAGAAGCCGCCTGCCAGGGTATCATGGCCGGCATCAACGCCGGGCTGCGCGTCCAGTGCCGCGAACCGCTGGTGATCGGGCGCACCGAGGGTTACACGGGAATTCTGATCGACGATCTGGTCAACAAAGGCGTGGATGAGCCCTACCGCATGTTCACATCGCGCGCCGAGTTTCGCCTGCATTTGCGGATCGACAACGCCGATGAGCGCCTGATGCCGATCGGCTATAAGGTAGGCACCATCAGGCAGAAGGATTACGACGACTTTCTCCGCAAGCAGCGGCGGATCTCCGCCGCCACGCGATTCCTGCTCGAAACGCGGCTCGATCCCCAATCGCGCGCCGGCCGCGAGATTTACCCCCGCCTTGGGCTCATGAACGGCGGCCAGGTCAACGCACCCCCGCCGCTCAGCGGTTCTCAACTGCTGAAGCGGCCGGAACTCGGAATCAACGATCTGATGGAATGGATCAACGAAGGCCTGCGCGAGATCGGCAGCGAACCCATCGCAGCGCATAACGGCGACGGGCTGGCAACGTTGATGGCTCGCGAAGAGGCCCGCCGCATTGAAACCGATCTCAAGTACGAAGGCTACCTGGCCCAGCAGGAAAAGCACATCGAGCACATGAAGCGCGCCGAACAGCGCCGCATCCCGGAATGGTTCGATTACGGCAAGGTCTCCGGCCTATCGCGCGAAGTAGTAGAGAAATTCACCCGCGTCCGCCCGGTCACCCTCGGCCAGGCTCTCCGCATCCCCGGCATTACTCCCGCCGCCGTCTCGCTGGTCAACGTCTATATCGAAATCTTCCAGCGGCGCAGCGCCGAACAGCCCCAGGCGTAACCGCAGATGCTTCCAGCCGGTCCACATTCACCTTTTCGGCTTCCACTTCTCGAAGAACTCGGTGAAATCCTGGTAGGGCATCGCGCGGGCGTTGGCGAACTGGCCCTGGCTTTGCGCGTAAAGCAGTTTCCCGTACGGGTCGAGCACAGCCATGGCGGGAATGCCTTTGCTGATGGGCACACCGTATTCCTTGCTGATCTTGAGATTCTTGTTGAAGATTCCGACGTCAATCTTGACGATCACGAAGTCCCTCGCAATCAGGCGAGCGAGACCGGGCTTATGCATCTGCGCATCCAGCGCATGACAATCCGGTCACCAGTTGGCGCCGAAAATCAGCACGATGTTCCGGCCCGTTTTCGACGCCTCCGCAACCGCAGCGGCAATATCCTGGCGAGCATTGGCGTGATCGTTATAGATCGGCTGGCTCGCCGCCACTGCCGCGGCCACTCCGATCAGCAGGTTGCCGGCGGCCAGCAAGAATATCTGGCGGTTCATTGCGAGTCTCGGAGATCTCAGCATAGTTCCTTAATCTTAGACCAAAAATCAAAAACGAGAGAGAGCATTGGCGTGCTATTTCGACGTCTTCGCAAAGACGGCTCACAGCGTCTACCATTGGCGGACAGGGCAAGCCTTGCCCCTGCCTTTGGGCGCCCGCAAGGGCCGCCCCTACGGTTAAATGGAACTCTCACGCCGGCTGGTCGAAGAAGGGTTCGCCGCGCTTGCGGTATTTATACGCGGCCTGTTCGTCGAGTTCGACCCCCAATCCCGGCTTGTCGGTCACTTCGACGTAGCCTTTTTCGATGAGAGGCTTCTTGCGGCCCTTGATAAGCTCGTCGAAGAACGGAACTGACTCGGCATGCCATTCAAGCGCCAGAAAATTCGGCGTGGCGGCGCACAGGTGAACGGAAGCCATGGTGCCGATGGGGCTGGAAATGTTGTGTGGCGCGACGGCGACGTAATGCACTTCCGCCATGTCAGCGATGCGCCGGCCTTCGAGCAACCCGCCCACTTTCTGGTAGTCGGGCGCCAGGATGTCTACCGCTCCGCCCTCCAGCAGTTCGCGGAAGTGGTGCCGCTGGTAATGGTTTTCGCCCGTGGCAATGGGCGTGGAAGTCGCCTCCGTCACCCTTCGGATCGCGTCGTTATTTTCGGGCGGGACGGGATCTTCCAGCCACAGCAAGTCGAAGCCCTCGCAGGCGCGGGCGAGCTTGATGGCGTCATTCACGCCGTAGTTCCAATGGCAGTCAATGGCGAGATCGACATCCGGCCCCAGCGCCTTGCGCAGCGACCCCACCAAGCCGGCCATCAGATTGATTTCCTTGCGTGTCAGCGTGCGATTGTAATCGTCCAGCGAGAATTCGCTGGGAACGTCCACATCGAACTTCAGCGCCGTAAAGCCGCGCCGCTTCATAGCCACGGCGTGCCGGGCGTACTCCTCGGAGCGAATCTTGCCGGCTTCAGACTTCTGCCCGCCGTGATATTTGGTGCTTAGCTCGGTTCTTGTCGGCAAGTCCTTCCTCCACTTTTCAGGGGGTCCGGCCCCGCGAGTCTTCTGCGCCCAACCCGGCGTGCGAGGCAGCAGTACAGGCGAAAGGCTCGACAGCCCTTTGCCCGCGTGGCAGTCCGCATAGATGCGAACCCGATCCCGATATTTGCCGCCCAGGAATTGATAGACCGGAAGATTCGAAGCCTTGCCCACGATGTCCCACAACGCCGTCTCCACGCCGCTGATGGCATGGAAACCCATGCCGGCCGTTCCCGTAGCGCCCATTGCCGTGCGCATCAGGCGCGCCAGACGGTCCACGTCGCGCGGGTCTTCGCCGAGGAGGAATTCGTTGAACTCGCGGATCACGCCCGTCAGGCCGGGGGCGAAGAATGCCTCGCCCCAGCCGGTGATAGATGCATCCGTGCTCACTTTCACAATCGTCCAGTCGTAATTCGCTTCAATAACCGCAGTTGCAATTTTGGTGATCCGCATGGTTGGCTTCAGTTCCCTTTCTTGGTTAAGAGTCACATCGCGGCAGGCGCCGATTCTGGCCCACGTTTAAGAGTCGTTTGCGCCAGACAGGGCACTATATCAGGGGTTGGTGTGAAATGCCATTAGCTCGTTCGGGTCTGAAGCCGGCAGGGTTTTGCGCGGCCCGCCGCCCTGAAGGCAGGCGCTAACGCACAAACTGGGTTGTTGACCGGGAAGGGCTACTGCAACGCCTTGAGGTCTTTCTGCAGATTGCTGATGGAGTCCTTGGAAAGCTCGGACGGCACCAGGTCCGTGGAACGCCGAGCGTAAATCTTGTCGCCCACCTGGGAAACCTGAACCGTCTGGGTTTTGTTGTGGTCGCCATATTCGACCTTGAAAGTGTACTTCGGCTTGGTCAGCCCGTAGGCCGCCAGGTCCGTCGGGTGCTTCGTGGGGAACGACTGCGCGCTCAGGTCGCGGAGGTCCTGCAGCAAGTTCTGCATTTTGTCACTGGAAACAATCATGCTGGCTGGCTCGATCTGCTCCCACTTGCTGTTCTTGTGCTGCACAAACACACGATGGCCCTGGGGACCGTCCACGGTTAATTTCTTGGCCTCAAAAGTGGAAAAGGTAAAGAGGTCTTTGGACCGCAAGTCTGACGGGTTTTTCTGGAACTGCGACAGAAAATCCGAGCCGAGCGCGAAGACGGGGGCAATGTCTGTATTCATGGCGTAATAATTGTCGCCATCTTTCTTGCCCAGGACCAGAGTCTGGCCGCCCTTATCGCCGCTCAAATGGATGGTCAGAGTAGGGTTGGAGAACCCGTATCGTTCCAGGTCCTTCTTGCTTTCTTCCACGATGCTTTGCATGGACGCATTGCTCAACTCATCGACGAGGCTTTGGACGGTAAAGTGGTCTGCGCGAACAGGAGGCGGCAGCATCAAATCCCAGATGCCGTCGGCATTCTTCACCAGCTTGTAGCTGCCTTTCTTCGAGGTGACATCGATTCTCCGGATGTCGGAGGAGGCAAGCGTGAGCACCTTCTTGTTTCGCAGGTCAAACAGGTTCTTTTCAAGCGAATCTTTCAGATAACTGGCCAGCGTAAAGACGCGCTGCTGGCCGGCGACCTGCGCGTAAATGCCAGTGTTCGTTGGCGTGGAACTTCCGAGGTGCAGCGCAAATTCCTGCGGCTTGGCCTTCGTCTTGACTTCGATCGTTGCTTCGGGCGGGTCCAGGCCAAATTCTTTCAGGTCAGTGGGATGCTCGCTGATAATCTCAGACGGCGTGGCGCTGGTCAGGCTGCTGAGAAAGCTATCGACGGTCGAGGAATCTGCGGCCAGCTTTTCCGGTTCCGTAATCTGCCAAGTCTTGCCGTTAAGAACGCAAGCAACGGGCTTACCCTTGCTCAAGGCCACGGTAAACGCGACAATCTGATCACGCTTGGCTGGAAAGATATTTTGCGAGGTTGCTGTCTTCGTCTTCGAGGCTGGGGAGGTCTTCTTGCGCCCGTAGTACGTGAAAATGCCCCAGAGCCCTGCTAGGACGGCCAACGCAATCAGAGTTTGGAAATATTTCCTGTTCATCGGCGACGGCGCCACCACACTCCAGTGCCCACCAGGATGATAGCCAGCGGCAGGCCAAAGACGCCTAAGTAAAGCAACCGACCCATCTGCTGCTGGTTCATGTCCAAAGTCTGGTGTTCATGGGGCTTGGGCCGGATGGATATCAGGCTTTCCTCGGCCGAAAGCCAATTAATCATGTTCATCACCAGGTCCTCATTGCCCTGGAATCCGAGGTACGCATTCGCGCCCAGCAGGGACGTTCCCGTCACCACCAGGCGGCCTTCATCTTTCTTGCCTTTGCCGTCTTGGCTCGTGATGGTATCCGCAACGGCGAGTGTCAGCGGGCCTTTAATATCTCTCCCGGGCTGATATGAAACCTCCTTCATGCTGGGATTGAATCCCTCGACACCGAAACTTTCGCCCGAGGTCTCACACAGCATTTCAGGGGTCGCACCGCCTTTTGCATCCTTGAGAATTTCCAGCGACCGGGAAAGCGGGAAAAGAGTGGCAGTCCGCTGCAATGGCTGGACAATGGGATTGGAACCGTACTTGATGATCAAAGGCATGTCGGGAGTGGTCCCGAAGAGCCGGGCGACCGGGTTCAAATCCACGACCAGATCATCCCGAACTTTCACTCCCCAATCGGCAAGAAGCTTGTCAAGATTTGGAAGTTTGACTCCCGGGTCCAGCATGATCAAAGCGCGCCCGCCACCTTCGATATATTTCCTAATGGTCGCAATTTCGGGCGGCAAGTAGTCGTGCTTCGGACCCGCAATCACCAGGACTTCACAATTAAGCGGAATCTCGTTTTTCTGAAAGAGCATCAGGGTCTTGACTTTGTAACTCTCATTGTTCAGTTCCTGCTTGAGATTCTGGAAGCCATCGCGCCCCGACCCATCGACATTGCGCTCCCCGTGTCCTTGCATGAAATAGATGGTTTTCTCTCCCATCAGAACGCGGATCAGGGCGTTCGTTACGCCCTCTTCATTGGTACTCTGCGCCTGGAAATGCCTTTTCCCGGAGACGACCTCGATGGTGCCGTAACTCTGCACGCCGTACTCCTTTGCCAGAGCCGGCTGGCGGTCCGGATCGACATAGCGCACGGTAACGTGATGAGAGGCGCCTGCATATTCTCCCAGCAGATCGGCCCGCCGGCTGAAAGCATCCTTGCGATCAAATGCGTAAATTGTGACGTTCCGCTTCAGGCCTTTGAGGATCTTCACGCTTTGGGGCGACAGGCTGTATTCGTGATTGGGAGTCAGGTCCCAGCGCTTATTGTGGCGGTTCGCAAACCAGTTGACCAGCACGATGATCGCAATACCGATCAGGGTGTATAAAGCAAGGTTAACACCCTGCAGAATTCGCTGGCGGCCCCCTCCTTTCGGCCGATTTTTTTGAGCCATCGTCAGACCCTCCCCTTCAAGGCTTCAACTGACCGCGCTGTCAGGAAAATGCCAAGTGCGATCACGGACACATAGTAAATCACATCCTTCAGGTCAATGACGCCCTTCGCGAACGACTGGAAGTGCGTGGTCAGCGACAAGTAGGAAAGTACGCGGCTGATCGTTCCGCTGGAATAGGCCGTGACCCAGTTCAAAACGTAAAACATGAGAAAAGCCGCAAAGGAAACGACTGCTGCGATAATCTGATTCTTCGTGAACGTCGAAATCCACATGCCCAGAGCCAGCAATGAACCACCGAACAGGAAAAGCCCTACGGCTTGCGCGATCAGCGGCTCGGCAAAGGGATTGCCGTAAATGAACAGCGTGCTGATGAACCCGAACGTAATGAGCATCAACGCGCCAAAAAGCAGGAGGGCGCCCAGGAATTTGCCAATGATAATCTGGAAGTCGGTGACCGGAGACGTGAGCAGGAGTTCAATGGTACCGGACCGTTTTTCCTCGGCGTAAAGCCTCATGGTGATCATCGGAATCAGGAGCAGCAGAACGATCGACAGGACGCCTTCGAACAAAGGCCGGATCACGTAATCGTTGATCGTCATATTGGGAATGCCCATGCCACCCATTGCCTGCATCCGGAAGGTCTGCACCACATAGGTCGCCGTAAAGCTGTAAAAGAAGAATCCGCACAGGACCGCGTACACGGCCATCACCAGATAGGCGATGGGCGAATGGAAATAGGCACGAATTTCCTTCCCTGCCACTGCCAGAATATTTCGCATCTTAAGTTGCCCTCTCAAACTGGTTGGCTAAGCCAAATTCCGCCTGCCCGCCGCGTCCGGATTAAGCGAACTCAATTAGCAGGCTGCGCTTCTGCGTTTTCAGCCGGCGTTTCAGCATGTGCAGCCACTTCCTCGCTCAAGTCCCGCGTCGTCAGTTTCAGGAAAATGTCTTCCAGGCTCATCCCGCTGGCCCTTAACTCAAACAGCCCCCATCCGGATTCCACAACGGCGCGCGCCAGTTCCGCCCGCACGTCGTAGTTCTTTTCCGTGTGTACCTCCAGCGTGACGCGAGCGCCGGAAGTGTCGCGCGGATCAACCAGATTTACCCCCGTAATACTCTGAAGCTTGTTCATAATCTCCGGGGCGGGGCCCTCGACAGTCACAAGCACTGATCCATATCCCTGCAGGCGCGCTGTCAATTCTTCCGGAGCCCCCATGGCGACCACGCTGCCCTTATTGATCACCACAACGCGCTGGCAGGTCCTTGAAACCTCCGGAAGGATATGGGTGCTCAGGATGACGGTGTGCTGTCCCGCCAGTCCCTTGATCAGTTCCCGCGTCTCGATAATCTGCTTGGGGTCCAGCCCCGCAGTCGGTTCATCAAGAATCAGCACATCAGGGTTGTGGATTAGCGCCTGGGCCAGCCCTACACGTTGCCGATAGCCTTTGGAGAGTTTCCCAATCTGGCGGTGCTGCACATCAGTGATCGAGCATTTTTCGCTCACCTCTCCTATCCGCTTCTTCAGGTCGCCTCGCGCAACGCCCTTAATGCGGCCCACAAATGCCAGGTACTCATCGACCATCATGTCGGTATAGACCGGAGGATTCTCCGGCAGATAACCGACGCGCTTCTTGGCCTCAAGCGGCGCCTCGGCCACGTCAAAGCCCGCAACACGGACCCGGCCGGCGCTCGGCGAAAGAAAACCGGTGATGATCCGCATCGTGGTCGTCTTGCCGGCGCCATTCGGACCCAGGAACCCGAGAATCTCTCCCTTCTGAACCTGGAAGCTGACGTCGGAGACCGCCAGGGTCGGACCATAGCGTTTAGTCAGATTTTCGACCTCAATCATACGAACCAATCCTCATGCTGAAGATGAGTGGTGGGACCTTCAATTGATCTTGAACTCTCCCCCCATGTCAAGCGCAGGCTGCGAGGGCAACCGCAACACATTATGATAACCAAAATCGGTTGAAGGTTGCCAATCACTTTAATTTGTGTTCTCCTGAAAAGTTGTCTTCCGCAGCACTTGAAGCCTTTTTAACATCACGAGAGAGAAAACCAGCTTATTTTGGAGGAGACCATGGTTCTCAAAGACCAAATCGCACTGATCACCGGTGCCTCAAGCGGTATCGGATACGCGACTGCAATCGCCATGGCGCACGAAGGCGCCCGGATTGGAGTCAACTATCATAAGAACAAAACAGGCGCCGAGCAAGCGGTTGCTGAAATCCGCAAAGCCGGCGGCGAAGCGGAGGTGATCCACGCCGACGTCACATCCGCCAAAGAGGTCCAATCGATGGTGGACGCCGTGCGCAAGCGCTGGGAGAGGATCGACATTCTGGTGAACAACGCGGGCGATCTTCTGGCGCGCCACATGCTTTCCGACATGACGGAAGATTACTGGAATCAGATCATGGACCTGAACCTGAAGAGCGTGTTCCTTTGCGTGAAGGCGGTTTGGGAGGAAATGACGGCACGCAAGAGCGGGACCATCATCAACGTCTCGTCCATCGCCGGACGCAACGGCGGCGGCCCAGGGGCTGCGGCCTACTCGACCGCAAAAGGCGGATTGATAACCTACACCAAAAGTCTGGCCAAGGAACTGGCGCCCTACGGTGTTCGAGTGAACGGCATTGCACCGGGCGTCATCGCCACGCCTTACCATCAGCGCTACAGCCCTCCCCCGGTTTTCCAGAAGTTTATCGACAACATACCCCTCGGTCGCGCCGGGACTTCCGAGGAAATCGCCAATGTTATAGTCTTTCTCGCGTCGCCGGCCGCCAGCTACATTGTGGGGGAAACCGTCGAAGTAAATGGCGGGATGCTGATGGATTAGGCGGGCTCACCTCGCCTTCCGAAGATAGCTGTTAATGTCGCTCAGCACTTTGCGCATCATTGCGGGCGTCAACTTCCCCGTCTGCGTATTCTGCTGGCTGGGGTGGTAGGACGCAAACAGCCGCGGCAGGCCGCCCGGCAACGCATAACTGGCCCCGTGAGCAAATTGCATCTTCGATCGTGGGGGCAAATCAACCTCGCCTCGAATCACATTGAGGTAGCGGTCGAATGCGATCCGGCCCAGCGCCAGAACAGCGCGAACCCGGTCCTGGAGTTCAAGCTCTTTCTCGAAATAGGGCTGGCAATTTCTGAGTTCCTCGGGCAGGGGCTTGTTTCCGGGCGGCGCGCAGCGCAACACGGCCGTGATGTAACAACGGTCAAGCCGCAGGCCGTCTTCCCGATTGTGGGAATCCGGCTGGTTGGCAAATCCCGCCTCGTATAGCGCCCGAAACAGGAAATCACCTGAGCGATCTCCGGTGAACATCCGGCCGGTACGGTTGGCACCGTGCGCGGCGGGTGCGAGTCCCACAATCATCAGTTCAGCTTTCGGGTCGCCGAAACTCGGCACGGGCTTTCCCCAGTATTCCCAGTCGCGAAACATCCGCCGCTTTTCCCGAGCAACTTTCTCTCGAAATTGCACCACGCGGGGACAGCGCCGGCACTGAATCACCTGCTGCTGGAGCTTTTCGAGTTTGGAGTCGGAGGAAGAGGATTCAGCCATTGCGAAATGCCGAGGTGCAACGTAAAGGACTTTGAATTCCATTCACGACTTGGCCAAGGCGAGCAACGCGTTCCACTGTTTTTCCGAAACCGTCATCACTGACAGGCGCGGCAGCCGGACCAGGTCAAAATCTTTCAATGCAGACTGCTTCTTGATTTCCTCCAGCCCGACGGGCCGCGGAAGCGTCCCGCGCACGGCGATGTCAACCACCACGAGGCGCGCTTCTTTCTTTTTCGGGTCGGGATAGGGGTCGGTCAGCACCTCCGCCAGGCCCACCACAGCCCGTTCTCCACCCGAGTGGTAGATCATCACTTCGTCGCCCCGTCGGACATTTCGAAGGTGCTTCAGCGCCAAGTTGTTTGAAATCCCATCCCACACGGTCTCCTTATCGCGTGCAAGATCGCCATAGGAATATTGCTCGGGATCGGACTTGAAAAGCCACTTTCTTGCCATCCATTCCTCCCGTCATTCTGACAAGCTAGGATGCCCACGCCCGACAGGCCACTCCGCTTTCAGGGCCATTCCCTGTCCGCTCGCCCGCTTGCTGTAACTTTTTATTTCCCCCGGCATCTACAGGAAAAGTAGGTCACTTTGAGGAGATACCAATTTATGGGAAATATCAAGCATCTGAACAACGAGCAATGGCAAGCCGTTGCGAAGGATTCCAAGCCCACTCTCGTGGATTTCTGGGCCGAGTGGTGCGCCCCGTGCCGTGCGATGGAGCCTGCCTTCGAAAAGCTGGCGGAAAACTATTCCAGTCAGTTCAACTTTGCCAAGGTCAATGTGGACGAAGAGCCGGAACTCGCCGGAATGTTCGGCATCCGGTCTATACCCACGCTGATCCTTTTCAAAGATGGGAAAATTGCTCAACAACTGATTGGCGCACGCCCTTACAGCGAACTGGTTCGGGTTCTCGAAGCCCACGCCCCGGTTATCAGCAAATAAGGCCGCCTCGCGACTTCAGACCACAAGGGCGTCCGATGTTTAAACATCGGACGCCCTTGCATATTGCGAACCTTGTGCCGCCGTCCGATCGAGTCGTCCTGCAGAGGTTGACCCGAGCTTACTTGAACGGTTCAAGACGGCCGGGCGGTCAGCACGTTCGGAGTGTTCGGGAAGAACCCCTTCGGCGTGCTGATGTACCCGCTGATGCTATTCTTGTCCAGCTTGTTTACAACCAGCTCAAGCGCGCTCGGCGCTCCCTGGACATAGAAGAACACGGGCTCGTCCAGCGCCTGGTCCTTGCGCTGGGTGCGTTTGTCGTCAAAAAAGAGATCGATCGTGTAAACATTCTGCTTCCGGTTGGTCTTCAGCAATTCGATCATAATGCTCCCGACCTTCTTGCGGGCGTGCTTTCGGGGCAGGCTGAACTCGAAATAGTCGCGGTCGGTACGATGGGCCAGAGCCACGAGTTCATCATGCGTCCGGGCAATTGCGCCGGACAACTCACCCTTCGTTCCCATCAGCGCTTCTTTTGTGGCTTCAATGTCCTTCGTGTTTCCCGCAAGGCCGGTCGAAAGCGCGCCAAACTTGGTGTTTGCCTCAGACTGGAGCTGGTTGAGAGCCTGGGAACTGGCTTTCTGTTCGATTGCCGCGTTCAACTGATGCACGGCCGCCCGCTGCTGCTTCTGAATGTTGGCGGCAAGCCGACGGGCGCGCTCCAGTTCCGCTTGGGTCATGCCCAGCTTCTGGCTGGTCACATCGAACTGCGCCCTCAACTGGGCGTACTGATCGTCGCTCGCATTCATCCGGCGCGTCAGCAGGGTCAGCTCGTTGCTATGCATGGCCAAAGCTTTTCCGAACTGGGACCGCTGGCTCAAGGCCAGGTAGAGATTCACACCGGCCAGAATCACCAGCACGGCGAGCAGACCGACGAGAAACTTGCTCATTGATGGCGGCGGTGCGGCCGCCGGAGCCGGCGGTGGTGGTGGCGCCTGAACGTAAATGTATTGAGGCTGGCCCGGCGGAGGTTGCTGAGGCTGTCCAACTCCGGCGTAGCTCCGGTCTGCTCCTTGCGGAGGCCCCTGCGCAGGCCCGGCTTGCGCCGCGCCAGGCTGCGGCCCCGGAGATGGTTGGCTGGGATCACTGCGGGACGGCCGCGGTTCATTAAAGCCAAACATGGCGTGCCCGATATCGCGTCGTTCTTCCTTATCCGACATACGCTCTCCTCATATTGTTCTGATCGCAAGGGACTTCGTCTTCGCATTTTCCACGGGAACCAGAGGCCCCTCAGCGCTCTTAGACGTTTGCCGACCCTGCGTAGTTTCGACTCCTGCTCCACGCACGCCGGCTATTAGCTTAAGTATCCACTCTCTTCAAGATTAACGCAAGATTTAGGAAGGCCCATCCGGTGGTCGCGGCTCGCCGTTTTCTCACGCGGCGCCCTCCCGGAAAATCGATTGCACAGTAGCTCCAGAAATTATTCCGGCAGCGGGCGATGTCGAGGCCGTAGAAATTCTTCCCGCCAAACACCGGGACGCGCCCGGCAAGGCATCAAATACCACAAGCTGCGGAACAGCGCCCCGGTTTTGTGATAATAAGGTGATGTGTGCATGACGGATGTGTTCAGTTTGTGCCGGACGCTTGGTTTCCCAAAGGCCTTTCGGCAAGATTCTCGACCTCCGTCCGGCCCCGCGGATTCCTGGCCGCAAGCTCCGTTTTTTGAAGGTCTGAACAGATGACTTCGCGCCGTCTCCTGCATCTTCTTTGGCTGGCTTCCCTTCTCGGCGCCGGACTGTTGTTCGTTTATCTGGTCCGGCAGACAGGCGTCGATTTTCTGCTGGAACAGATCCGCCACTTCGGCTGGAACTTCACGGTCCTACTCATCCTTTCCGGCGTGCGCAATCTTGTCAGGACCGAGGCGTGGCGCCGCGCAATTGAAACAACCGAGAAGCGGCCGGGATTCTGGCGGCTTTTTGCCATCCGCCTGGTCAGCGGCGCGCTGACGGACCTGACCCCGGCAGGCGCCGTTTTCGGCGAGGGCGCGCGAGCCTACATGACGGCGCGTTATCTTCCCGCCTCAGCCAGCCTGTCTTCGATTGCTCTGGAAGACCTTTCATACCTTTTGGCGTCAGGCCTTTTTATCCTGAGCGGTATTGTCCTCTGGTTGCTGGAGCTTGCGCCTTCCGCCGCGCTTCCCGATTACGAGACCATCGCCGTGGTTATTCTCATTGCCTTCGTTCTGCTCCCTTTTATTTTGCTCCGCCGCCGCTGGATGCTGACCAGCCGCCTGATCCACCGGCTGAAGAAGAAGGCAAGATGGCGATTCCTCGAGCGCTACGAGCCGACAGCGCTAGCCTTCGAGGAATCGCTGCACGGGTTCTATGAAAACCGCCGGAAGGCTTTTCTTGGCGTCCTTGGCCTGGAATTCGTCAGCCAGTTTACCGGCGTCGGCGAGGCGTTCTGGATTCTCCACGTAACGCTGGGACACGGCTCGCTGCTTGCGGCTTATCTTGTCGAATGCATGTACCGGATTGTCACCCAGGCATTCATGTTTATTCCCCTGCGAATGGGCGTGGATGCCGGATCAACCGCGCTGGTGATGAAGGCGGTCGGAAGCACGGCGGCCGAAGGTGTTACCCTGGCGGTCATCCGGAAGATCCGCACTCTCTTTTGGGTTGCCCTGGGTTTGATTCTTCTGCCCCAATACAGCCTGCCACGCAAGAAGAGTGACCTTCTCAGAGTTTCCGTGCCCCAAACTCATGAAAAATAGCCGTCAAAATGGCAAAGCGCTACCGGTTCGGAGTGCCTTCGCGGGGAAAAAGCCTGCCAAGCCCCGGCGGAATGTGCTGTTCCCGCGGTGTGAAACGCCGGCAGGGCCGAGGGCTGTCAAGGAATTTCCGGCACTGTTCCGGATTCATGCCGGGCATGCAGAGCAGAGCCCATCGCACCGTGGGCCTGGTTGCATTGGGAGTCTTCAGCGCAGCGGGGGTGTTTTCCGGTTGCTGCTTGCTGGTCGCAGCCTGCTGATTTTCAACCATTCGTTGGTGGAAAACAGCCACTGCGCCCACGCCTGATACAACACACGAGCCGCCAGAGAGTTGCGTTCGAGCACGGCATTTTTCGCAAGGTTCGGGGTGTCGGCATCGAGCTCCACAAATCCGCCGAACAAATCGTTCAAAACGGGCAGACGCCATGGAATTGCAACGTCACGTAAATCAACAACTTAGCAAGTCCTCGTCACCCGATCGCCGGCCAGCCCTGCCCGGGGCATCGGCAGCATGGCACGTGCTGAAGACAATCCTTGCCTGCAAAAGTCACTATTCTGCAATGGCATAGCCCGCGGGTTGC
This sequence comes from Acidobacteriota bacterium, assembly GCA_021827245.1. The sequence goes on along the minus strand of JAKAWN010000019.1, from coordinate 4,363 downwards.
ATTCTCAAGGCGCATCCGGCAATCATTCGAGATCACTTTCCCGCAAGGATTTCCTTTCCGAACGTCGCCATTGGTGCAAGATCCGCGCGGTTGCCGCGCTTGCATGATTGTGACGGGGCTGGCGAAGAGCAGCGCCTCCGGAAAGAATGGCAACGAACATGCTTGAGACCTAGGTGGAATGGACCCAAAGATGGTTGACAGCGTTGAGTTTCAAGCGCACGAAGGGCGAATTCGTTTTGCCGACAATCTGCAGAACAATTGGAAACTCGGATGCATACGCCAGCGTCTGTATAAGTAGGAGGATACCGGATCGGTAATCGGCAATCAGGACCACAGGTCAAGGCAGCAACGAGTCAGGTTGAACGGCAGAGTGATCAGTTCGGGTGACCGCGGTCGTTGCCTTTGGGTGCCGAAGGGGGTGGTTATGCTCAAACGCGAATTCAGATGGTTTGTTGTTACGGTAACAGCGCTTCTGCTGGTGAGTTCCAGCCTGCTGATGGCCACTCCGCAAGATTCACAAAGCGCACCGGATGACAACGCCATTACCACGGCCATTCAAGCAAAACTCTTCCAGGATCCGTCTCTCAAAACACAGGACATCCACGTATCCACCCAGCAGGGTGTCGTAAGGCTCACAGGCACGGTTGATACCCCACAGCAACAGGCGGCCGTAGACCGAATTGCCAGCATGGAGCCGGGCGTAGTGAAGGTGATCGACAGCCTCAGCGTCGGCCAATCGGAGCCTTCATCAGGCGCCAACGTGGAATATTCCGCGCCCGAATCTGTATCAGCACCTCCGGCTGCATCGGCGCCCGCGCAGCCATCGGATCAATATCATTCATTCGGCAACAGTGACGCGCAACAGCAGCAGATTCCTCCAAGCCTGGTGCTGCCCGCCGGGACCCTGGTCTCCGTGCGCGTGTCACAGGCTCTCTCAAGCGATCACAATCAAGTTGGTGACGGATTTGCTGCCGTGCTTGAGCAGCCGGTTGTGGTTGACGGGTGGGTTGTGGCACGCCGCGGCCAGACTCTACAGGGCCGCGTTTCCGTAGCCAAAAAGGGCGGACGCGTTAAGGGAACATCTGAGCTTGGCCTCGACCTCACCGAACTGACTCTGGTGAACGGCAACCAGGTTCCCATTCATACCAGGCTGCTGGACGCTTCGGGCGGTCCCTCAAAGGGACGCGATGTTGAAGCAGTCGGAACTACGACGGGCATCGGCGCTGTCATTGGAGCAATTGCAGGGGAAGGCGAAGGCGCAGGAATCGGCGCGGGAATCGGTGCAGCTGCGGGAATTGCGGGAGTGCTGCTCACTCGCGGCCGGCCCACGGTAATTCCGCCTGAAACGCTGCTGACCTTCCGGCTGGAATCCTCGGCCAACATCTCCACCATCCCTGGCCAGGCCGCTTTCCGTCCGGTCACTCAGCAGGACTATGCTCAGAACACGCTTCAGCAACGGCCGAACCGCGTGTACGTTGGGCCTCAACCGTATTATGGCCCCCCGCCGGTCTATTGGGGCTACTATGGCTACCCCGGATACTATTACCCGTATTCGTGGGGATGGGGTCGGGGCTGGGGAATGTGGGGACCCGGCTTCTACGGAGTCTATAGGTTTCACGACAGGGACGGGTTCCGCGGAGGCCGTGAGTGGCACGGCGACCGCGGAGGACGAAGACACTAAGGAAGGTTCGAGGCCTGCCACACAGGCCAGGCGATTCACGCCGGCGGCTGAAAGGCGAAAGGACCTCTGCCGCAAAAGTCTTCTCTATAGCTTACCTTGTATGCCGAATGGGCGACTCTTTGAGCTCGGCCGTTCGGCACCTACCAATGCCTCGCTTGCTCACTGGACGGAAAACCGCCCTTGCAGGCGGATGTCGCGCGAAGATGCTCCCACCATTACCTTGTAAACGCCCGGCATAACAGCCCACGCGTGCTTTTGAGTATTCCAATAGGAGAGCGCATGCACAGGGACAACCAGGCGGACGCGGCGCGTCTGGCCTGGCTTGAGTTCCACTTTCTCGAATCCCTTTAGCTGCTTTGGCGGCTCGCCGGTAGCTGCGGGAAATCCAAGATACAGCTCGGCCACCTCAGCCCCAGCGCGGCTGCCGGTGTTGGCGATGTCGAGATCTACAGTAACATCTCCCGTCCCGCTGCCGGAAATGGTGCTGGGCGAAACTTTCAGGTTCCGGTAAGCGAACGTCGTGTAAGAAAGGCCGTAGCCAAACGGGAAAAGCGGCTTGACGTCTTTTTCGTCGTAATGCCTGTAGCCGACAAAGATTCCTTCCGAATAGCGCACCACGCCGTCCACACCCGGATACTGCTGGGGCGTATTGGCAGGCAGATCAGCCAGTCGCCGCGGAAACGTCAGCGGCAGCTTGCCGGAAGGATCAACGTCACCGAACAACACGGCAGCCACGGCATTGCCGTCTTCCTCACCGGGATACCACGCTTCCAGGATGGCCGGCACTCTTGCCACCCATGGCATCAGTTCCACCGATCCACTCTTCAGAACCACCACCGTGTGCGGATTGGCGTCCGCCACGGCCTCGACCAACTGGTTCTGGTTGCCGGCGAGCGTGATGGGATGGTCGCGTCCTTCGGTTTCATGGTCGCCTACCATTACGATGGCTACGTCGGCCGATTTGGCCAGCACGGCGGCTTGCGAAACGTTGCTGCCGTCGGCAAATGTCACTTTCACCTTGGAACCCGCGCGGTCTTTGATTCCCTTCACCGGATCGACCGTGTACAACGGAATCACGTGCGAGCTTCCACCGCCGCCGGTCATGGCCTTGGCGGCGTAGGGACCGATCACAGCAATTGAATGCAGCCTGTTGGCATCGAGCGGCAGCAGGTGGCCTTCGTTCTTCAGTAGAACCATTCCCTGCTCGGCGATGCGCCGCGCGACGGCCCCATCCTGCTTTTCAGGAATAGGCCTGGGCGTCGGTGGATGATCAAAGACCCCGAGTTCCATCATCTCGCGGAAACGCCGAACCAGCTTGTCGTCAATCACTGATATTGGGACCTTGCCGGACTTCACCGCCTGCTCAAGCGGCGCGGCGAAGTATCTCCCAGTCGGCATTTCAAGATCGAGGCCGGCCATAGCCGAGGGCACGGTGCTGTGCGTGGCGCCGAAGTCCGACGTGACAAAGCCCTGGAATCCCCAATCCTTGAAGAGGACATCCCTCATCAGATAATCGTTCTGGCAGTTGTACTCGCCATTCACCTTGGGATAGGCGCACATCACGGCTGCGACATGAGCCTGGTGGACTGCGGCATAAAATGCGGGCAGATAGATTTCATGCAGCGCTCGCTGGCTCACAATCTCATTGATCCGGAACCGGTCTGATTCCTGGTTGTTGGCGTCGTAGTGCTTCACATCCGCAATGACATGCTGGCTCTGAATACCCTCGATCTCCGCGGCACCGATGCGGCTGACCAGATAAGGATCTTCGCCAAACGCTTCAAACGTGCGCCCATTCTGCGGAACGCGCGCGATGTTGACGTCCGGCCCTTCGACCAGACCGTTGGCCAGGTCGCGCGACTCCGCACCGACAATGACGCCATAGAGATGCGCCAGGCTGGTGTCCCAGGTTGCGGCAAGCGAAATCGGGGCAGGCAGCGCCGTGGCGGGTTGCTGCGGCTCAAGGTCGCCCGGGCCCGCCCCGGCAGGACCGTTCGTAATCACCAGCGCTGGAATATGCAGGCGCGGTATCGGCGGCACGTACCGGTGATGAACAGCGGTGTGAATGCCGTGCAATTCCTCGATCTTTTCCTGCAGCGTCATCTTGCTGACAATCTGCCGGGCGCGAGCATTGGCGTCCTGAGCGCGGGCGGACGGGTTGGCAATGGCAAGCGCCACGGCAGACAAACAGATCAAAAAGCCTGATGACAGCCTCATGAATTCGATCCTCCTTCAGGAATTAAGGCGTCAGAAGAACTTTGCGGTGATAAAAAACCTTGTGGTTTGAAGAAGCCCACTGGGCAGTATGCCACCGTCAAGACGGAATTGACAGTCTCAACAGCAGGACAGAGGGCTGGCAGAGAAATCAGGGATTGCAATCAAAGCGCCAGGGAATGGCTTCAGCCATGCCGAAACAGGCGCCCGAAGAATTCTTCTCGATGGCGATCAGAGTGCTGCCGCCGGTTCCGGACCCCGGGCGGGGAGTGCGTGCAAGCTTCGCGGTCGCGCAAACATGACCGCGCACGCGCCGAACGCCACCGCCATGCCGATCGCACCAAACAACACTGTGGACCCCGGATAGATCTGCTGAAGCCAGCCGGTCAGATACGGTCCAAGGATTGCGCCCAGGCGTCCGACCCCGAGCATCAGGCCAACGGCAGTCCCTCGCACTTCCGTTTCGTA
>JAKAWN010000359.1 GCA_021827245.1 Acidobacteriota bacterium | reverse complement strand
GGACATTGAGCCGACAGCCACCCGCGGGCCCAGGAGGGACCCCGAACAGGAAGTGCTTCTGGCCGATTCCGTTGGCCTTGCACTGCTGGTGGTTCTCGAAAGGCTTACGCCAGCCGAGCGGGTCACCTTCGTGTTGCATGACATGTTTGCCATACCTTTTGAAGAAATCGCTCCTGTCGTGGGGCGGACGCAGGAAGCAGCAAGGCAGCTCGCCAGCCGCGCGCGCCGCCGCGTACAGGGAACCTCGACGATTCCCGGCGCTAATCTCACTGAGCAACGGGAAGTGGTCAGTGCGTTTCTCTCTGCTTTGCGCGCACTACGCGAAAGTGAATGCCTGGATTGTTCCCGTGTCGCTGATATCTCAGCACTGCTTGATATCTGCTTGTGGAAGGACCACCGGATCATGTAACTTCGCAACGGCCAACAATGGGCCGACACCAGCAAGAACCTCCCAGCCCCCGCCGTCCAGTCTTCCTCTGGCTCGATGAACCTGAAGCTGGAAAGCGTTTTGTCCGTATCGCTCCCTTCCCACAGGATGTGGATGGAGGCGTAACGATGCTTCCCGAGCAAGAACACAACCCGTACTATCCCCGAGCCAGCGATGCCCCCAGCGTCATAGTAGCAACGGGCTCCCCTCTCTCCGCTCAACGCAAAACACCCGTCAATCCAGGTTTCCTTCACTAAGTGCATCTCGGGGTCCATGACGCCCCCGCCAATGAAATAGGTGCCTTCCGGTGCTTTCGTGAACGGAAAAGGTCCGAGACCAGGGAAGTTCTTGTAGTCGCTCTGCGTCTCTTCTTTGGTCCAGAACAGGTTGGACTTTTGAATAGCTTCGTCCTTGTTCATGGTGCCAAGTGGCTTCTTTGGCTGAGAATTGATCTGAGCCAACAGTTGCGAATCAAAGTGAGTCTCGGAGGTGGAATTAGCGGGGGGAAGCCGAGGGAAAGCACGACTTTTGTTCGATCTGGGAGCAGAGGCCGTAATTTCCAAGCGAGCTAATGACGGCTCCAAACTTATCTTCGAGGTTCTTGTCTCGACTGCGAGTGATGCCTTCCCAAGGGGGACTGCTTGGCTGGTCGGCTTTTTATTTGTTCGGGTAGCATGGGCGCAACGTTATCCTGCCACTCTAAACAACCGTTAGCCGCTCGGAAGAATCCGGCATTGGCACGCACTGGCAATAATTGCGGAGCTATTTCCAGCGGAATCAGCCCTGATCCCCGATCGATATCCCATGAATGAGATCCGGACGATTCATTGGCACGGGACATATTCGGCCCCGGTTGCGTCATGGTTGCGGCTGGGTGCACAAGGCAACTGCGTCCCAGCACTGTCTTTCCGCGCTGCTACGATAGACCTGCGAATTTTTACACCGTTGCTCCACGCAGTCCCTATTTCAGTGCGATGCTAATGTGTTGAAACCATTGGAGCCGGCGAAGGGAATCGAACCCCCGACCTACGGTTTACGAAACCGTTGCTCTACCGACTGAGCTACGCCGGCCTGAAGGTGAAAAAGACTGCTGCTGCTTTTACTGTCTTGATGACTTGCCGTCATTGCCCTTTACAAAGATCGCTCACACGGTCGGAGAGATCGACCCTTTGCAGGTGGAGAGGCTTTTGACGGGTTCGGCGAATCCTTATTGTCAAAGTCTATCAAGTTGTTGAAAAACTTGCGTCACCTGTATTCCGATGAAGCACTGGCGACAGGGAATTTCGCATGCTGTCATATTTCAGAGAGAGATTCCTTGCGGCTTCGGAGCGACACGCTTCCGACATTTTTCAGAAATCTGCCACGAACGCCGAGGCATCACGCCTTGAAAAAAACAGATTGCAGCAACCAGCTATTCACTAGCTTCCTAGATATGGTACCTGACTCACGGCTAAATCTTCAAGTGCCATGTTCGAGCTTGGCCATGGATATCTTAACGACATTCCCTGTCTTCGCACGCCACGAAGCAGCAACCTCAAGGATTTCAATGGATTGCAGATGGTTCCAAATTCCAGTGTTATGTTTTGAAAACATACTTACGCGTGGTGCCACCCTACAAGATAGCATGCCGGGCATAAAGCCTGGTGCTAAAGATGGCGGCTTCCTAATACAGTTGATCCCATGGACAGGCCCAAGGAGAGGGTTCATGGCGCGGTTTGACCACCTTTCGATGGCCAAGCCTGGTTCCTCTGCAGGTTGTATGCAGGCCGCACAATCGCGTGAGGTTAATCCGGCAGTTGGACAATTGATGGAAGATCGAAGTGGATACAACAATGCTCACCCGACAGGAGGGCAGGACTCCCCGACCTGCGGGTGAGCACTTTTAGAGAGGAGAATAGAACGGCGGACGCGCTCCGCCATCTAAACTCGGTTGGAGTGTAATGAAAAGCAGGCAGCCATGTCAAGGAAATTCTAGAAAAATTTTTTACAAACAAACCTATTGTTATCTGTAGTTTAGATGGAACAAGCTTTCGCCGAAAACTCTGAAAATTTCTTGCGTGAAATCTGAAAATACTCTCCCCTGAGGGTTAAGTCCTGTTCCTGGTTAGGGTTACTGTTGTTTTAGGTTGAGGCGGATAATCGAGTCCTCGTAGCCCCGGGCCCAGTCTGAATGCGGGAACAGCCTTGCCGCAAATCGCCGCGAAAAGACAAGCAAGATCCCACCGAGTATAGCCATGGCAGCCAGAAGAATCACAAGCAGAATATTGCCTAAAATCAAGTGGACCATCTGCACGGCCACGGGCTTGCCCGGAGGAGGCTGATCCCAACTGACCTGTTGTTCGATGGTCAACCGGTCCATCAATCTGCCAGCAATTTCTTTTGAAGCAGCATTTTGAACAAGCAGAACGTAGGTGCCCTTCATTTTCCCGTACACTGCACCAGGTCCGCTCTTCTGATTGACGCCGAGACTTTGTACCAGAGCGCTGTAGCGCATGCGTGTAATCTGCGCAGTGGGATAACTGATGAGGATGAGAGTCGTTTTCTGCCCATTCCGCCCGTAACCGGCTGCTTGAAGTTCCGCGCCTTGCTGGAATCCTACGAAATTCGCAGGAACGGATGGAATTGCCTGCTGTGCTGCTACCGGGCCCAGAACATATTTCCCCGAGCAGGGAATCTGTCCTTCCGGTGGCAGTGTTGGCGGCAAAAGGGCCATGGCGTTCGCCGAAGGAGCCACTCCTGCAATATCGATCAGTGCAGAGCGGAAATCTTCATCCGACATTTTGGGTTTCACCGGTTTCCGGACACGGACAAAAAATGGACCGCGCGCCATGTAGGCCTGATCTGATCCGGCGACGGTGAGCTTCATGCCCTTTTCCGGCTTCATCGATTCATTCTGGTAAAAAGTCAATAATCCAAACGCAGAAGAAGGGTCGGGCGTTTTTTCGACAACAGCCTGGACGGTTTGATTGCCCTCGCGGTAGGTGCGAATTTCTACTTTCTTAACGCCATACTCAACATCGACAGCCGGCTGTACCCCCCAACTGCGCACGTCGTTAAGGCTGACGGTCTGGGCATTTTCCAGTTGCCATTTCGGCATCTGAGCCAAGTTGAGAAACGTCGTCCGCTGAGCTCCCGGCAAGGCAAGGCTCGGGATGAGAATGATCCAAAGCGATATGCTAAGGAGGGTGATAAACTTCATCAATGTTAGCATAGCAGAATTTCAAGGTGCGGGCGCAGGAGCCTCATGGCAACGGCTTTTTGTCCGCCTGTAAGACAGGCCGCTCCTGCCTGCCTTGCGCTTTGAGGCTCCGAATTTTGTGGATGGGCGGCTCGCGAACGGGAGGTGGGAGGGTCATTCCGGCGGTGAGGCCCACCGCTGCAAAGTCGTAAATTCCTGTTTTCCCGGCAAGGATTCGTCTCTGCAAATTCGGAGTGCGCGTCAATAAGGGCCGGCGGAATGCGGGTTATCCATAGGGCATTGTGTCTGTGTGTTCGCAGCGGCCGGAAAGCCTTGACACGGATAGCTCTGAGACGCTCTGTGCGCTCCGTGTGAAATTTTGTGTGGCACGTACCGCACGGAGTTCTGGCTTGGTTTCGGCCCAAAGCTGCCCGGCGCTGTGGCGCTAACGATTCCGTTGCGCCACCCGGACGCTTCCCAGGTTATCAATGTAGTCTTCGACGCCGTGGAAAATGCCTTTGGCGATCTGCTCGCGGTAGGCGGGCTCTCGCAACAGATGTTCCGTGCGGGGATTGGTGATGAACCCTGTTTCGACCAGAACGGACGGCATGTTCGCACCGATCAGAACAACGAAAGGAGCTTTGAGAACCCCGTAGTTTTGGATGCCGCGCGAGATTCCGGACATCCGCTTGTACAAGACGCTCTGGACGTCGCGGGCAAGCTGTTGGGACTCCTCAATCTTGTTGTTGAGGGCGATCTTCTTGATGATGTTTTGCAGTTGAAAGACAGACTCTTGCGACGTTGCGTTCTCGCGCGCCGCCACCTTGAGGGCTTCAGGGTCGCTCGTAAAGTTGAGAAAGTAGGTTGCGATTCCGCGTACGTGATGATCGGGGTTCGCGTTGGCATGAATTGAGATGAAGAGGTCCGCGTGGTCTTCGTTTGCGATGGCCGTGCGCTCCTCGAGAGGAATAAACTTGTCCGTGCTGCGCGTCATAAAGACCTGGTAACCCGTCCGGGTCTCGAAAAGTTTCCGCAGGCGCAATCCAATATCCAACGTAACGTTCTTTTCTTCCAGGCCGTGGGGACCAATCGCGCCGGTATCGAAGCCGCCGTGGCCCGGGTCGATGACGATGCGGGTGACTTTTAGCCCCAGGGCTCGCATGAGGGTTTCGGAGCCGTTGGACGTTGGGGACGCCGGCCTGATGGCGATTGGGAGCGCATCGGGTTTCCGCTTGATGGATGCGATTCCGGTTTTCCGGTCCTCAGTGCGCTTGACCTGATTTGCAGCTTCGGTCTTTGGCTTTGGCCTGAAGATGGGCGTGCGCCTTGCGACTGGAGGTCTCATGTCAACGGATGCCATTTCGGTCTTCTCAGGCGCATTCCGCCGGATCTGGTTTGCAGCTTCAGCTTCCGGACTTGTTCTGGGTACCGGCAAGTGGTTCTCGACCGGCGTCTTCGTGCGGGCCGTTGGCTGCGGCTTGGGAGCGACCGCTGTATTGGCTGACAAAACGCTTGCTTCTCGATAGGAAGTTTCCCGGACTGCTTTGGCTGACGTGCCGTGAACGTCGATGATCAGCCGGAAGGGATTGGGAAGCGGAAAGGCCGAATAGTCTTCGATGTTCTTGACGTCCAGAACCACGCGCGTAACGTTCGGCTTGAACTGGCCGATACGAATGTCACGGAGGAAAGCCCCGTCGATGGGAATAACCTTTCCCAGCAGCGAGCGGCTCAAATGGGTGTTCGGCAGGTCAAAGACAACCCGGTCTGGATGGTTCAGGCGAATGGTATTGAATTTGAACGGACCTTGCGCCCCAATTACCACCCGGGTGTAATCCGGCCCTGCCCAGTCATGAATGTCTGTTACCTCAACCGACCCGCCTGCGCTTTCATTGTTCGAAGGGCTTTCAACGCGGCTGGAACTTTCCTGCCTTTGCTGCCGGGCCTGCAGGTCCGCAATTCCCTTCAGACTTTTCCGCGCCACCTCGGCCTGAGGCAGCGAAGGATGCTTTTCGAGGAACGAGCGAAAGACATCAGTAGCCTGGTCTGGATCGTGAAGACCCTCGAGGTAGACTTTTCCGATGCTCAGCGAGGCGTCAAGGGCCATGCTGGAACGCGGGTACTGGGAAATGAGGTAGTTGTAGGCCTTGATGGCGTCGCGGTAGTAAGCGGGGCTCGAAAACACCCGGCCCATTTCCGCGTAAAGATCGCCCATGGCTTCAGCCGCAATTGGCGCTTTGGGATTGGCGAAATCGTACCAGTAGACGGACCGGAACTCGTTGATGACTTGCTTGTAGTCCGCCACACTGCGCGAGCGAATGGGCCGTGATTCAAGCCTTTGCTGCATTTCCACGGCGCGCGCGTAGGCGGCGTCGGCGCGCCTGGGATGGCGCACCGAGGCAAAGCAAGGCGCTCCGGCTATAACGAGTGAAACGCCCACCAGGACGGCGAGCTGGAATTGAAACCCTTTTAAAACTGCGATCCGCCGGCTTGTTGCTGTGGTTCCCGTTGTTTCTCTCCGCTGGTTGCCATGCGGCCGGTCTTTTCCTGTCGCACGGGGCAATCGAATTTGGCCTATTCGTTGGTAAAGTGGACGACGCCTTCAGAATCCACGTAGCTCACAATGGGTTCAAGGCGGCCGGCCTCCGGACTTGCCAGCGCGCTGGCGCCGGTATTTTTCGAATGGTATAAATGAGTCACTTCCCGAACGTAATTCTCGGTTTCAGGGATTTCCGGAATGCCTCCGGATCTGATCACCGTTTCTTCCCCGGCGTTATAGGCGGCGAGCGAGAGCGGCAGGTTGCCTCCGAAAAGGTTCAGAAGATATCTCAGGTAGGTCACGCCTCCCTGAATGTTCTCTTTGGGATCGAAAGGATTCCGGACGCCGAAACGCTGGGCGGTGGAAGGAATCAGCTGCATCAGCCCCATGGCGCCTTTGGAAGAAATCGCTGTGGGATCATAGTCGGATTCGACCCGGATCATGGCATGAATCAGCTTCGGGTCTACCTGGTAGCGGCTGGAGACCCGGTTCACAATGGAATCGATCTTCGACTGGATGGAAAGCTGGTCTGTCGGAGCAAACCCAGGCTGCGCAGGCTCGGCGCTGGCGCTCGTGGAGACATTCTGGCCATGCCCGCTGGCAACCGTAGCGGCTTGTCCCGCATGAAGATAAGACGGACTGAATAGGAAAGCTGCGAAGAGAAGACCGCAGGCAGCTGCGAAGGCCGGCACTTTGGACTGTTTCCAGATGCACATAGAGATCCAACCTCCACACACTTGTGGAGATGCGGAACTCATCCC
>JAKAWN010000358.1 GCA_021827245.1 Acidobacteriota bacterium | reverse complement strand
CGATGCCGAACTCGGGAAGCATTTGACCGGCTACGTCCAAACCCACCAGCAAACCGCCAGCACTCTGGCCGAAGCGAAAGCCACGATGGAGGCTGCCGCCAAGGCCGCTCAGGAGGAAGCGAAGCGGAAAGCCGAGGAGCGCAAGAAAGCCACTCATAAGCCGCTCGACAAAGGAATCACTACGACGGCGACTGAGCCTGGCTCACCTGCATCCCCGGCATCGGCAACCCCGCCCGACAGCGCGCCCGCTTCGGCATCGGCTGGCACGCCGGGGCTGTTCGGAACGGCGTCGGCCGAACCTACTTCAACTCAATCGAAGGGAGGTCTCGCACTCTGATGGATAGCCGAGTTCTTGACCGCTATTTCAGTTTCCAATCATTGAAGCTTCCCGATCCGGACCCCAAGCTCTCAGTAGAGGAAGTCCGGACACTGTATTCACACCAATATCCGGACCTCGCAACAGCCGCAATCACTGGGCCGGAGGTGGTCGGCGACAAGCTGGTCTATTCGTTCTCCCGCAGTATTGGTTCAAAGGGGTGACCCTATGAACCAAAATGCCAGACGAAAGGAGGCGACGAACCAGGCGGTTCTGGCGGAGCTTGAAAACCTTCGCCAGGGCCGCCATGCCCGTTACCAAACCCTTGTCGGGAGGTTTGCCAGATGCCAGGAACTGATCCGCGCCTCCGCGCTCTTCACTGCTGCGGTAGACGCGAGCGCGCGCGCTTACAACCGCACTCCACTGGACGCGCCGCCCGGGTCGCTTCCGCCCGCCAGTTGATGCCGCAAGGCAGCGGCTTGGTGATTCCGAGACTCGGTGGGGTTCCGCTGGTGCATCGTTTGGTCGCGGATGACCGCCTCGCCGTTCTGCTGGCTACATCCCTTATCGAGTTGGACATCGCATCTCCGGCGGACTGGACAAAGGCTGAATGCGAGCCGACATCGTTCGCTGGGATGACACTTGGGCGGTGGGTCGAGGCCCACGGCGGCGCGGCCATTCGACGCCGATTCGTTCTGGAAGCAAGGATCAGCACTTCTCCATCCGCCTGGGCTGAAGACGATGAAGCTAATCCTCAAAGACTTTTCTTGACCGTCGAGCCGTCTGAGGCAGGCTGCGCGGTCTTTGGCCCGACGCTGAAACTGCTTGAGGGATGTCACCCGAGCCTGCCCGCAACCTTCTTTTTCCAATTTGTCGCCGCCTTGAATCGCTGGATCAGGGTCTACGATCTGAGGGATGCTGAAGAACGCATCGAGAATTTGAAGGATTGGATCGCCAATGAGCCAGAGGCCGACCAGTACGAATTGCCTGATGTGCAAGGCTCGATTCCGCCGTGCATGAAGCACACGCCACTTGGTCTCAACGATTTTTCCCGCCTGGTAGGCCAGATCACCGAGGCACCAGTGGCAAAGATGGTGGCAGGTTTGCTCGACCTCAAGAAGGTGTCAGAGAAGGCGGAGCGGCCGCAGCTTGATGACGGCATCGGCGAATTGCTATCGGACTGCAACCCGCCCTTGCCCGCTCTCTTGGCGATCTTCGCCGAGGCGGATGGAATTGCGGCGGCATTCGATGAGGAATCCGAAGGAATGATGGAAGTCACGCCCGAGCCGAATCTGATCATCCCGTTTGATCCGGGCAACCAGGAAAGCGTGAAGCAAGCGTTTGACGCATTCGGCGTCGCTTGCGAGACGCTTGCGGCGGCAAGCCGACTGATGGACGTCATGCTGGGCAACGAGAAATGGGTCGTTTCAGGGTGAAACAATGAAAACCTTCGTGGACATTGGTGCTAACCGCGAATTCAAGCTTATCGAAGCCGTGCTCGTCTATAGAAGCGGCGGAGACGGTGCATTCGCAAGCCTTCATAAAGTTGAACAAAGTCAGGACGGCGCTCCGTATCTCGCCGCCGGCGAACTGTTAACCACTGCGTTCGTGCGCACTCTTGCCGAAGGCCTCGGCGCGCGCGTCAAACCGGAGATTCTTCCCGACAACGTTCTCGCATGCACGCCCGACGTGCTGGTTTGGTGGTTGCGTCCACAGCGTCGGGTCATGTTTTTTGGCGGGACCGACGAAGAAGCGGGGAAGCTCAATGGTCTCGTCTTCCCGCACCCAGCGCTTGTCTTCAAGGTCGCTGGCAGGGATCTTTCCGTAAGAGCGCTTGCAACGATTTCGCGGCCAGCGGGAAACTCGCCACTCAAGACTGCTCCGTACTGGAATACGGACAGCCGAGGCTTGGTTTGTCCCGGCACAATGCGCGTGCCCGATGGCTCCGATGTTTCTTCGATTCCACGGTGGGAAGCCGCATATTTCCAGTCGAATTTCACACACGCAGCGGGCGCCGTGCGGCTCACGAGCCATCCCGAGGGGTTTATTGGTCTCTGGCGAAATCTCGCAGGCAAAAAGGCATTCCCAGTCCGATATCTTACCGATGCCGGCGAGACGCTGGAGGATTTCGTCGCTCGCGGGGCCGACCGTTGAGGATATCGTCATGGAAACACACCGCATCCATGCAGAATTGCTCGAACGTCAGGTGCGCATGCTGGTTGTAGGTTGCGGCGGGACGGGTAGTGCGGTCGTCGCTGGACTGCCGTACCTTCATCAATCGCTCGTGGCCTGGGGCCATCCTGGAGGCTTGCACGTCACCGTATTGGACGGTGATGCAATCTCGCCTGTCAATTGTGTTCGCCAACCATTTTCGCGATCAGAACTGGGCTTGAATAAGGCGGTCGTTTTGGTCAACCGCCTGAACCTGTTCTGGGGATTCAGGTGGGAAGCGGTTCCGGCTCACTTAAAGCCGGGCGAGTCCATCTCGCGGAATCATTCCGGTGATGACCTCCGGGCTCACATTGTGATCGGGTGCGTTGACACGCGGGCTGCGAGGGCGGCGATTTGCGATGCCGTGAGCAATTGGAGTACAACTTCCTACCTGATGGATTTGGGAAACAAGGCAGACAGCGGCCAGTTCATTTTGGGCGAGCCGCCGAACGAGCGCAATCGGAGGTCGAGACTACGTTTGCGAACAGCCGCCGAGCTATTTCCTGAGATCTGTGACCCAACCCTCGACGACGGGAACGAACCAAGTTGCAGCGCAATTGCTGCCCTGGACCGCCAAGGCCCGTACATCAATTCGACTCTCGCGCAGCACGCCCTAGCCTTACTGGCCCGGCTGTTTCGCCAAGGCGAAATCAGCTATCATGGCGGATTCATCAATCTGGCAAGCGGGGCCACTTCCGTCATCAGGATAGATCCGAAGTGCTGGAAACGAATGAGAAGACAGGGCACACGCGGTTCGGATTTGCGAAAGGGCAAAGCATAAGGCTCCGCCATCAATTGTCGGTGGCACATCCGCGAATAGCCAAATATCCGTCAACCAATAGAGGGTTGCCAAACAAAGCGGCGTGCACACAGCCGCAAAGGGCTACCTACAGAAGCAGTTGGGTTCGTTCCAAAGGCTTGCACTTGATGTCGCAACGCAAAGCTGGCCTTCTAATTAGCGGCAACAAGTTTCCCAACGAGCACGGCATTTAGAGCGGCGCGCAGGTCAACGCCGGCGACGGGACGATTATTGCCCGTCTGGCCTAGCCGCAGCAACCCCGCTGACCATGCACACGCTAACGTCCACGACTTCGGGGCGTGGGCCCGGACCACGGGAAGTAAACCTGCTCGCGTCGCCTTGGCATGCCAATCGCGCCGATGTGACCGAGCAAATCCATAAGCATACCCACCTTCCCTTGGTCCAAAGGAAGCCTGCTAATCCTTGCGAGGTCCGTCAGGACATTCACTCTAGTTGTCAGGGAGCGGCGCTCCAGGATCTTCTGCATCGTGGTTCGAACAGCCTCTCTTGTAAGGCCAAAGCGCGAGAGATACAAATCCAATAGGCGTAGCAATCTTTCGTTGTAGCTCCTTCGATGGTCCGCCGTGAGTTGCATCCCTGACACAGTCAGCATTATTTCCTCATCGTCAACCGCACCGACTGCTCGCAGAAACGACACATAGCGCCTCAGCACGCCTGCCTGCACTGGCCTTTCGGTGATTCGGCCATCCGGCTCCTTAAAAGGTGTCATAAATGCCTCTCGGTACTTATGGAGGACTCTACGGTGCAGCTCCTGAACCGTGTCCACTCTGCTCTTCCCTAGTGCCGAAACCACTGCCAAGAGCTTGCAATACCCACTTTTGGCAGGCGCGTCAGTTGTCACGCCCGAGATTATGACTGGTACTGGACTATACTCTGTAAGCGTTTCATCCAATGTGCCTATTAACACGGCGTCCTGACGCCCATCGGTCTTCTCCTTCGTGATGCGCTGTGCGAACCTGAAAAGGGTCATGACGTTTATGGAGTCGTTTGTCGCAGAGACTGCTGCCTCCTGGTTCGAAAGTCCATCCAAGATTGATTCTGTGAAATACCCGATAGGCGGCCGTTCGATATTGTCGTTGTACCATGCTCGACTGCTGTCGGTTGTGCAGGCCATCAGGCAATACCTGAAATCCCGTCGCGCCAGCGCGAAGGCCCCCGCGCCGGCGTAGCAGCAATCGAGGATTATCAATACCTTTGTGGCTCCTCCGTAACTTATCGCTGTCAGGAGTTGTTCGAAAGGGAGGAAATCTCGGTCTCCTTTCTTCCCGGAGGGGTGCGCGAACGCAACGTCATCGCCCTGCAACCGCGCATGCCCAAAATAATATACGAGAAGCAGCCCGCGGGACTTGGCACAATCCTCAGAGCCCCTTGCAACTCTGCTTCTTGCCTTCGCGGCAGTCATATCCACCACTAAGTCAACATCAAAAGGATAGTCCCCAGGAAGGTGCTCAAGCGCGCGACCAACTTGCTGTGCCGTGCGCAGCACTACACCTCCTCTGAACGCCGGCTGAGTCAACTGAGGTGCAACAGAGTTGGCGATTATGATTGCCTGACGCCTGACGGGGCTACTCATCCGGAGCCTCCCTATCTCCTGCGCGCACCTTTGGATCGTGGCTGCTTCTTTCCCGCGTCAGGCTGCTTGGCTCTGCTTGGCTTTGACGTGGCCTCTAGGGTGCGCAGAAACCGTTGTTCTTTCACGGGCGGAGATGGGAGTACCAAAGTCCTGTTATCAACAACGAGTATCGCGATGGGGTTCTTCGGGTCAGATTCGATCCCGCGTCTTTCTACGACCGCCCGTACCGTCTGGACGATCACTGTTGCGAGTCTCACGACCCAAGTCGCCAGCACGACGCCGCCAACAGCTATTTCAGGGTGTTGAAAGACGAACTTCACGATCTCGTGTTCTGCTGATAGAACACCTGCCGGGGGTGGCTGTTCGACCCGTCTATACGCAAGGTCTTTGAACTCTGCTAATTGGGCCTTCACGTCAGCCTGCAACTTCTCATAGCCTTTAGCCTGAGGATTCAAGATTAGTTCGACTTGCATTCGGACACCTCAGAATGTTGTAGTTTTCATATTCGACGTCGGCGAACTCATCCATCCCTCCTTCGGGACGTTGGCGGAGATCCCATGGTTGCTGGGAAATCGTATTAGCGACTATATACACCTAGCGAAGTGGCGAATGCAAGCGCGCGGGGACAGGCGGGATGGGCCTGCGAAGCCGCAACCCGCAGAGTAACCCGCTCGAAGCGGAATTCCTCCGCACTAAAGCTCACCGCAACACTCTCAAATCGCCGCCATCGCCGCATTGGCAGCGGCCATAATGGGATGCTGTGGGAAGAGTGTATCAGAAACCAAAAGATTCAGAGTCGCGAGGATCAAAAGGAAGGCTCCTACCAACTTGAAGTGAGCGTCCATCCAACGCCTGTACATGAAGATTTCCCCTCCCGAACTCGATCAATGACCGCGATGTCTCGGAGTTGCATTGTCTCGTACGAGGGGCGTTTTCAGGTCGGCGATAATCACGAAAACGCTTAATGCTCTTGCGGTCCGATGGATTGTAAGGACCACTCATCGGCTCCGCCGGCCACGCAGCGGCGGAGAATATAAAGATTGCCATCGTCAACAAGGACCTTGAAGAACTCGCCATCGAGGCCCTTCCAATGATCTTGTATCTCCTCGACGATGTAGTCGCGGTCGCGGAGTTTGATATGGACCGGCCGCTGGTCCCCTCTTCGACCTGCGAAGCATTCAACCTTGACCTTCACACCGATCTCCTTGGCCTCCGCACATAATAAAGCGAGCGCCTTCCCGGGCAGAATGCCCGTCAAAATCACGCCTTGAAAAGGGTACATTATAAGCTCATGTCGCGGTGGCATCCGGAATTTTGGACAGCATCACTGCCCCCGGCAAAGGTTAGACTGACCCTTCCAGGAAAACTCTCAGGGCCTCCAACCATGTTTCAGGCTTTGCCCCGTGATTGATGCGGCCCACGAATCCGACACTCTCGGCGATGTTGTCCTGGTTGGCACGAATAGCTTGCTTAGTGGTCCTAGCATATAGTCGGAGGAAGTCATCCATGTTTGCGGGTTTCGCGAACAGATAGGTGGCATGGCCCAATTCCGGTCTTTCAGTCGCGATGACTCAAACTTTCACGCACGACCTGACCGTGGCGCAGCTTGACTTCATTGACACCGGAAACTGCGTTCGGCTTCGCGTCGCGCAGGCCGTCAATCATGAACACGCGCACGCCCGGTATGGTTTGGAACGACTCGGGCGCCCATTTGTCCACAAGGTGTGGCGGAGCCATAACCAAACCGCAAAACGGTTTTCCCTGGCTGTGCACAAACATCGAGGCCAAAGCGATAAAGGTATTGCCAGTCCCACATTCGGCCACGGCAGCAGCAGATCGTGACTTTTCCCAGCGCCGAACAATCCCCATAACAGCTAAAGACTGGGCAGCGTAAGGCTCGCGACGAAGCTTCGCAAGAAGAGGCGAAACAGAGTCCTCGACGTCGTGGAGGGGCGGGAAAGATTGGACAATCCTCTCGGCCAGCGTGGCGCCGTATGTCTTGAGGTA
>JAKAWN010000357.1 GCA_021827245.1 Acidobacteriota bacterium | reverse complement strand
GGTTCAACTCCCTCTTGCTCATCTCCGTTCGCCCCAATCTGACCTCCTTCCAGAGGTCACATTAGGGGACATTTCTATCGAGCACAAAAGGGGACATTATCATCGAGGTACAACACTGTCGGTCGGGTTATTGTCGGTATGGTTATCAACGGTTGGTGAAGCGCAGGATTTGATCAGAGGGCCGCGACTCGGCGCGGCGACCGGGCTTGGGCATGGCAGTACGGAGAATTATAGCGCACCGCGAGCCTAACTGTTCTTGGATTAAAGGAACGCGGGAATTTTCTTTTTTGAGATCTGCAGTGACTGGCTAACCGTAGATTCGCAGACGGCGGAAAACGTAAGCCGAAAGGACGTTATGTTATACATCTATAGGCGCAGTAAAAGTGACACGTTTCCGGGTAGGCTCAGCATACGTTTTCGCAAAGATGTGGGCTTCAGGTCCACTTTGTCTGAATTTCAATCTTGGATACGTTAAACCGCGGCTAAGTAGGCGGGCACGGGTCTGCATCGGGGTAGTCTGCTGACCCTACGTAAAAACGCGGGCGTAGAGGCCCGCCGGGAACGGGGTTTGGGCCCGATGAGGAGGGTGGCCAAAAACCCTTGGCGATTTCGGTTTTCCGAAGGCCCCGTTTTTCCACCATTTTCCAGTGACGCTTCCGCCTGCGCGCAGTCTATGGTTTGTGGCCAGGCAAGCCATTCTACTCCATGGAAGGTCTATGCGGGTTCCGGGCTCGTGCCAGGTGGCTGAAGCCTCTGGCGATAATTCCACGGCATCCACGCCGCTGGATTCTTCGCCAGTTCCTCGGCGTGTTGCTGCAAGGCGATGAGGTATTCGAAGGGATTGACCTCGTTCAACTCACACGTGTGGATCAGGCTCATGAACAGATCACCCACCTCCGCGCCGTTCGTGGTCTTATAGAACAGGCTGTTCTTTCGATGCAAAATGCATTTCTTCAGGGCCCGCTCGACGAGGTTGGAGTCGAGCGGCGCACCGGCTTCGCGGAGGAACAGCGTCAACGGTTCCCAATGATTCAAGCAGTACGTCATCGCCTCGCCCAGCCCTGAGTTCGGCTCAACCTTCCTCTCCTGGAACTGGGCATCGAACCAGGCGTGGAGGGCATCCATCACCGGCTGGCTGTGCTCCTGGTGAAACCGCAGGCGTGCCTCTGGGTCGAGGCCTTGTGCCTCCGCTTCGGCATCGTAGCCGTAAACGTCGCGGAAGCTTTCCAGCACGAACCGGCACTCCTCAGGGAAGTTCGGCGTCACCTCGACGAAACGGCGCCGGGCGTGCGCATTGCAATTTCCCCAGAGGATTTCCAGCTTCTCTGGGAGCTTCGGTACGTTGCGCGACAGAGCATCCGACATTTGAATCGGCGGCGCGAGGCCCTTCGCCCGCTCGACGAATACCCGGGCGAGGTTCTCGCCGGCATGATTCCGTCCGGTGAAAAACAGCGCGATGCGCCACCCCTCGCGCGTCCGAGATACAATCCCGCTGGTGAACAGTCCCGTCCGCTCTTTCGAACTCGATGATGCTTTCTCCTCCTCGGTGCGGCGAGGACTGGCGCGCGCCAGCGACAGAATTTTCATGCCGGTGTCATCGTTATAAAAGACTTGGCCTTGGGCCGCCTGGCGGATCAACTCGTCGAGAACGGGCCGATTCACCTCTGCCGTTTCCGCCACGATCTCCCACTGGGTCGAAGGCGGCAGCGGAATTCCCAAGCTTGCCTCCAGACCCTCCAGCCGATAGAACGGCACCCCGCTCCCGTACTTCAGCAGCGCGATCATCGCCCGAGCGGTCGCGTCATATTTCTCCTCGCCCACGCCTTCTGGCGCCTCCGCTTCAAAAATCTCCCCGCACAGATTGCAGCGCAGACGCTCCAGCTCATAAACCGTCGCTGCAATCGGAGCCTGGCCCACCACCCGAATGCGCAGCCCTGGGTTTTTCTGTTCGTAAACCTTGCCCTTCAAGCACTCTGGACAACGATCTCCCGGCCTGAGCGAGGCGTGTGCGATCTTGATGTGTCGCGCGCCCCCATAGGCTCGCGCGCCGTTGCGGCCGTGCCCCGGTTTCGGCTTTTCATTGGCATGGGGAGGTGAACCATTTTGCGAAGGAGATTGGATTCCGGCTCGCTCCAGGACCTTGCTCGTTTTCTCCGTACTGGGTTTTGACAACAGCGTGCGCAGTTGGCTGATGGTCGTGTTCTTTTCCCCGATCGTCTCGATCAGGTAGCGCAGCGCGTGGATCGCGGCATCGAGCTTATGGCAATCCTCTTCGCTCAAGGGCCCTTGGCGCGCCCGCTCCCGCAGCCTGGCCAGCTCTTCGAAGTTCACCTCGATCACCTCGCTCGCCCGCTTCACTTTACCCCTCGGCCAGCAACTCGCGAAAGCGCGGCGTGAGCGGATAGCCCAGCACTTCCTTGATCGAGCGGTTCGGCCGCTTGCTCTGGGAATCCTTGCCGCGCCCGGTCGTCCGCCCCATCACCACCCAGTTCGCCGCCCGATAGCAGGTGCCGCGATGCCGCTCGGGATCAACGAACGTCTCTAGAAAGTAAATCGGGTGCCCGTAGCTCCGTTCCCAGTCGGCTGAAATTCTGCGCGCCATCTCCCCCAGAATGTGCGAGGCCAGCAGCTTCACACGAATCCAAGGCAAAATGAGGTAGCGAGGGTTGTAGGCCAGGAAGCGGATATTGCGGCGGCGCGCCTCTCGACTCCACTCAATGTAGCGGTCCCGCGCGCCCAAGTGCCGCGGCGCTGACGACCACGCCAGACACGCGATCGGACGCCCCGTCGCATACACCGTGTACTTCAGGTGCTCGCCCACCGGCTGGATGTACCGCAGCGGATGATACTGCTCGATCAGACTGTTGAAGAGCGCTTCTTCCGACGTGCGCCGCACCGGGCGAAACTCCAAGGGCCGAAGCGCTCGCAACGGAACGGCAAGCGGCGTCGTGTCAACCGCGACTTCGTCTGCCTTCCATCGTGGACCTCGGTACCGCGCCGCCGGATTGAAACCCTGCTGCTTCGCCGGCGGCAACTCGATGTGTCCGGCGCGGTCGAGACCTAGCAGCAGCCCTCGGCACACCATGTCGCGCGGCGCGCCATTCGCCTGCTTCCATCCCCAGGCCTCGCACAGCACGAGCGATAGCCGCCGCCGCGTGGCTTCGGGATGCGCTCGGATCAGTTGGCGGATGAATTCGACTTGGGGGGCCGTGATCTCTTGGCTGCGGTAACGGAAGACGCTTTCCATGCCGGGGAGCGTAGCAGAGATGGGCGAAGAACGTAAGACCCTACGCTATTTTTTTCAGCTCGCGGCAACCACCCGCCGCCACATCGGTGCTGCCTGAGTCGCTGTCGGATCGCCCGCCGCCAGCAAGACTTGCAGTTGATGCGCTTCCAGCGTCCTCGCCACGTCCCACGTTGTGCGGCCCGACGGCCACCAGCGAAAACGTCCTTTTGATAACCGCTTCTGCGCCAGCCAAAATCCTTGGCCGTCATAAACCAGAATGCGAATCGCCGTCCCGCGCCGGCTCCTGAAAACGAACAGGCTGCCCGAGAAGGGATCTGTCTCGAGCTTCTCCTGGCACAGCCGCGCCAGCGAGTCGATGCCTTTGCGGCCATCCACCGCTTCCACCGCCACCAGGATGCGCATCTGCGGCGTGATCTGAATCATCGCTCGCCCTGATCAGGTTGGGCTTCGCCATCCCACAACGTCCGGCTCAGCGCCACCAACTCCGCCGTGGCGATGCCTTTGAATTCGATCCTCATTCTCCCGCGCGGCCCTTCCAACTCCACCCGGCATTCCTGCGAACTGCCCGAGCGCGGCGCCAGCAGTTCCACAAACGCCGGCGGTACGATTCGCCGAGCGCCATTCGATCTACGCCTTGCCCCTCGGCGCGATATCGAGGGACCACTCGGAGCGGGCCGAAGCGCTGCCGGGACTTTCGTCACGTGTCTCCGTTTCGCGGTGGGACTCGCCCCGTCCACCAACTGCTTCAGCTTGCCGTATTCGAGATGCAGAACCTTCGCGGTGCGAAATATACCTTGCTCCCGCGCCACCTCCACCGCCGCTCGCCACAAGCGCTCCGGAATCGGCAAGCGCACACCCGTGTGCGCGCTCCGCCACCGCTCGAAACGCCCATAAACCCTTCGCATGTTGTGGGGAATATCGGGAATCCCACTGGCCATCGCCTGTCCTCCTCGCCCTCGCTGGGCAAAAGACAAACGCTACCAGCTTCCGTCAGGCAAAGTCATGCAGGGTTGCCGAAACCTCACCCTGCTTCTACCTTCGCGAGAGTTCGCACCGCCATGCGGAAATTTCCAACAGTCTCGTCCAGATGTTTCGCCCTAGCTTCAGCCCTCCCACCTTTGTAAGCACAAACGCTGCCAATGGTCCCGAGTTCAGGAGCGTTCTGAGGCTGTGAATAAGCTATGGAAGCTAAACTAAGCCACGCAAGAGCAAAAAAGATACTTGCTTTCATTTTGTCCCTCCCTCTCGAAATGTGCTTTGGCAGGATACCTACCCAGGATATTCCGTAACTTGTTACGCAAAGTCAATAGCAATCTAATAAATTCCTTTAAAGAGATGCTCTTTGCCAAGGGAGATAGAGGCCAGTTCTATTTGGTGATACGCAGACAGGCTAAGAAATCGAGCACGATTGCAACCTTGCCCGCACGAGCTCCTGGGGGGATTGCCCGTGTGCTGGCTTCAGCCTGACTCATTTGAGTTGATATTGCGAAACTGACCCGAATTTTTGCATCAAAAGACTAACGGGGCTTTGCCCCAGCCCGACGAGCATGTTATGATCACTTCCACGTTTACAGACAACTCGGCATGGCCTGACGCGCAGTTCGTTAATGGGCACCAAGCGTCGCACAGAGTGCGACCACACTTAGGCTCTCGGCCACCGAGACATGGTCTCCAAGGCCTCCGCCCTTATCCCAGCGCGCCCCCGACTCCTGCCGAATCCCCCAACCCGTCGCCGCACCCTCCGTGACGACCGTGTGGTCTTGCGCGAAAATTCTAAAACTTGACTCATTTACACCAAGTTCTCAACTTCAAGATTTCTAGCTTCAGTGCGAACTGCATCACGCGCGGATCGCCTGCAAGACTCGTTATGCGCCCCACCGTGCCCGGACTCGAAACGTCCGAATTCGGAATACTGAACTGGGGAGTGTTGAACAGGTTGAACACCTCCCACCGGAATTCGAGTTGCCGGCCTTCACCCGCCAGCCTGAACGGGAACGAACGGTCGAGGCTGAAGTCCAGATTGGTGAAAGGCGGCCCGATAAGGATGTCGCGGCCGGAATTCCCAAATGCCGCTGTACTCGGAACCGGAAAGCACGCCGGATTGAACCATTCGTTGATGCTCCGCTGTCCGCTGGGAAGACCTCCGTTGCAGATGCGGTTGGGACGCGTATCAGCCAGCGGCCCGACAAAGTTGCTGAGCGCAGAGGCCGTCACCGTAAAGGGAAAGCCTGAATTCCGCGTGAAAATTCCGTTCATTCGCCAATTGCCCAGAATCGCAGCCGGAACACCACTCGTTGCCCACTCGTGCCCGTGCCCAAGTGGAAAGTCATAAACGTAGGCAAAGACGAAGCGGTTCCGAAAATCAAAGTTGCTCAGCCCGCGATCGTAGGCGAAGACGTTATAGGAATCTTCCGGGAAGGAAGATCCGAATCCCGAGAGATTGTCTCTGGCATCATCAATCGACTTGGAGTAAGTGTACTCGATGTGGAACGTAAGCCCATGGCTGAAACGTTTTTCCACCGAGGCTTCAAGGCCATTGTAGGCTGAATTACCGCCGTTTTCCCGATATTCGACGATCCCGAGATTCGGATACGGCAGGTTGAATGTTCCGGGGGGATTCGGCTGGTTCAGGTTCATCAAGTATGAGAGATGAGTTCCCTTCGTGCCCACGTAATCCACCGTGGCAACAGTGTCGAATGGGAATCTGCGCTGAAAGCCCGCGCTCCACTGGTCAATGGTCGGCTGTTGCGAATTGGGATCGACGGCCCGCAGCCGCACCGTGGACAGGTTGATATTGGCCGCGTCACGGTAGGACGAAGGGAAGCCTTGGTCGAGAATGAAGACGGGCGTTGTGTGATCGGTGAATGGGACAGTCGGCAGAACGTTTAGAAGCCACGGCGGGTTCAACGACATCTGGTCTTCGCTTCCGATCCTCTCGAATTGCTGGTAGAAGCGACCATAGCCGGCGCGCAGCACAGTGTTGTGCGTCACCTGATAGGCGACCCCGAATCGAGGTCCAAAGTTGTCTTTGTCTGGGTGGATGAGTTGCTGCGAGAAGCCGGAGCCGGACTTTGCGTAAACGAGCTGGCCCGTAGCGGGATCAAGGTTGGTCATCTGGTTGCCAGCTTCGTACGGCCAGGTAGCGTAATCGTAGCGGAGACCGAGGTCGAAGGTCAGATGCGGCCTGAACTTCCAGATGTCCTCGGCAAAGTAGGGCTGCATCCACATCCGCATATCCACTTGGTGAAAAACTGATTCTTGCGCGCCAAAGGGATATCCGATCAAGAAATCCGCGAGCGCGTTGCCTGTAAACTGGCCGTCGAAGTACAGGTGGCCCCGCAGAGCGGGTTCGTCCAGGTATATGTTGCGCATCGGTAGGTGGTAATCCACTCCGAACTTGAGTTCATGCGCGCCATAGGTATAGTCCAAGGTATCCGCCTCTTCGAACTGGTTTGTGAACTGCCATTTCGGGAGAAAGTCAGGCGAGCCCAGATAAGGCATGTTGACCCCGCCCACATTGGCGAAGTCCATGCCAGGAATGCCCCCGTCGTAAAGAGGGTTATCGGGAATCCCGAGGATGCCGATTGAGGACAGGGAGTTCTTTCCAAATGGTGTTTGTTCACCATGAGACCAGTTTCGGCCCCAACCCAGTCGAAACGAGTTGACCATTCTCGGTGAAATCATGGCAGTCCAGC
>JAKAWN010000356.1 GCA_021827245.1 Acidobacteriota bacterium | reverse complement strand
TTGGTAACCAGCCACCGCAAGGTGGCCCCGAAAGACGGCGCCGCGTTAGCGACGCCCAATAGCCGCTTTGAGCGGCTCACAACCTAAAGCCTCCGGCTTTGCCGGAGGATACTTACTCCTTCGCCGCCGCCTCACTGCTCCCCCCACTCTTTCGCCGCTCGATCATGGAGCGGACAAACCAGAGAATCGTGTGCAGGCCGAAAAAGCTAAAAACCGCCAGCATCAGGAAATTCATAAAATGCGCTGTGTAAAAGAGCCCCGGATAATGCGTACTATCGCGAGGATTGGCGTGCGGATCGTAAGAGACGAAGCTCTTCGACACCTTTCCATGGCACTGGCCGCAGGTCTTCTGCAGATTATCCGGGGCAATGGAAGATTGGGGGTCAGACGCAGGAAGAATTTCGTGAGCCCTGTGGCAATTCCAGCACCGGGCCGTGACCACAAAACCCAGCGCCGTTACCTGGCCATGGAATGTGTCACGGTAGGTCGCCAGCCGCTCCGTATGGCAGCTTCCGCACTTAGCCGCGGTCTTTAACTGAAAAGATGCTGTCCGAACACTCACAATGGAATGCGCAGTGTGGCAACTGGTGCAGACGGGCGAATCGGAATCGCCCGCTCGCATTGCTTTGCCGTGAGCACCCAGGAAATACTTCTCCTCAATCCCGGCGTGACAGGTACCACACGTTGAGGGAATATTCTTCCGGTACACCCGGCTGTGTGGGTTATTGGGGGCAAAGATTTTGTGAGCGCCGTGACAACTTGTGCAGGTGGCAGCGACGAGCAGGCCATCCCTGGTCAACGCAAGGCCATGGATGGAATCGATGTACATCGAATAAACATTCGGTAGTCCGTACTCTTTGGCCAGCTTGGGATTTCCGTGACACTTTCCGCAGGTCCGCGGCAGATTCAGCGCATAAACTGGAGATCGAGCATCATGGACTGAAACGATCGTATGTGGGTTCCCATGGCAGTTCAGACAGGCTGGCGACGAAGGATTTTCCATCACCAGATGATGAACACTGACTTGAAAATCTGAGTTCTCGCTGGCATGGCAGTTGGCGCAAGCCACTTTCGCGACCGGCAACTTGTGAGGGAATTGCGTGACCTCGGTATGGCACATCTGGCAGCCGAGGGCGCCGTGGACCGAAGACTGAAACTCTTTTGGGTCAATGTAAAGGCTTTGGCCCTTGCTGCCCGTGAAGCCCTTCTGGCCGTGGCATGTCAGGCAGGAGTTGCTACTGATCGGGGCAGAACCCTGCGCCCAGCCAGCGGGGGAGAGCATGAACATTGCTATCGACACTACCAGGCATCGCTGCCAAGCGTTCATCGTTTTGATTCCCCGTACCCAGTCAAGTTCGACTTCTTCTCAGGCCATCTGTCTCCTACATCCTCTGCAAAAGGACGAGGATGCCCTCAATCGGCTCGATTAACAACTCGCGGGAGCAGCGCCGACGCGGGATGATGCCTTTTCAGGTGAGTTCCAGTCGTCCAAGAAGCTGCCGGCCTTCGCCCAACCTAGTTCATTCAGAAACGGATGGTATCCAACTCGCTGCCGAAGCTGCCGTGATCTCTGCAACAGTGGCTTGTGACCTCCGTCACATAATCAATGCGAATCTGGAGGCGCCGCTTTCTTGATCCCGGGCCAATCAAGCTTTCATTAAGCATGTAATGAATGGGTTTGCCAAAAAGAGACGGGGCGACAGGGCAAGGGCAGTTCCAGATAACACCCACGCCAGGAAAGGCGAGGCCAGATGTGACGAACATCACGGGGCATTGTGATGAAACTAACTGTCAATGCACGGCCAAAGACATAGATTGATAGCGAAACGAGATCTCTGATGGGTCATAGGCCGGTTCGATTTCTTACATTCTTTGTTTTAATGGTTTTGGCAGCGGCAGCGGTGGCTTCGGCGGGAGAATATGGCGGAGCTTTGCCGGCTGAAGCTCCCTCGAACGACGTTTGCCTTACCTGCCACGGCGACGTCTCACTTTCGACAAAGCTCGGAAACGGCAAGACTCTCTCTCTTTACGTCAATCAGAAGGCGCTCGCCCATTCCGTTCATGCGGGGCTTGCCTGCACCGACTGCCACAGCGACATCACTACGGTGCCGCATGCGGCGAAGACATTCCCGAACCGGCGTGCCGTCGAGTTGGCATACTATCAGGTCTGCAAACAATGCCATTTTGCCGAATACAGCCGCCTGCTTGACGGGGTTCATTACGCTGCCCTGGCCAAGGGAAATGAAAATGCCCCGACCTGCGTGGATTGTCATGGCTCGCATGCGATCGCGCCGCCGGCACACCCGCGTTCCCGCATTTCCCAGGCCTGCGCCCGCTGTCACGGAGCCATCGCGGCCGAGTACCTCAAAAGCGTTCATGGGAAGGCGCTGATCGAGGAAGGCAACAACGATGTGCCAGTCTGCACCGACTGCCATCATGCCCACAACACGACCAACCCGCTTTCGGTGTCGTGGCACCTGCAAATTCCCCAGTTGTGCGCGCGCTGCCATGCCAACAAGCGGCTGATGGAAAAGTACGGAATCTCCACTGCGGTCTTGACTACCTATCTGAATGACTTCCACGGGATGACAGCTACGCTCGAGCGGGGCGAGAAGGCGCACCCACGAGAATTCACTGCAACCTGCACCGACTGTCACGGCGTGCATGACATCAAGCGAGTGGATACGACCGGAACGCAGCAGATCAAAGAGCACTTGGTCACAGTGTGCCGGCGGTGTCATGCGGGCGCCAGTGCCAATTTCCCCTCGGCATGGATTGGCCATTACGAGCCCAGCCTGAAACACGCCCCTCTGGTTTACGCCGTCAAAGTGTTTTACTCGATCTTCATTCCGTTTGTCGTGGCTGGCCTGGTGCTGCAGATTTTGCTGCATCTCTGGCGGGCGGTGGTGAATCGATGAACAACTACATCGTCCGATTTTCGGTGCGCCAGCGGATCGAACACGCCTGTGTGATCGTGTTCTTCACTATTCTGGCTGTGACCGGGTTGTCGCAGGAATTCTTCCGTATGCACTGGGCCCAATGGCTGATCGCGGTCATGGGAGGAATCGACCGTGTGCGGTGGATCCACCGCACTACGGGAATCGCGTTCACTGTCATCGTGGTTGTGCACCTCGGAATTGCCCTGTGGCAGGCGAGCTCCGGCCGGGCGAGACCCTCGATGGTTCCCACGCGCAAGGATTTCCGCGACGCCGTGACGATGATGCGCTACTACCTGCGGCTTTCGGATGAGAAGGCGCAGTTCGATCGCTTTGACTACCGACAGAAGTTCGAGTATTGGGGCATGGTAATTGGCTCGCTGATCCTGGTCACAACCGGACTCATGCTCTACTTCCCCGTCTTCACAACGCGCTTTCTGCCGGGCGAAGTGATCCCGGCGGCCCTTGTGATGCACGGCAAAGAGGGATTGCTGGCCTTTCTGGTGATCATTACCTGGCATCTCTATAACTCTCATTTGTCTCCTGAGTCATTCCCGTTCGACGGTAGCATATTCACGGGAAAGCAGAGCCGTGAGCGGATGGAAAAGGAGCATCCACTGGAGTACGCACGGATGCTTGCGGATGAGGAAAAACTGGCTGAGGAGTCCCAATCGCCCCAGCCCGAGAAAGCGGAACAGCCGAATTAGCCGAGTGTCAACATAATGTCAGCGATCAATTTCATTCGGGGTGTGCGGCGCGGCCTGCGCACCCGGATTGTGCTCTTGACAATGGCCGGGACGCTGGGCCCGATCGCCATTCTCGGGTGGTTGAGTTGGTCAAGCGTCCGCGAGATGGAAAACCAGGTCCTCGAGGAGCGGGAACAACTGGCGATTAGCATTGCCGCTCACGTGGATTGGGTGGTGAATTCGGACCTCGCACTTCTCGAAGGGGTATCGCCCCCATTGGGACCAGGAAGTGCCCAGGTCGAGCAGGCGGCGCTCCGCGAGGCCTATGTCCGGTCCAGCCTGCTGAGCTGGGCCTTCCTTCTGGACCGCAATGGCGACGTCCTTCAGGCCGAGCCATCCGGCATCCGCTTTGCCAGCCTCCCCACAGCGCTTCCGGCGGTGCAAAAAGCGCTCGAGGAAGGACTACCGGAGATTTCAACGCTATGGGAGGGGCCCGGCGGAATTCGCCGGCTCTTTCTCCTCGTGCCTCTAAGGAATGCACAGGGACAGGTAACCGGCGTCATCGGCGGCGCGATCAACCCTGAAGGTTCGGCCTTCCGCGGGTTGCTGAATTTCGTACCCTTGACGGCGCGCGAGACAGTGGACCTGGTCGACCAGCACGGCGTCGTCATCGCGAGCACGGCGGAGGGGCGGCTGTACACTAGAAGCGACCACCGTGACTTCCTCGCCAGCCTTATCCAGGGTCGAACGCCGGCCGTAGGCACCTGCCACGGATGCCATCAGACCGGCCCAATCAACCGGCGAGTGGAAGAGGTAATGGCGTTTGCGCCGTTGCCGTCGCGCCGGTCGTGGGGAATCAGTGTCCGGCAGCCTGAAGCTGAAGCGTTTGCGACGGCGGCGGCGCTGCGCCGAAAGATTCTGATCTGGGGTCCTGTTCTCGTCCTGCTGTCGTTGGGTTTTGCACTGGGAGCGGCGTCGAGCATTACCGCGCCGCTCGCGACCCTGGCCGGGACAGCGGAGCATATCGCAGCAGGCGAGTTGGAGATTCCCGTCCCCGACCTGGGCAGTGACGAAGTGGGACATCTCGGCCGAGCGTTCGAGCGGATGCGTGTAGCCTTGCAGCAATCGCTCGACGACGTAGCGCGTGGGCGGGATCAGCTCGAGTTGCGCATCCAGGAACGTACAGCAGAGATCAAGCAGCTTTATGAGGAACTCAAGCAGCACGACCAGCTTAGAGCCAAGCTGCTGCAGAAGCTGATCAGAGCGCAAGAGGAGGAGCGCCGCCGAATTGCGCGCGAATTGCACGATGAAACCAGCCAGGTGATCGGGGCGCTGGCCCTCGGACTCGATACTGCGATTGCGACGCTGCCTGAGGGAGCCTCGCGCGACCGCCTGCAGGAGGCCCGGGCGCTGGCCATGCGGACGCTCGATGGCATCCACCGGCTGAGCTTCGATCTTCGGCCCTCGGTGCTTGATGACCTTGGATTGTTTCGGGCAATCGAATGGTATGCGGAGAGGGACCTGAAACGCCAGGGGATCGCGGTGCGCTGTGAAACCGAGGAGCAGAACGGACGGCTGGCTCCGGAGGTCGAGACAGCGCTCTTCCGCGCTGTGCAGGAGGCTATCACCAATATCGTCAAGCACGCGCGAGCCGAAACCGTGTTGATCCAATGCGCTACTACCGCTAAAGCGGTCACCATCGAGATCGAGGACGACGGCCAGGGCTTCGATCCGGCAAGCATTTCCGACACGGCCACCAGCGGCCGGGGGCTCGGCCTGGCTGGCATCAGAGAGCGGATGGAAATCCTGGGCGGGACCGCCCTGATCGATTCGGCGCCGGGCCGGGGCACGCGCCTCGTGCTGACGGTGCCTCTGGAGGAAGATGATGGCTAAGATTCGAGTCGTCATCGCCGACGACCATGCTCTCATGCGTGACGGCATCAAAGCCCTGCTCGCTCTGACCCCGGACATCGAGGTGGTGGGAGAAGCCACCGATGGCCGCCAGGCCATCGAGCAGTGCCGCCAACTTCAGCCTGACGTAATCCTCATGGATATTGCGATGCCTGGGCTGGGCGGGCTCGAGGCTACGCTTGACCTGAAGCGAGAGGTACCGAAGACTCGTGTGCTGGTGCTCACCCAGTACGACGACCCGGAATATGTCCGGCGCTTTCTCAAGATCGGGATTTCAGGCTACGTCCTTAAAGGAATGCTCGGATCCGAACTGGCCTCTGCAATCCGTTCCGCCGCCCGCGGAGGGCTGGTGCTCGATCCGCACGTGGCGATGGAAGCGGTCCAGCACGCCCCCAAAGAGGCTGGAGTCGAACAAGAAGACCTTTATGAAACCTTGACCGACCGTGAGAAGCAAGTCTTGAGGCTTGTAGCCCTCGGGATGAGCAATAAGGAAGTTGCCGATTCTCTAGGCATCAGCGTTAAGACCGCCATGACCCATCGTGAGCACCTGATGGAAAAGCTCAGCCTGCGGAATCGAACCGACCTCATCAAGTTCGCAATCAAAAAAGGTGTCATCCGCATCGAAGGCTGAGCCCCTCCCATGGCTGCCAGGACACTTTGGCGGTCACCAGAAGTCGGCGCTTTGGCTATTGCCCGCAGACGATGGTCAAACGCGGGTCGCGCACTCGTCGCGATTCTTACAATGTGCGGCAAGACTTTCGGCATGATCTGATGTCTGGGGTTGCCGCAGGGTTGCGGGCCGCGGCAGCTTATAGGTTGGGCCCATCAGACATGCCACACTACAGCAGGCCTCCGCCAGACAGCGGAAAAACACGCCGGCCACGGCGGCGCCGGGTTCGATCAATACGGGGCGGTCGCCAGCTTTGATCCGGGGAAGCGCATCAGGCACATATCGGCTCCCGGCTATTTGAAATCAAGGGTCTCGTGCATGCTGCACGAAGAATAAGACTACTCCAGAGTTCAGGAGGTTTGGATATGATTTACCGACGGATCTTCCTTTTTGATCTGAGCGGGATTTTCTGTCGGAGTCGTTGGCGACAAGACGCTAAGGGAGTGTCAGATAATAACTGTAACAATCGGAGATGATTTCAGTTTATACTTGGGCTGGTGCTTCACAGCAACATTCAGCGTCGGTTTCGTTTTCTATCGCCCTTTCTGGATGAGCGTATGCGGCGGTTGGTGGCGGCTGCCGAGAGTGCGGCCATCGGGTACGGAGGAGTTACCGTGGTAGCGCGTGCAACGGGAGTCTCGAGGCGCGCCATCACCGAGGGGATCAAGGAACTGCGTGAGCGGAAGGCGGCGCGGAAGATTTCTCCCGGGCATACCCGCGTCCGGCGAGAAGGCGCGGGCCGA
>JAKAWN010000355.1 GCA_021827245.1 Acidobacteriota bacterium | reverse complement strand
TCAGGTCGGCCACGTAAATCTCTTTCATCAAAGTCTGCCCTTCTTCAGTCGCTCCTGTCTCCTCCGGGAGGAGCACCTGTATCCACAAATCCTGGCGCAAGCCGGATGGAACTCTGCTCGCGCAGGGTTGTCAGGAAACCACGCAACGAATCGCGTATTTTCTCTCCGTAGAGGTAGTTCATCACCTGGTTTCGAACTTGGTCAAACGTGGGGGTTGTCCCCACACGTCTTTCAAGAACTTTGAAAATCATGTACCCATACTGAGTTTTGATAATAGGGCTGACCTCGC
This sequence comes from Acidobacteriota bacterium, assembly GCA_021827245.1. The sequence continues at coordinate 6,682 of JAKAWN010000355.1, read as the reverse complement.
CGACATCAACATTGGCAATTGCGGAGGCGATGGCCGGAGCAATCGTCCCAGCCTTGAAGAACCCAACATCCCCTCCGTCGCTTGCGCTCGGAGCATCGGAGTACTTTTTAGCAACCTCTGAAAAATGGGCGCCGTCCTGAATATCGGCCAGGGCCTTGTTCGCCAGCTTTTCTGCTTCTTCCGGGGAATGCTTGTCGGTTGAGATCAGAATCTCGGCAAGATGAACTCCCGGTGGAGAATCGAACTCCTTCTCGTGGGCTTCAAAAAACTTTTGAGCCTCCGCCCGTGAGATGATGATGCGCGACCCAAGCTCGCGTGAAATGACCTCCTGTGTCAGCAATTGACGCCTGATCTGATTTTTAAAATCTTCCCAGTTCATCCCACCTTTCTCGACGGCCTGCTGCAGGGCCTCAAGGGATGGCAAGTTGTTTTCCTGGCGGATCTGGTCCAAGCGCCTGATGAGATCGGTCTCGACGCTTATGTCGTCGTCTTTCGCTTTTTGAACCAGCAGATCCTGGTCAATCATGTCGCGGAGAAGATTTTTGCTATGGGCAAGGTATTGCTCCTGAAGCTTTGCGCCGGAGTATTTTTGAGCTAATTCAGTACGCAGCTTTTGGCGTTCTGCATCGTACATGCGTTGTGTGATAATCTTGTTGTTAATTTGTGCGACGATGCGTTCAACGAGAATAGGGTGCGAATCCGCATTGGCTCGCGGTACGGTCCATGCCAGGATAACCGCTGCTATTCCCCCGTATAACAATAGATTGATGGTCTTGTGTTTCATTGTGTCCACCCCAACCATAAGGTTTTGCTGGGCTGAGGTAGTCCCCCGGCATCCGCGTGTCCGAAGCTCAACTGCCGTAAGACTCCCACGAAGAATCATGTTAGCGCTGCGGCTGTAGTTCCATCAAGATGTTTTCAACTTCCTTTAGAATGTTTCGGCCTCCATCGTTCGCCCGAACACGCAGGATGCCATCGGGCTGCAAAACCATCCCATGCCGCGTGCTAACCATCTCCAATAATTTTCGGGTATTGACGGGTGTCTGTTCATGAAACCGCATCCGAACCTCACCGCCCTTACGTTCCACTGTCTGAACCAGCAGTTGCTCGGCGCGCGATTTTACGACTGCGTAATTCAGAAGTTGCTTGACGGGTTCAGGGATAGGACCATAGCGATCAGCGAGCTCGGCTTCCATGTCTTTGGCTGACTCCCAGGTTTTGAGTCTGGAAATCCGCTTGTACATTCGCAGCCGCTGGTGTTCGTCGGAAATGTAGGTTTCAGGAATCTTGATGTCGATGCCGAGGTTAAAGGAAGTGCGAACCTCGGGCGTGGATGGCTCGCCCTTGAGTTCGTGCACGGTCTCTTCCAGCATGCGCAAGTAAAGGTCGACGCCGATAGCGTTGAGGTGCCCGTGTTGCTGGTGTCCCAAAACATTTCCAGCGCCCCGCAACTCAAGATCCAGTGCCGCCAGACGGAAGCCGGCGCCCAGATCAGAGAACTCCTTCAGTGCCGCAAGTCGACGCTTGGCAATGGGCGTCAGGGTGTCAACCGCTGGAACCAGAAAATAGGCATATGCGCGGCGGTCAGACCGGCCCACTCGGCCGCGAAGCTGGTATAGATCCGCCAGGCCGAAGCGTTCCGCGTGGTTCACAATCATGGTATTGGCTCGCGGAATATCAAGTCCGTTTTCGACAAGTGCCGTGGCCACCAGCATGTCATACTTGCCCTCCATGAATTTCAGCATCACTCGTTCAAGTTCCCGCTCGCCCATCTGTCCATGTGCAACGCCGATCCGCGCTGTCGGAACCAGCCGCTGAAGCAAGGCGGCGATGGTGAAGATCGATTCAACGCGGTTGTGGACAAAGTAGACTTGGCCGTCGCGCTCCATTTCATGCAGAATGGCCGCCTGGATAAGGCTGTCGTTGAACGTAGCGACGGTGGTCTGAATCGCGAGTCGCCCGCGCGGAGGGCTCTCAATAACGGACAAATCGCGCAATCCACCCAAGGCCATATGAAGAGTGCGGGGTATTGGAGTCGCGGACATGGTCAGCACATCGACGTTAGCTTTCAGTTTTTTCAAGCGTTCTTTCGCGGCCACGCCGAATCGTTGCTCTTCATCCACAATCAGAAGTCCCAGATCCTGGAATTGCACGTCTTTGGATAGCAGGCGGTGGGTTCCGATGACGACGTCCACTTTGCCCGCTTCGGCGTCGGCCAGCGTTTTCTTGATCTCTCCCGGCGAGCGGAAGCGGCTGAGCATCTCAACCCGAACGGGAAAGTGCGCCATACGCTGGCGGAAAGTTGTGTAGTGCTGGAATGCCAAAACGGTGGTTGGTGCGAGCACGGCGACCTGTCGGCTTTCCTGGACGACTTTGAACGCCGCGCGCATGGCTAGTTCGGTCTTGCCGTAGCCCACGTCGCCGCAGAGCAGGCGGTCCATCGGCTCAGAAGATTCAAGATCCCGCTTGATGTCATCGATCGCGGTCAACTGATCGGGCGTCTCCTCGAACGGAAAAGAATCCTCGAATTCCTTCTGCCAGTTGTTGTCTGGAGGGAATGCCGTCCCGCCGCGCATTTTCCGCTCCGCATAAAGGCGCAGCAGTTCCTCCGCCATGTCGCGCAAGGCGCGCTGCACACGTTTCTTGGTCCGCTGCCAGGATGTTCCGCCCAGGCGATTCAGCGTCGGCTTAACTCCTTGTCCACTGGAACGGTACTTTTCTACGAGATCGAGCCGTTCAAGAGGAACGTAAAGCCGGGCGTCATCCTGGTAAGTGAGGAGCATGAAGTCACGTGTTGAGCCGCCGACTTCCAATTGTTTTAATCCCTGATAGATGCCGATGCCGTGGTCGACATGAACGATGAAGTCCCCAACCTCAAGATCGCTCAAGTCTGAAAGAAAACTCGACGCATTGCCGTCCCTGCGGGGCGCGGCCGCCCAGGCAAAATCTCCCAACACATCGCGTTCGGAAAGCAGCAGTATGTGAAGATCAGGGAAAACGACTCCGGCCTCAATGTCTCCGCGGGCGATCATCAAGGCGTTGACCGGCATCCCATGTTGCACCTGGGAAGGGTGCGGATGAGCCGCTTTCAGATCCGTCTCAAAGGAGGTGATGTTTTCAAAGGGGAGAGCGTAGTCGGAAAAGATCTGGCGCAACCGGTCGGCCTTTGCGTCGGTCGGAACGACGAGAACCGCCCTGACCCCAATTTCGATCTGTGCTCGAAGGTGCTCTGCCATGACTTTAAGCGATCCCTGGTACTTTGGCACAGGCTGTGATGGCACAAAAAATCGATGATCAGACTTGGCAGATCCCGCGAGAAATCTCTCTGTGTCGGAGTCACCTTCAATGACGAGTTCGTTGAGCGAGATAGCGGAAAGCATTTCGACTGACTTTTGAAATTCTTCCTCGGTCAGGAACAACTCATCAGGCTGGGGCGGCTGTGGACTCATGTCTCTGACCGTATCGAACCCGGCGTACAGGTGTTGTATGAATTTGTGCACCTGTGCTTGCCGGTCGTCCGGTTCATCCCAGACAAGCACAGGACGTTCCAGCAGCGAGAACATGCTGTGCGGGTGAGCTTCCACGAGCGGGACATAAAACTCCCAGCCGGGAAATGGCCCGGAGTACAAATCCTCCCAACCCATTGAGAGCCGATCCTTTTTCCCCGCAGGTTTTCTACTTGCGAGCACGCCTGTTAGTCGATCGAAGAAATTCAACGGAGCAGCCGCCTCACTGAGAGGAAGGAGCGACGTGCTCGAAATGCTCTGCCTTGACCGCTGCGTACCGGGATCGAACTCTCGCAAAGATTCAATGGAATCTCCAAAAAACTCGACGCGAACGGGCCAGGCGGTTTCCGGCGGGAACACATCCAGGATGCCCCCGCGGACCGAGATCTGCCCGACGGCAGAGACGGGTTCAGCGCGTTCGTAGCCAACCTTGAGCAAGTGCTCGGCGAGGTCCTCTGGAGCCAGTTCGTCACCACTTTTCAACTCAAGGGCAAGTGAGCGATAGAAAGGGGCCGGACGATAGCGCATCAATGCAGCCGGGACAGGTACGCACAGCACTTGGACTTGGCCGCTCGATACTTGCCAGAGCGTGACGGCACGCCGCTGGAGGATGTCAGGGTGTGGGGAGCGGGCCTCGTAGGGCGAGCAATCGAATTCGGCGAGAGAGGTTGCAGCATTACCTGCGCGAGGTTTGAGCCAGGCCATCGCCGTGGAAGCTGTCTTTGCCAATCTCTCGGCAGACTCGTTGTCTGCAGTGAGCATGATGACAGGTCTTGCCAGTTGATGAGCAAGGAGTGCTGCAACAATTCCCTTGGCGGGACGAGTGAGTCCGGAAATTGAAACTTCGTGGGGACCCCCGTTTGGGCATGCCTCTGCCTTCCCGAGCGCTGCCTGCAACCCAGGATGATCGAGAATCGACTGGAGCAGCGGCTGAATGGATGACATCAAGTCTGAGGGCTCTTAGCCATAAACCTTTTGCACCGACTGCACGATGGTCGTAGTAGAAAATCCAGGAACGGTGGCCATCGAAACAACCTTACCTCCCGCTGCTTCAACTTCAGCGCGCCCAACTATCTCATTTGGCCGCCACCCGGCCCCTTTCACCAGCACGTGGGGCAACATGTGGGCAATTACTGCCTGGGGGGTGAGATCGTCGAAAACCGTGACATAATCAACGGCTTCTAGAGCTGCAAGGATTTCGGCCCGTTCCTCCTGTGGAAATATCGGCCGCCCCTCCCCTTTCAATTCCCTAACGCTTTGATCGCTGTTGATGGCGATGATCAGGATGTCACCGAGTTTCCTGGCTTCCGCGAGGTATCGTGTGTGCCCTGGATGCAACAGGTCAAAGCAGCCGTTTGTAAATACAATACGAGCACCGTGAGCCTTATGGTTTTCGATCGTCGGGTATGCCTCTTCCAAAGGCAGTATTTTGGAAAGTGCAAGCCGGTTTGCTTTTTTCTTCAAATCCACTAGGTTATTTTAGCACGCACAGGACCAACGTCCTTATTCACCAGAAACCGTGGAACTTACACTGTACAGAATCCCGTGATATTCTGACGTTTCAGGATGCAGGGAGTGCCAGAATTGAAAACGATTGCCATTGTTGGAGGGGGGCCTGCCGGGGCGATGGCTGCTGAGCGTCTCATGCGGGGCATGGATCAGGCGAGCAGCAAGTGGGATCACAATCGCGTGGTCGTCTATGAAGAAAAGGTTGGCTGGGAGAAACCGTGTGGTGGTGGTTTAAGCCATAAGGCGCTCAAAGAATATCCTTATCTTCTCCAAACTACAGGGTCGGCTAATCCTGTTTGGAAGATGGAGTTGTGCGCCCCTGGCGGTGCAACTGTACGCGTGAATCTCCGTGAACCTCTGGTTGTTTATTCCAGAAGGGAACTCAACCATTTCCTTCTTCAAAAGAGTAGACTGGCCGGCGCCGAGGTTGTAACGGACCGGATAACCTGTATAAATCGGATTGGCGATAAATGGCGTCTCACAGGGCGCGCAGGATCTTATGGGGCTGACTATTTGATTCTGGCAGCGGGCGCACGAAGTGCTTTGCGGAACAAGCTGGCCGGGGCTCTAAGTGCGCATGACTTTATGCTGACATACGGCTATTACGTTCCGGGGCACGAAGATCTTCTGCGAATTGAATTCTTTAAGGATTTCGAGGGCTATGCCTGGTCGTTCCCTCGTAAGGACCATTTATCCGTGGGAATATGCGGCAAAGTGGGGCAGTCTAGAATGTCTGATCTCCGGCAAAAGCTGGCTCGTTTTATGGACTGTTATGGCTATTCTCCGGACTGCGCCTCAGTTTTCAGCCATTTGCTTCCTTCCTTGGAGGTTGATAGTTGGGCGCGGATCAGGATGGAAGGCGAGGGGTGGGCACTTGCTGGAGATGTTGCAGGCTTGGCTGACCCTATTACGGGCGAGGGCTTGTATTTCGCTCTTCGGTCAGGGGAGCTTTTGGCCGATTCGCTCCTTAATGGCTGCTCCTACACACAACAAGTATGGAATGAGTTTGGGGCCAAATTGATGCTGGGTGCCCGGCTATGTCCAAAGTTTTACCGAGGGGAGTTCCTGGGGGCGAGCGTGACCACACGCATGATCCAGTTTTGCGGCCGAAGCAGGACTTTCCTGAACGTATTTCAGGATCTGGTTGAAGGGAAGCAGGCATATTGTGGACTTCGCAGTCGTCTGTTCTTGAGCCTTCCGAAGTTCATCTTGGACGTTGCTGCACATAGTGTACTGGGTGGTAGGAGGCTTCAATCTGCGAAGCATGCGTAAGACTCCACTCAGCGATAATTCAAAAACTTTTGGTTAGGATGGACGAATGGGTGAAAAATCTGAACAGCTTTTCCGTAGAGCGATTGAACTGATGCCGGGGGGAGTGAACTCGCCGGTACGAGCGTTCCGAGCAGTGGGTGGCACTCCATTGTTTATGTCCAGAGGCAGAGGTGCTCGCGTGACAGATGTTGACGGCAATGAGTACCTGGACTTCGTGCTTTCCTGGGGACCTTTGATACTGGGCCATTGTCACCCTGAAGTCATGCAGGCTCTTGCTGCTGTGCTTGAAACCGGAACCAGCTTTGGCGCCTCGACGGCTGCCGAAGTGGCCCTGGCAGAGGAAATTATCAAGGCTTTTCCTTCCATAGAACGGGTGCGGCTGGTAAATTCCGGAA
>JAKAWN010000354.1 GCA_021827245.1 Acidobacteriota bacterium | reverse complement strand
ACGATGTCGGCCACCAGTCCAACGACCGGCCCGAGCACGTCGGTCGCGGAGAGATTCTTTGGGAGCCAGTAGTAGTCGCTAAACTGCGGGCTCACCTCGATCGGACGACTGTTCGGATCAGCGAAAATCTGGAGCGCGCCGGGAACGCCGTAGTAGGCGGACATGATGACGGTTCTTCGCCGGTGGGCCTCGGGGAGATCGCCATAGATCGACATAACCTGGCTCGCGATGTCGGACCACCCCACGCTGTCCGCGAAGACCTCGTTCTTGACCTCAAGTCCGGCGGCGTGAAGACGATCCGGTGGCCTTAAGGGCAGAGTGAGCTGGGCCAGGGCGAGAAACTCCAGCTCAACGGCAACGACGATCGCGATCTGCAGGCCGGCGCGGAGTTTTGGGCGCACCTTTCTCTGTCCCTGCTCAGAGATAGCCGCAACGAGGTTGTGGGAATGATCGGATACTCGATTGACGTTTCCGAAAGGAGAAAGGCAGAGGAGCGACTCCGGGCGACAAACAAGACGCTCCGGGATGAAATCAAGGAACGTAAGAAAGCAGAACGGGTGGCCCAAGGTCACACCCAGATTCTGCTCCACACATTGAATGCCCTCACTACCGCTCCGGACCTGAGCAAGTTCCTGGATGAGGTGTTGGTTGGCGTTACCGAAGAACTCAAAGTTCACTCATGTGCCTTATGGCTTCACGACTTTGACAAAAAGGCGAATACACTTTACAAAACCTCTCACAATGGGAAGATTCTTACGGGTGCGGAGCAGTTGAGCCACCCCTCGGCGGCGGGAAATCTTCATCTTAAACAGAAGATCGCTTCAAGAGCACTCAAACGACGTCCCTTTGTAATTCACAATGTCTCCGCGTCCCGTTTACTGGAACCTGAGGTGCGCTCCTGGATGAAAGCTCATCATGTGAAGCTAATGTTGTGCGTTCCTCTGCTTTTCGAGAAAAAGGTAATCGGCACACTGACCCTTCGCGATACGCGCCGCGACCGTTTTACCCGGGAAGAGATCGTTCTCACTCAGGCGCTGGCGTGGCACGTGAGCCTGGCTATGCAGTTGATCCGGCTGGCAGAAGAGGGACAACACGCCACCCTCCTGCGAGAGCGGAATCGCGTGGCACGAGAGATACATGACACCCTGGGGCAAGGCTTTACCGGCATTCTCATCCAATTGGAAGCAGCGGATGACATCCTGGAAGAAAACCCTCAGGGAGCCATGGCCCATCTTAAGAAAGCGCGGGATCTGGCCCGCAGCAGCCTGGTAGAAGCGCGCCGTTCCGTTTGGGCATTCCGCCCGCAGGCTTTGGAGGGCGGCGACTTGGTGTCAGGGCTCAGGAATCTGGCACATCAAATGACGGTTGGCAAACAGATCAAGGTTGAATTTTCGACGCGTGGAACGGTCCGCCCGCTTTCACCGGAAACGGAAGTTCACCTCTTGCGGATCGGCCAGGAGGCGTTGACGAATGCGCTGAGGCACGCTCATGCCAGCCTGGTCGAGATCGAACTCGCCTTCAACCGTCGCGGAGTCCAACTGTCCGTGCAGGACAACGGTCACGGATTCGACGTTGAATCGGGTAGCGAAGATGGAAGCTTTGGACAGCTTAGCTTGCGGGAAAGGGCTGAACAAATCGGTGCCACAATTACTGTGAACAGCGAGCCCGGTTCGGGGACGCGGGTTGTCGCGCTCGTCCCAGCAATATCTCCCCCTGCTGGAGTTTTAAATTGAAAGAATCTGGTCCAATTCGAGTTCTCATTGCCGATGACCACCCAGTGGTCCGAGAGGGGTTGGCGGCTCTCATAAGCCGCCATCCTAACATGCAGCTTGTTGGAGAAGCCAGCAACGGCCGGGAAGCGGTAGAGCAGTTCTTCATTCACCATCCGGACGTAACCTTGTTGGACCAGCGGATGCCGGACATGGATGGCGTAACAGCCCTCAGGACAATTCGCGAAAGGTGTCCTGAAGCACGGATCATTTTGTTGACCACCTACGATGGGAGCGAGGACATCTATCGCGGTCTGCGCGCTGGGGCCAAGGCATACCTGCTGAAAGATGTTTCCCGCGATGAACTGCTGGAATGCATCCGTTCTGTACACGAGGGCAAGACCGAGATCTCTCCGCAGGTAGCGGCCCGTCTTGCGAACCGCGTTGCCAGAAAAGATCTCACCTCGCGCGAATTGGAAGTTCTCCGCCTGATGGCGACCGGAAAGAGCAACAAGGAAATCGGGACGGTTTTAAATGTCAGCGAGGGTACCATCAAGGTTCACGTCAATCACATTCTGCAAAAACTCGGCGTGGAAAGCAGGACTGAAGCTGCCACCGTGGCTCTTAAGCGTGGCATTGTAGGTCTCGAGTAATCCGGTCTTTAGCAACGTGAAATCTCCTGCCTCGCCATTTTCTTCCAATTTCTTCTCTTCGATATAGATCGAAAGTTGTAGATTTGGCGCTACCCTTTCGAACGACACGAAATACTGCATATCCCTCTAGTCAAAAATCTTGCTCCTGCCCAATTGTTTCCTTCCTTTGCTTCAAGTTAGGTTAGACAGTGCCATTGCGTCGGTGCAGTCGATGGTCAAGGGTGAGGAGGGCGATTCGTGGTGCGGGACCGCGGGAGGCGAAACCGAATCCGCTTGGGTGAATTGAGACGGCCGTCTCCTTCGCAAGACTTTTTCGTAGCACCATCTCTTTTCTGTGGACGCAAATAGGGGGCGGCGAGTCACATTCAGGAAGTCCCACGAGCTTTACGCCTAATTTCTGAAATGGCTCAAGTTGCTCCGGCACGCAGAATCATTATTTGGCAACACAATCATTCGAGGCGCCAAATTCTGCATGGAGGCTTGATGAAGAACGAATACATCATACGACTCGTCAAAAGGGCCCAAAACGGTGATCAGTCCGCAATAGCGGAAATATATCGATTACATTGCCGCCGGATTTACAGCCTGTGTATGCGGATGGTGGCCAATCAGGCGGAAGCCGAAGATCTCACACAGGAGATCTTTCTGCACGCCTTCAGGAAGATCCACACGTTCCGGGGTGAGGCGGCCTTCTCAACGTGGCTTTACCGACTGGGCGTCAACATCGTATTAATGCAATTGCGAAAGAAGTCGCATCCTATGGTTTCCTTCGATGAACTCAGGCGATCGAATGGAGATACCACAAGGAGGATTGAGCCCACCGACGAGACCGATCACGTAGGAGGCATGATAAGCCGGATGCTGGTGCAAGGGGCGATCGATCAGCTACCGTCGGGATTCAAGAGAGTCATCGTTCTGCACGATATCGAAGGATATGCCCATCGCGAAATTGCTGAACTGACGGGTCGGTCGGTTGGAAATTCAAAGTCCCAACTGCACAAAGCACGACAACGCCTGCGGGAACTGTTGACCGAAATTCCCCACTTCCAGGCTCCGCGGGAACTGAGCGGCGGGCAAGCCGGGTAATCAATAAGGGGCACATAGGGTCTTTCACTTTCCCCGAGAGCTTCTTGCCTTCCAGCGAGAGTTCATCTCGATCGGCGAAGAAACCTTCCCGCACCGGACTCTGGCGTCATAAGATCGTCGGCCTCCCGGCAGATGGCGTAAGCTGGTCTTTGAAAAAAGCCAGAAAGTCGCAACCGAACAGGAGGAAGGCACGAAAGTTATGGTGTCTGTTTGGTACTTGCCCCCGCTGACCAATGAAACGTTGAACGCCGAAGCGGGAGCAGGTACGAAACAGAAATAGCGAGTCTGCGGTCTTAGACTCCGCGGCCCTTGACTCGGAAACCGCGGAGTTTCTGAAAAGTGCTGCCGCCTGACCATGTGGTCGTCAGTGAGTCGGCAATACAAGGTCACGGCTCGCTAATCGCCGTCGCCGTCACCCCATCCCCAGCCGCCCCAGCCCCAATTGTTCCAGCCCCAAGGACCGTAATAGGGGGCGTAATACATTCCGGGTGAGCGCAAGTAAGTATAAGAGCCCCAGTAATGTGACCAATACCAGCCCGGACCGTACCAGTTGCCTGATTGAGCGATCGACCGCCTCACGCTTCTCCTGGCCCTGGCTTCGTATCTGCTTCTGATTTCATTCCATTGATAGAGCCTGCTGGATTTGAAGGCCCTTTTATTCAGTTTCCAGATTTCAAATGGTGGCTGGCCGGCAATGTTCAGTTGTCGCCCGTTCTTCACGGTGAGTCGGGAACCTTGTGTGTAAACGGTTGCTTTCCCGCGCAGAACCCCGATGGTCTTCTGGTTGGCATTAAACCCGTAAAGTCCTTTCTTGTCTATTCTCGTTCTTGTACCGTCCATGATGACTGCCAGATCGTGTTTGAAGACCGCATATGAATCGAGCAAGACGTCGCCTTTGATCACCTTGACCCTCGCATTATCAAGACGTGTAGAAACCATCTCTACCTCGGAGTTATCGCCGATTCGCAGGTAAGAGCCCGGCGTGAGCAGCAGCCCGGCTTTGCCACGCCGCGTCTCGATCACTTGGTGTCGCCGAAGTGCTTCGCTTCGTATCGACCGCTGTTGCGCTGGATGTCCGTCAAAAATCACCTGGCCTTCCGCACTGTTCAGCGTTCCAGGCGTGGGCATCATTGTCGTTTTCCCCATGGCGAGCGTGGTTCCCGCAAGAGCGAAAGCCACCACTAACCACCCTCTGTTCCATAAAGCTCTCATTGGGATCACCTCCATATGTATTAGACGCATGAAACATAGGCTACATTACGAATTTCATTCGCGAGGCACGAATTGGGGCAAACAGGACCCTGCACAGCTCGCCCAGTGGACAGCGAAATGGAAATTGCGGCGTGCAACCCTCCTGCTTGCAGAATGATACATTGTCCACTCCAAAATACCTTTCCCAACGGAATCGCAAATGTGCGAGTTCGTGGGCGCTCGCTTATGCATCCAAATGATCAGGGTGGGAAAACGGCATCGCCAGGCAGCCAAAACGTGCGCGGGCGTTGCGGCCACACGCCAGTGGATGACTCCCAGGAGTTCGGCCTCAGTCCTTTGTATCCCGGCCTGATCGAGCAATCGCCCCCGAAAGGTCCGCGAAGCTTTTTGTGTGACGGATCTGAAAATCGTTCATCATTACAATGGGGAGCATGAACCGGGAGCCGGCGCTTTTCACCAGCTCGTCTGCCCTGTTCGGCCCGGACAACAACTGAGGCACTTTTTCCGTGAAACTGCAATCGGCTATTGTTGGTATCTTCCTTCTAATGACCGCAGGCAAGACCTACCTGCCGCGCGTCGATCCCTCGCCCTGGGATGAGATCCTGCACCAGTACGTCAACCAGGAACATCTGGTGGACTATGTAAAGCTGAAAGAGCAGGGCTGGGGAGAACTTCGAGATTACGTCGCCAGCCTTGGCCGGCGAGGCCCCCAGCAGCTTTCACCCCAAGCGAAAGAGGCGCTTCTCATTAACGCCTATAACGCCATGACGATCGAGTGGATTGTCGAAAATTATCCGACTAAGAGCATCTGGGACACGCCGCGGCCCTTCAAAGCGCGCCGTTTTCGGCTGGCGGGAGAAGCTGTTTCATTGGATGAAATCGAGGCCCGTCTTCGCGAGATGAAAGACCCCAGAATTCATGCCGCACTCGTATGCGCTTCGCTCAGTTGCCCGCCGCTTAGGCGCGAAGCCTATGTGGCCGGCAGGCTGGACCAGCAATTGGATGCCAATGTGCGCGAATGGCTCGCGAATCCCGAGCTCAATAGATTCGTTCCCGACAAACACGAGGCGATTGTGAGTCCCATTTTCAAGTGGTACAGGAACGATTTTGATTCATATCCAGGAGGGCTCCGGGGCTTTCTGCTCAAATATGGTCCACCCAAGGCAACAAAAGAACTGGAGCACAGCAAATTCTCGATATCCTTTCAGGCTTATGACTGGGGCTTAAACGATCAGGCTGGGCAAGGCAGGAATTATTCGACAGTTCAGTTGGGGATCAATTGGTTGAAGAACTGGTTTCGCAACTGGTTTGCGAGCCTGAGCAGGAAATACAACGTAAATCCTGCCGTTTTCGGGTTTATCTACCTCGGCGCAATTCCCTTTTTTACCCTCTGCATAGGGTGGATCATCCGGAATCTCCGTCGAAAGCGGTCTATTGTTCTCCCTGTTCTGGCCGCTTCTTTCTTCTTCATCTCCGCATACCTCTACCTGTTGATTGCAGGGCGCAACATCCCTGTATGGGCATATGCCGCCATCGTTGCTACAATCGTCTTCGGAGCCTATTCGACAATCCGAAGGATCCGCGCGAAATCAGGGCTTAGTGGCAAAACTTGAAGGTTTACCGCCCACGTGCACGAGCGCTGTCCTCGCCGGCTTGTGTGAGATTGTTAATCCCACCTGTCTTGTCACTACAAAGAAATCCATGTTATTGGCCCTTGTACCTGGGCGAGTTAGATGGACCAACCTCAAAACGAGTCTGCCTTTTACGTGCTGGCCACAAATTGCACGCCTGTTCAGAAAGCCGACTGGGCAGCGTAAACCCCGCAAGGGTTTGCAGATAGCGAAATGGCCTGCGCCCGCAGCGTTTGGTCTTGCTGATGATACCAAAGGACTTAGTCGGTATTGAACGGAGGACCACCGGTTTGGCATGTAGCTTGCTCACAACCAACGTGTACCTTTCCATTGGGGGATACCCATGGCATGGACAGTCTCTGAGGAACGGCGGATTTATCGTGCTCAGCGACGGCGAGAAGTGCGATGCCGGCTTTGGTATGAAGTGACTACCTTTCGTGACGGCTTGCTTCGATACTTCCTGATCGGGATTGAAGAACTCGAGTAGTTTCCACCTGCCCATCTGGTCGGGTCCTGACTGCGTACAGCCACAGAAAACATAGCGGACACAACCGTTTGATCGGCCCAAGCGGTCTAACCTGACTTCCGCGCTCGGAAGCGAGATTTTGATTTTTTTAGCCAGCAAACGGTTTGTTTTCAGTGGGGGCTTTCCGAAAGGCCATAATAGTGACGAATATATTTA
>JAKAWN010000353.1 GCA_021827245.1 Acidobacteriota bacterium | reverse complement strand
TGCGCTCCTCGGCTTTTCGCTTCGCTTCCTCCTGAGCGGCCTTGGCGGCAGCCTCCATCGTGGCTTTCGCTTCGGCCAGAGTGCTGGCGGTTTGCTGGTGGGTTTGGACGTAGCCGGTCAAATGCTTCCCGAGTTCGGCATCGAGTTCCTCGGGCGAGCCGGTGTAGGTGAGTGGAGTGGTGAGAGCCGGATTCTCGTCGGCCTTACCGTGAGGGATGAAGTTGACGCGGAGCGTCTTGTCATCCACCTTTGCGACCGTGATGAGCACGGTGCGGCCGGCAAGAAGCGGCATGAGTTCAGTAAACACTGGACCTCCTTTCTCTGTCTTGAAGGTTGGGTTGGTTTTTGGCTGTGATATCCTATCGTGGCCTATTAGAGATCGCTATCGACTCGTCGCCTTTTCATCTTGAGTTGATGACGATTGGCCTTCTTAAGGCTGGAGCGTGGGGGAGTTAGATGCGTCCTGTCTCTCGACAGTCGTGTAAGGGTGTGTGCCGGATCACAGAGAATTACGGCGCACTCGCCTCAACTGCTTTCGAAGTGACGCCATGAATATAAAGCAAGTTTCTGACGTACTACTCCCGGCAGGCCTTGCCACGCCAAAGCTCAATTTATTGGTCGCAAATGAAAACAACTACACAGTTCTGCTGTTTCAACCGCAAGCTCGGATTGAAGCAAGTGTTGAAAGTGGAGTTCGTCATCGGGACCGATGTCTCGCGAACCGGCAGTTTTTAAGGTTCTTGAAAGATGCAGGAATCGTTCAGCCTGATTTGGCTATCACACCTGAGTATTCGATGCCCTGGGAAACTCTCGTCGCTGCTATTAAGGGGGGCGCGGTTCCTGCGGACGGGAAACTTTGGGCACTCGGCTGCGAGAGCATTAAGTATAGCGAGCTGGAAAGGATAAAGCAGGAGCTCGCTCCGTTCGCAACCGTTCTGTATGAAACACTTCAGCCAGACCCTGCGCGACTCACTGATCCGCTCGCCTACGTGTTCCTTGCCCCACATGCCCACGGTACCGGTGCCGCGAGAATCGCAGTACTGGTACAGTTCAAAACATACCCGATGGGTGATCGCATCCATTTTGAGGTCAACGGTTTGCACCGAGGCACCTGCATCTATCAGTTCGGTGGCTGTGGTCAGGATGGGCAGGCCATACGGCTCGTATCCTTGATCTGTTCCGACGCTTTTGCGTTCACGGACACGGACGCGGCCGCCATGTATGACCGCACCTTGGTCATCCACATACAACTGACCCGGGATCCTCGCCAAACGCTGTATCGCCAATACAGGGAAAACCTTTTGAAATTCCAAGGCGATGCGACAGAACTCATCTGTCTCAACTGGGCCAGGGACGTGCGCGTGTGGTGTAATGGGCAGGAACAGCCATGGCACAACATTGCGGGCTCAGCATGGTACTCAAAATCTAGCCAGTTTGACAGCGAGGACGCAACGTTGTGTGCCAACCATCGACGGGGCCTTTATTACACTTGGCTGGCCCCATTTTATGCGCATGCGTTGTTCCTTAACTTCGAGCCTGCCACTTATCTCCTGATAGCGAGCAAGGTCGCCCACATCGGAGTCCAGGGCCCCATTTCCCCGCGCCGGGGTCCACAGCTCGTGAAAACATGCACATGGGATGATGCATCTGCAGCGTGGGTTGAGAGAGACTCTATGGATGATGGTTTCGCTAGCATTGTCGGTGAAAGTGGTCACGCCAAAGACGAGCTCGAACGAATTGCTGACGGCAACCCGATTCACGCCGAACGCGTCCTTGCGCTGTGTGCCGGCAAGGTTGGGCACCGGGAAGACTGGCATCGCGTTCGGTGGATAGACTCCTGCAATTTGGACCAAACTGAAGTCATCTGCCGACTCACGTTTTGCCAGGATACGCACGACCGAGCAAAAGAGTTTCGTGTCAGGCGACTAAAATGCTGTGGGCATCTCTGGGACATTATGGAGAATCGCGACTGCCTGCCGCCGGCCCTTGCGGACCTAAAGGATGGCTTTCGCCTCGAATGGTCTCCACACTTTCCCCACCAGAATGCCCTATCGTCGAAAGGACAGCGCGCGACGGCGATCTACATGGGCGAGGACTGCAGTGGCGAACAGATTGAGCAGACCGCGAAGAAAGTTGCTGAATACCTTCACAGATCATCTTCTGATTCCAACGAAAGCCTGCTGGCAAGACAGCGTCTATCCGTCTGGTCCCGGGAGCATGGCAAGCTCGTTTCTTGGGGTCCCCATCGCTATGTCAAGATCGATCAGACAGGGGACACGTCTGAATTCGACATAGGGAGAGAGGAATGAGCCTGAGCACCGCTGAGCTCCGCGATCGCGTGGCAAAGCAGTTCTCCGACGTTGAGCAGGTGAATGACTCGATTATCCGCTTCACAAGGAAAGCCGGAGAGTCACCATACGCTGTGTGCTATCTCGATGTCGGGGAGGACTTGCCGAGGACGCAAGAAAGCCTTACCAAGTATCAAGACCGAATAATCGCAAGTCGGTATTTCGAAGGGGGAAAGAGCCTCCAGTGGAATCATTATTTGTACTTTATTACCAGTGCTGCGCGATTGCACCTCAGTGACGTGCTCGAAGCCAGAGAGCTGATTGAGCGCGACAGGAGTTACGCGCGCAAATTTGTCATCTCCGAAGAAGACCTCGATTCGGTCCTAACGCCACGAGTAGTCGAACCCGCGGAGGCGACTCCCCGCGCCAACGTGCTTTCCACGTGGAGACATCTACTCGAAGAGGCAGGTCTCGACAGGGCTATCCTGTGTGATGACGATCTCCCCACTCGGTTGGCTTTGATCGAATCTTCGCCCATTAAGCCCATTCCCAAGCGGAAAGTGGTACCGCATAAGATGGAAGTCAAGGCCGGGCCGTTCATCCGCTCACTGCGGCTGAGCAAGTTTCGGGATTTTCCCCTTCAACGGAAATTCGACTTCGGGAAGGTAAACCTCATATTCGGGGTCAACGGCACAGGCAAAACGTGTTTGCTTGAGGCGATTGAGCTGTTCTATTGTGGTCGGAACAAGCGCAACCAGGACGCGTCCCCACAATATGAGTTGGCTGTAGTCCTTGACGATGGCCGAACGGAAACCGCAACACACAGCCGCAAGCAGAAGTTCTTTCGAGAACTTAATTTAGCGTGGTATGGACAATCAGAAGTAAAGACCAGTAATCTTTATTTAGGCTTCGCTCGATTCAATTTCCTTGATACCGACGCAGCGGTCAGTCTCGCAGAGTCAACGGCCAGCATCCAGGACGATCTGTCCAAGTTGCTAGTAGGCCCTGATGCTTCCAAGGCTTGGCGTGATATTGAACGCGTACATAGAGAGGTCTCATCCAAATTGCGCGAGCTAGACCCGCTCAAGACCCAGATCGAGGATGAGCTCGTCGCCATTAAGAAGATACTTGACGAGGCCAGGCGTATCCAACCGGAATCGGATTCAATTCGTACCCGTCTCGAAGAAATGATCCACCGACTTCGGTGGAGTGTTCCCCAAGACGACAAGGAAATCTTTGCAGCCAAGCTCATCGAGTCGATTTCCGAGCTTGTTTCATTAGCGCACCAAGCATCAACTTTTGATTGGACAGAGTCACCGGTCTCGATCGAGGGACTGGCTAACTATTGCGCGGGGGCGACCGTTACCAGGAAAAAGGCAGAGGCGGACCTTGTACGCCTAAGAGCCTTGGTAGAGAACCAGAGTCATCTTGCAAACACGATCAAACGTGGGCGCGAGGCATTGGATCTTGCAAGGGAGGCCAAACGTTTGGTCGATGCAGGAGTACCGGACCGTGCTGCGGAGCGCACCAAACAGCAGCGCACCATAGCTACCTACTCCGACCGGTTGGCTGGTCTAGATGCGGCTGCCATGGGCACCCTTTCGACCGCTGATATGAGCTCGACTGTCCCTGTATCCTATGAGGCTGCCATTGGGAATCTGACGGCTGCAAAGGCTTCGCTGGAAAGCGCAAAGCGCGAACACACGAATTTCACTAAGCTACGAGACCAATCGCTCAACCTTGCCCAGCAGCTGCGCCAGATTGCAGCCAGGATCCTTCAAACCAGCCCCACACCGGATGAGTGCCCACTTTGCCATACTCGGTTTGGAGCGGGCGAGTTGGCAAAGCACATTGCGGTCGGTGTCGATGAGCATGTCGAGGCAGTCGGCCAGGCGCTCCTCAACAACGTGCGCGAGCGAGAGGAGACACTGCGCATTGCTGCTACTATGGAAAGCGCCTTGGCTTGGCTTAAGAAATTCTCTGCCAAGGCCAGCCTTCCTGCTGGCGCCTCAGTCCGTTCGGCATTGGCCGAAGTGGAAAATGCAACGCGGACACTTGCTGACGCTCAAGCGCGTCTCCATTTACTGGACGCAGAGGTCCTCGCGCAAAACTCCCAGGGGCTTTCCGTCGCAAAACTGGAAGAGATCTCAAACCGATTAGACGGTCTGGAATATCCCCTGGCAGAATCCTCGCAACAGGCAGTTGATGGACTGCTCTCGGAAATCGATCAAGGTTTGGAGTCCTCTTCAAAGACTTTGGAGGACGAGAGAAAGCAGGCCGACACGCTGCAACAGGCGCTTCAAGGAACCCTGGGTTTAGCGGGCGCAGGCTTTAATGAGCTTAAGGAAGAATTATCGCAGCTGAAGGAAAGACTTGTTGCGACGGAAACCCTTCAAGCGAAACTTGCCAGCTTCTCTTTAACGTTTTCTTGGCCCGGTGGAAGACCGCTTGCGGAGCTCGTGGTCGAAGCTGAGGCAATCCGTAAGGTTGCCGCCGAGCTACAAACCGCCTTCACCAGGGAAAGACAGCGACAAGCTACCTATACCGAATCAACCGAACGAAAAGTGCAGCTTGAACGACAGCTCGCCGAACTGCGTCCACGGATAGAGCGCTTAGCTAAGGCACAATCCACTCTCGAAAAGCTACAACGGGATCATTCGCTGACAAGCGCGATGGAGGACGCCTTAAGGCAGAATCGCACTGGCATCGAAACGATCTTCTCAATTATTCATTCTCCGGCTGAATTTCGCGGCCTAGGATCAACTTGGACGACACTCGTCCGCAAAGCGGATGACAGCGAGGCAAAGCTAACCGAGATCAGTGCCGGCCAACGGGCAGCCTTTGCGCTTTCCATCTTTCTGGCACAAAACGCCCAGCTTGCCTCGGGGCCCCCGGTCGTTCTCATGGATGACCCGATAGCTCACGTGGACGATCTAAACTCACTGTCCTTCCTTGACTACCTGCGCGAAATCGTGTTGAGGGGTCGGAGGCAGATTTTCTTTACCACGGCTAATCACAAACTAGCGACACTATTCGAACGCAAGTTCGACTTTCTCGGCGCCGATGGCTTTCGCCGGATTGATCTTGCACGATAGGTAACTGTGTATTTCGTGGTCTTAGAAATGGCGCGGAAATCGCCGCAGGCGATTGCGGCAGCACTTGCGCTCGTTCGTTACCCGCTTCTCATCAGAAGGGTACATCTTGGCCCAGATTCGCTCCGTCGGGATTGTTGAACGGGTTGTCGCTCTCATCAGTTGCTTCTGCGGCCTTCGGTGGCTCAGCTGCCTTTGCGCCGGTTCCATTCTTTCCTGACCCAAGAAAGCGGATTGTGTTGACGACCACTTCCGTGACGTCGTGCTTTTCGCCTTGCCGATCCTCATAGGTTCGCAACTGGAGTCTTCCTTCGACGAACAGGTATTTGCCCTTAGTGACATGCTCGCCGACAATCTCAGCCACACGCCGCCATGCGACACAGCGAATCCAGAGAGTATTGGACTTCTTCTCTCCCTGGGCGTTCTTGAAGGTTTCGTTCACCGCTATCGAGAAATTGGCCACGGGCGTGCCGCCGGCAGTAAATTTCATTTCGCTGTCGCCGCCCGCGTGTCCGATCAACATCACTTTGTTTAACATGGGCATCTGAATGTACGCGCAGGCCGGCAATTGCCAGCCTGGACGCCAGAACCTCCTTCTTTTTGTATGAATCCTTTCGAGGGGCGCAACGTTCATTCGAGGCTGAGCTGGATCGTGTCACCGAAAGGAGCAGTTCTCCGGGACTCGGTTACCCAGAGCACCGGGTAATCTGGGGTCTCTGGAAATGAATCACAGCAGAGGTCGGTGAGATAGATAAGGCAGGCAGGTGCAATGTCTTTTTCGGCGACCCAGTTGAATGCTGGACGGAAATCGGTGCCGCCACCGCCTTTTGGCTCAAGACGGACAGGTTCCGAAGCTTGGAACTCTTGAGCGGACTGGACGGCCGCGTCGCAATACACCACATGGATGGCCTCTGGTTGAGCTTCCTCGGTGATGGCGGAGATTTCAGCGGCAAATTGTTCCAGCTCTCGCTTTCCGATTGAACCCGAAGTATCCACCACGACCACAATCTCACCCAAGCCACGGCGCTCGACCGAAGGCAAATAGAGCCCCGAAGCGATATAACGCCGATTTGGCGGAGTCCAGCGATAATCAGAGGGAGCTGCTGCGGCAATGAAATCACGCAGAATCGCACGCCAGTTCTGCTTCGACTCGCGGCTTTCCGAAAGCGGTCTTTCAACGCCTCCTGGCTCGTGCCCGCAGGCCTTGGCCGACCGGAGGGCCTGCTCCGCCGCGACGCTCCACTCGTGCTCTTGGCGAAGCTTCTCGGCTGGCGACGCGGGATGGCCTTGATCATCCGTCGCATCCAATACTTCGCCGAATCCTCCGGGTCGCATGGATGAAGGGTCGGGAGTTCCTGCCGTTGTCTCGGGAGTTCGGTTTGACCCTGACTCACAAGCGGCGGGCAGGCTCGAATCCTGGGTTCCGGAATCTTGTGCTGTCTGCTGCCCGTTGCTGGTCGTCCCGCCACCGCTTGCATGCCCGGCCGATTGCGAGGTCGCCGTGCTCCCCTCGCCTCGATTCCGAAGCAACCGGGCGTAGATTTCCTCTGCGCTCAAATTCGTGAAAGCGGGATCTATGAGCGCTCCGGCAGGGAGCGT
>JAKAWN010000018.1 GCA_021827245.1 Acidobacteriota bacterium | reverse complement strand
GCAGTCATTTCACCCCACCGTCGCTGGCTTCCGGGCCGCACGCCCCGCAGCCTCTGCAGGATTTCAGCCTTGTCGTTAGGATTGGCAAGCGTCTTCATCGTTCCCGCGGATTATTCTAGCCTGTTGCGCCGTGCACGGCCACCCCCGTAGCGCAACCCGTGAATTAGACCTGCCTGATTTGCATTGGCAGAATAGCGACGTCCTGATATTTCGGCAGCACCGTCTGGCATGCCTTTCATTTAGCCTCATCATCCTTATCTGACATTCAGCTCATAGAGGTCGAGTGTCACAACTTGGCAAGCATTGCCGAACACCCTACAATGAGGCAGTTCCTGCTCCGCGGAGGAGCTTTTCATGCAGCATTACGATTTGTTGCGCGACCTGCTCATCTTGTTTGGTTTCGCGACGCTCATCGCAGTGATCCTGCGACGGGCGCGCCAATCCGCCATCGTGGCCTATCTCTTAACGGGAATCCTGGTAGGTCCTTCCGTCCTTCATGTCATAACAAACCGTGACGCCATTGAAACAATGGCTGAAATCGGCGTAGCACTTCTTTTGTTCACCATCGGCATGGAGTTCTCCCTGAACAAAATCGTTGCCATGCGGAAACTGGTGTGGGGAGCGGGTGGTCGCCAGGTGATGCTGACGATAGCCGTTGTGCTCGGCCTGGCTTTTCTTTCGAGTTACCCTTGGAGGCAAGGGGTTTACTGGGGATTTCTGGTGGCTGCCAGCAGCACAGCGATTGTTCTAAAGCTGCTTCTCGAGCGAGAAGAGCTGGAGAGCATCCAGGGCCGTGTCATTCTTGGGGTGCTCCTATTTCAAGATCTATGTGTTGTTCCAATGATGGCCATCCTGCCCGCCCTCGCCGCGCCTTCGGGCAGAATTGCGATGACGGTCGTTTATGCCCTGGTCAAAGTGGTTGGGGCCGGAGCTTTGATCCTGTTCGCCGCTCGTTTTTTCTTTCCACTGCTATGGAGTCGCATCGCTGAGGTGCGAACCAAAGAGATCTTCATCATTGCTGTCATCTTCTTCAGCTTGGGAACTGCCTGGGCGTCGGCTTCTTTGGGTTTGTCGCTCGCGCTGGGCGCCTTCATCGCCGGCCTGGCCCTTTCGGAGTCCTCCTATGCGCACCAGATTCACGCGGAAATCCTACCTTTCCGGGACAGCTTCAACAGCCTGTTTTTCATTTCGGTGGGCATGTTGCTTGATTTGAGATTCGTCTATAACCATTGGGCTGCCGTCCTTTGGATCGCCGCTCTTATTTTTGGGCTCAAAACGCTGACGGGACTTTCGGCTGTCCTGTCGATGGGCTTTGCGGCGCGGAAATCGCTCCTTGTGGGTCTGAGCCTGGCCCAGGTGGGCGAGTTCAGCTTTGTTCTGCTCCATCAGGGCGAGCGGCTGAATCTTGTTCCTGTTGGCGAATACCAGATTTTTCTGGCAGCAGCCATCATCACCATGATGCTGACTCCAAGCATCGTTCAACTTTCCCCACAGATCGCAACCCATATGCCGGAAATGCAGAGGCTAAGGCGTTTTTTCCCCGAGCCGGGCAAACTGGAATTGGCTGCCCAGGCGTCACCCCTCCGTGATCACGTCATCGTGTGCGGATATGGTTTGAACGGGCGTCTCCTGGCGCAGGCATTGCGGCGCCAGGGCATTTCCTACCTCGTTCTCGAGCTGGACCCTGCCATCGTCAGCCGCGCCACGGCGGAGGGGGAATCGATCTTTTTTGGGGACAGCACCAAGGCCGATATCCTGGAAAAGGCTGGAGTCCGGCGGGCGCGCGCGCTGGTCTTTGCGATTTCCGATCCTTTTTCCGTCCCCAGGGCCGTGGCCATCGCCCAAGCTTTAAACCCTGGTCTCAAGACCATCGTTCGCACGGCCCGGGTGGAATACACAAGCTCGCTCGAACGTGCAGGAGCTTCACAAGTGGTGGCCGCGGAACTGAGCGCAGCAAAAGAAGTAATCGCCCAGGTGCTCGGCTTGTATCAGCCTTCTGAAAAAAAGGAACGCAGAGACTCGCGCGTTACTGGAGGCTCAGAGAAATAGCTCGGCAACGAGCAATCTGCCGGGGAAATCCCCGTAATCGCCCTTCCCGGCACTCGCATTTCCCAACCCACCTTAGCGTTCAACATATTTCCGGTGCTGTTCTGACAGATAGTTGTCTGTCATGCCGGCGATATAATCACAAACCACACGGTAGGTCGGTTCTTCCCGAGTTTTAGCGAAATAAAAGGCGGGCAAACTGCGGGGATGTTCTATGTAAAACTCGAACATTTGCGACACGCACTTCACGATTTTCTTGCGCTCGGCATATATTTCCTGGTGGGTGTAAAGATTGTCACGCAGGAAAAGTTTCAGGGTCTGATTTTCTCGGGATAACCGCGAGCTCGGTCCCACGACGCGTACGGGGGCAGTACGCACGTCTTCGACAGTCCGCACCTTCATTCGCGCGAGTCGCTCCCGAGTCGCACCAATCAGGTCCGTCACCAGGGAATCCATGAGCCGCTTGAGGGCTTCATTGAATTTCAGTTTTTCGAGGGCCTGCGGATACTTCCTTTCAATCGGTCGAACCAGGCGGCCAAAAAGGGGAACACCTTCGCAGATCTTAGCCAGCGTAAGCAACTTTGCCTCGTAACCATCGTCAAGGTCGGCGCAGCTGTACGCGATCTCGTCCGCCACATCGATCAACTGGGCTTCAACTGGCGGACGCTCGGCCAGCCGGTACTCCTTCAAGCTGGGGTAGTGTTCGGGATCGTATTCGCGCGAGTGCTTAACAATGCCTTCACGAACCTCAAACGTCAGATTCAAACCGGGAAAGTCGACGTACTTCTGCTCGAACTGCTCCACGATCCGCAGGGCGTGAAGGTTGTGATCAAATCTATCTCCGTAGAGTTCCATCAGGCGGTCCAGTTCGGCCTCGCCCGCATGGCCGAAAGGAGGATGGCCTACGTCGTGGACCAGCGCCAGCGCTTCCACGAGGTCAGTATTCAGCCGGAGCGCTTTGGCCACCGTGCGGCCGATCTGGGCCACTTCCAGAGTGTGCGTCAAGCGATTGCGAAAATGGTCGGAATAGCGCCGCGTGAAAACCTGTGTTTTGTTTTCAAGCCGGCGGAAGGCACGGGAGTGAATGATCCGGTCGCGGTCACGCTCATACTCATTTCGGTAAGGATGTGATGCCTCCGGATAGCGCCGGCCGAGGCTCTTGGAAACGGACATCGCGTAACTGGCCGGCCCGGGTTGGTTTCCATCACACATGAGACTCCCTTCAAATCACTTGTGAAAGGGTTCGCCTATATCATAGCGGATTCACGTTCCGATTTTGACAGACACGTATATCGGCGTGAGCTTGAGAATCCGAGTGGCCACTGGATTCGATGAGATGAAAATCCTTTGATATAATCCAACTTTTCAAAGCGAGTGGAACGACAGCATCAACCTTCGGTTTGGCCACAAGGCCAGGCCTACCGGGCTTTCAACGCTTAGCGAGAGGAGATCCAGCCTAATGGTTACAAACACGATCGTTTGCTTGCTGGCAGGAGGCGCAGGAGAGCGTCTTTATCCCCTCACCCGTGATCGCGCAAAGCCCGCCGTGACCTTCGGTGGCATCTATCGCATCATTGACATCACCCTTTCGAACTGCATCAACTCGGACCTCCGCCGCATTTTCGTGTTGACCCAATACAAGGCTCTTTCCCTCAACCGGCACATTCGTGAAGGGTGGAGCATGCTGGCCGGCGAATTGGGCGAATTCATCCAGGTCCTCCCGCCGATGATGCGGGTAGGCGATTACTGGTATCGCGGAACGGCTGACGCGATTTTCCAGAACATTTATTCCATTGGCAGCGAACCCTGCCAGTACGTTCTGATTCTCTCCGGCGACCACGTTTACAAGATGAACTACCAGTTGATGATTCAACGGCACATTGATGCCGGCGCAGCAGCGACCGTGGGAGTGATCGAGGTTGATCTTGCGGAGGCATCACGCTTCGGCGTGGTTGAACTGGACTCGCAACACCGGATCGTTGGCTGGCAGGAGAAACCCCCTGATCCCAAACCATCACCTCACAACCCCAACAAGTGTTATGCCTCGATGGGCATCTACTGTTTCAATCGGGACGTCTTGCTCGAGTGTACGATGGCTGATGCCAACGATCCGAATTCGAACCACGATTTCGGCAAAGATATTATCCCGAAGCTGCTCGAGAGAGGCAACGTCTACGCTTACGACTTTGTCGATGAGAATAAAAAAGAGGCTCAGTACTGGCGCGATATCGGTACCCTGGAGGCTTATTATGAAGCCAACATGGATCTGGTAGCAATCACTCCCGTCTTCAACCTTTACGACTCCAGCTGGCCCGTCCGAACCTATCAACGTCAGTACCCACCCGCCAAATTCGTCTTTGCCCAGGAAGGGCGTCGGATGGGAATCGCTGTGGACTCGATGGTATCCTCCGGCTCGATCATTTCTGGCGGTCGCGTGACACGCTCGATTATTTCGCCGAACGTGCGAGTCAACAGCTACACCGATATCGAAGGTTCCATCCTCTTCTCACACGTCAACGTCGGAAGGTATTCCCGCATCCGCCGCGCCATCATTGACCGGCACATCAACCTGCCGGAGCACACGGAGATCGGCTATAACCTGGAAGAAGACCGCAAAAGATACCATGTGACGGATTCGGGCCTCGTCGTTGTGGTCCCCGAGCGGCGCATGTTTGAGGAGCCGGAGTAGCCCAGTGCAAAGGCGGCGCAATGAGCCAATTCGGGTTTGGCTTCCCGTCACGTCCGGTGGTTGGTTGCGTGCTTGCACGTCAAGCGCATCATCGCGTTTTGAAGGACCATGAGCATGGCTGGTGACGGAGCCCTACAACGCGTGAGCCGCGTCGAAAACATGGGGGGAACAAGGGCTGCCGTGATGATCTAATTGGAGGAAAAACGTGCCACAGAAATCCATCCTGAACTGTTCACCGACCACCTGGCGTGGCCGAAAAGCGTATCTTCTTGCGAATGAATCCGTCCAGTTGGTGACACTGACTGGCGGAGGTCACATTGCCGAGTTCAGATTCGTTGACGCATCGCCGTTTTCTCACCTCAATCCTCTCTGGGTGCCGCCGTGGAAAAGCATGGAGCCGTTCAACTACCGCGAGAAGGTCCATTCCCGCCTTTACGGCTCGCTACTGGAAGGAAAACTGCTTTCCGGTATTGCCGGGCACAACATCTGCCTGGATTACTTTGGCCCGCCTACGCCGGCTGAAATCAGGCAGGGCCTCTCGCAGCACGGTGAAGCCCCGATGTCAAAGTGGCAAAAAAGCGAACGTCGAAGCAGCACTCAGAAAGTTTCTTTAACGCTATCCACGCGGCTTCCCGGGGCGGGTCTCGCCTTCAGCCGCACGATCCAGTTGCGCCGCGGTGCGCCGGTTGCCTATTTCACTGAGACAGTGGCCAACGAGAAGAAGAAAGATCATTTCTTCCATTGGACCCAGCATGTGACGCTTGGTCCCCCCTTTATTTCCGAGCAAGACAGCCGGGTGGCGCTGCCAGGAACAAGGGGAATGACTTTTCCTCATTCCTACAACAACGGGAAGGACGTCCTGGTCGCCAGCCGCAGCTTCCGCTGGCCGCTCGCTCCCAGCCCAAAGGGTAAGCCCGTCGACCTGACGCGAACGCTGCTCCGGTCCGGCAGGGGGCTCGTCGCAGGTGTTCTGCTGGACCTTCGAAATCCCCTGGGATTTGTGACGGCAGTCAATCTCCGGCACCGGTTGCTGATCGGATACTGCTTTAACCGATCAGATTTTCCCTGGGTCGCTGTCTGGGAAGAGAACCGGGCGAACGCGGCTCCGCCATGGAATGCGCGCACGCAAACTCGCGGGCTGGAATTCGGGACGACCGCGCTTCCGGTTCCCCGCCATGAGGCCTATGACATCGGAGCACTCTACGGCGTTCCGACGTTTGCCAGCGTCCCGGCTCGAGGCCGTAAGACAGTTCACTACGTCGCATTCCTCGCCCAGATTCCCGAGGAGTTTACCGGGATTCACACCATCGAAATCGATGGGGATGAAATCGTCGTGCGCGGGAAGAACAAAGGAGTTTCGGTCAGGGTCCCCGCACCGGGCCTCTCCAGTTTTGGTCTTGCCGGCCGAACTGATCCGAAAAAGAAGAATGCTTAAGAAAGTCGTTTCTGGTCTATTTTTCCCGGTTCCCGTCATTTGCGAGATACTGGTGGTGGGTCTGATCCTGTTATGGTTCACACGCAGGCAGAAAGCGGGAAAAGTACTAGTCACTGCAGGAACAGGATTGCTGCTGTTACTGGGCAACTCGCAGGTGTCCGCCGTTCTGGTGCGATCCCTGGAGCAGCGTTTTCATCCCATTGCCCTGGCGTCGGCATCCGCGGCAACTGGAAAATCAGCGAACGCAAGCTATATCGTCGTACTGGGAAGTGGCTATTCGCCCGATCCCCGGATTGACCTCGACAGCCGCCTTTCGGAAGACGGTATGGTTCGCCTGGTGGAAGGAGTGAGGTTTTACAGGAAGCTCGAGGGATGCAAGTTGATCTTGTCCGGAGGACCGCCTGCTGCCGCTCAGACGATGCGCAAGATAGCCTTGTCACTGGGCGTCAAATCGCAGGATATCATTCTCGAACAGCACTCACGTGATACCGAAGAGGAAGCCCAGTTCATCAAACCGATTGTCGACGCGAAGCCTTTCCTCCTTGTTACCTCTGCCTCGCATATGCCGCGAGCCAC
This sequence comes from Acidobacteriota bacterium, assembly GCA_021827245.1. The sequence goes on along the minus strand of JAKAWN010000018.1, from coordinate 30,384 downwards.
CGCTCTTTTCAGGAAGCTCGGGATGAAACCTACGGCGGCTCCCACGGACTACCTGGCCAAACAGAGCTCCGCCATCACGCCTGACCAGATCTACCCGGGTCCTTACGGCTTGTTCGAAGCACAGAGGGCCGTCTATGAATACCTCGGCATGGCCTGGGAAAAGCTCCGTGGTCAAATCTGACTGGGGAATTGTGTCCTGCGTGAGGATCCACCACGACTGGAATCCCGACCGACGATCTGTACGCGGCGGCTCTGCATCACCCGGAATATTATTTGGGCGTCCATGGCACGTATCCGAACCAGCAAGGCCGGGCTGCCAAAGCCCGCGACGTAGCGGCTTCGATCCTTAAAGTTCTGGGAGAGTAGGGCGAATCCGCCTTCGCAAAAGGGCAAAACAGGAGAGCGATGAGTTCCCCGGCCATGCCGGCGCTGGCTGCCCATCGGCCTGCCCTGCCAAACCAGGGTTGTTGTGAGGCGGCAGGGGCGGTACAATGAGACAACGGTTAAACGCGCCCGGCAATCTAAGGAGATAGGTGCAGTTGCGTACCGGTGGCGTCTCTGGAGGGTGGCATGAGTAACCTAAGCAAGAAAATGTTGGCCTTGGTTCTGGCTCTTGTTGCGGGACCAGCGCTCCTGTGTGCAGCCGACGATTTGCCGAAGCCGGTGCTTCCGGTGGGGACAAGGATCGACGTTCAGTTGATTTCCGCGCTGAATACTTCCGCCGACCGGGCCGGCGACACGTTCACGGCGCAAGTCGAGGACCCGATTTTCGCCGAAGGCATTGAGGTGGTTCCGGCAGGCAGCACACTGCGTGGACACGTCACATTCGTCAAGCCGCCCGGCCGCGTGAAGGGCAAAGGGGAGATGCGGCTGGTAGCCGACAGCATTCTGCTCAAGAACGGCCATGAGTACGCCTTCACGGGCGAATTGACCAACGGCAACGAATCGTCCGTCAAGGTGAAAGGCAGCGAAGGAACCATCCAGGGAAAGGGTAAAAGCGCGAAACAGGCCGCCAAAGATACTGGCATCGGGGCCGCGATCGGAGCTGGCGGTGGCGCCCTGGCTGCTGGTGGAACGGGGGCGCTGTACGGCGTGGGCATTGGAGCGCTTGCTGGCTTGATTAAGACGCTTGCCCAGCGTCACAAGGGTGTAGTGCTCGAATCCGGCACTCCGCTGGTGTTTGTGCTCACCTCGCCGGGGAAAGAAATCAAGGCGACCCATTCGAATGGCGCTTCGGTGCCCTTCGTCTGCCAGAGTTGCCAGTAGGCTTGGTCTTCCCACACTCGGAGAGTTTATCGCTGACGCATGGGGTGCGCGGCTGCTGTCACGTCGCCTTCGCCGGTAAAAACAGCGTCGCACACAGGTCGGTTGTGTGCCTTTCTGGCCCGTTCGTTGTTATCCTCCAGCCCTGCTTGACAACTCATTCCCTGTCCAATAGTATCGAGTCCCGACGCATAAATAGTGTGAGAGAACCAGTTATTTGAACACCGCGAGGTGGCCTATGAACCGAAGGCGTTTTCTCCAGTCCGGCAGCCTGGCGGCAATGGGAGCGTTCGCATCACGCTCGGAGGCCGCGGCCGGGACGGCGGTTCCGGCGGCACAATCGAATTCCGGGCGCGCGCATCTGACGGTGGTGGCAAACGAAACCCTTGGAACGATCAGCCGCAATGTTTACGGGCAATTCACCGAGCATCTGGGAAGCTGCATCTATGACGCGATGTGGGTGGGTCCCGGCTCGCCCATTCCGAATCACAACGGACTGCGCAGCGATACCATCGCGGCGTTCAAGCGCATCCAGGCGCCCATCATCCGCTGGCCGGGGGGGTGCTTTGCCGACACCTATCACTGGCAGGACGGGATCGGCCCGCGAGACAAGCGGCCCAAAACCTGGAACATCTTCTGGGACCGCGACGAGCCGAACTCGTTTGGAACGGATGAGTACCTTGAATACTGCCGGCTGTGCGGCGCCTCGCCTTACATCTGCCTGAACGTGGGCTCCGGGACCGTGCGCGAAGCCCTCGGGTGGCTGGAGTATTGCAACGGCAACCAGCCGACCACGATTGCCCAGATGCGCGCCGCCAACGGCCACCCGGCTCCTTACAACGTCCGTTACTGGTCCGTTGGCAATGAGAACTGGGGCTGCGGAGGCCGATTTGACGCCGAGGAGTACGGCCGGCGTTATGCTCGCTTTACAAATTACCTGGGGGCAGCCGCGCGGAATCAGAAGGTGGAGTTTGTCGCCTGCGGAGAACTGGGCGGCGACTGGAACCAGAAATTTTTCGAGACGCTGCTCCAGCGGCCGGGAGCCAGGCGCATTGAAGGCGTGAACCACCTCTCCGTGCATCACTATTTCTTCAACCGCGGCCCGGCGGTGAAGTTCAGCGACGGCGAATATTACCACCTGCTGGCGGCGGCGGCGATGCTTGAATCGTTGCTTCGCAAGACCATCGGCGTGATCGACAACTACACTGAAGTTAAAGGCCCAACCATCGGAATCTCATTGGACGAATGGGGCGTTTGGCATCGGACCCAGAACACGGGCAGGAACGCGCTGATGCAGCCGAACACCCTGCGGGACGCACTGGTGGCGGCGGTGGTTCTCAACAACCTCAACAATTTTGGGAATCGAATCTCGATCGCCTGCATCGCGCAGGCTTTCAACGTGCTGCAGTGCATGGCCTTTGCACGCGGCAAGGAGATGGTCCTTACCCCGACGTATTATGTCTTCGATCTTTACCAACCGCATATGGATGCCACGGCACTGAGGACGCTGGTGGATTCCTCGAGCTTCACAGTCGAGGAAGCCCAACCGGGACAGCCGGAGGAAGAGCGGGAACATGAGATCAAGCGTCCGTACCTCAGCGCCTCTGTTTCGCGAAATGAATCAACCGGGGAATTCTGCCTGACGCTGGTGAATCAGCACCTCACGGAACCGCTGGAAGTGGAAATTCAGATCACAGGCTCGGAATATTCCGGAGGGTTCAGCGGCACCCAGCGGCAGCTGACGTCAGGAAACGTTCGCGACCAAAATACATTCAGCCAGCCCAGTATAGTGAAGGCAGGTCCCGAGAAACCGATTTCCGTCAAAAGCAATCCGTTTGTCCACGAGCTAGCTCCACACTCGGTGGAGAGTCTGGTGCTGCGCAAGGCATAAACGATTCCCGCACTGTTTTTTCGCTGAGGCAACTTCAGCTCGTTGCGTATAGGACGGGGCGTCACCCGTCTGCAGGTTTCGACATCAATTTCGGAACGATTTGATTCGCTGGTGCGGCCGCCGGTTTGCGCGCGCGACATTGCCGGGGAAGCGGGTGTTATCATGGATGAAAAAAGGAGGCATTCATGGCGGATGAACTTCGGGGCAAAGTTGCGGTAGTGACCGGCGGAACACGGGGCATTGGCTTCAGTATCGCGCAGAGACTTTTGGGCGAGGAGGTGAAGGTTTTCATCTGCGGGCGCGATGCGGGGCATTTGGATTCGGCCCTTGAAAAGCTCAGGAAACTGGCTCGAGGCAGCATCGACGGTATGGTGGCGGATGTTCGCCGGTATGAAGACTGCCGGAAAGTTGTGCACGGCGCGGCGGGAAAATTCGGAGGCATTGATATCCTGGTTAACAATGCCGGATTGGCTTATTTCAAACCAGTTGACCAGTTGACACCGGAAGAGTGGGACACGACAATCCAAACGAACCTCTCCGGGGTATTCTACTGCTGCCGCGAAGCGATTCCGCTGATGCGCAAACGCGGCGGCGGTTACATCTTCAACATTTCCAGCCTGGCAGGAGTAAATCCGTTTGCGGGCGGCAGCGCCTACAACGCTTCCAAGTTCGGGCTGAACGGCTTCTCTGAAGCGATGATGCAGGACGTGCGGCACGACGGTATTCGGGTCAGTTACATCATGCCGGGCAGTGTGGATACGGATTTTGGGGGCGCTCCCGGGACGAAACCCAGCGCGTCGTGGAAGCTCACGGGAGAAGACATCGCAAAGGCCGTAGTCGATCTTTACCTGTTTCCGAAAACCGCGCTCGCCAGCCGAATTGAGATGCGGCCGTCCCAGCCGCCGAAAAAGAAATAGGGTCTGGAGGTTTCCGCCAATGAAGCTTCGCCGAACGAAGGTCTTGCTGGCCGCAGGCATCGCTTTTGCCGCGGTGGCGTTGGTCTATTCAGAAACGACGCGCGCGCCTCAGCTTCCCCAGGTGAAGCTCCTGCGAACGCCCGGCGGGGGCATTCAGCCGCAGACCACGGTGGATTCGCACGGCGTGCTCCGCATGATCTACTTTACGGGCGACGCCTCAGCCGGCAACATCGAATACGTTGGGCGTGCGCCGGGCGCGAAGGCTTTCTCAAAACCCATTCGCGTGAACAGCCAGCCGGAGAGCGCCCTGGCGGTGGGGACAGTGCGCGGGCCCCAGATGGCGCTGGGGCGGAACGGGCATGTTTATGTTGTCTGGTTCGGCTCGGCAAAAGCACAGCCGCGCGGCCCGGACGGCTCAACACCCTTGCTTTTCTCGCGGCTGAATGCTTCCGGCACCGCCTTCGAGCCGCAGCGAAATCTGGTGCGCTACGCCAAAGGGCTCGACGGGGGTCTTTCTGTCGCGGCCGACCGGAACGGCGATGTCTATGTGGTCTGGCACGCCAACGGCAAGACTCCCGGTGAAGCTCACCGGCGCGTTTACCTTGCGCGCTCCACCGACGATGGCCGGACGTTTGCGCGCGAAGTTCCGGTTTCGCCCGCTGCTTTGGGCGCTTGCGGCTGCTGCGGCATGCGCGCCTTCGTTGATCGCAGTGGCGCGCTCTTTGTCCTGTATCGTGCCGCTGCCGAGAACATCCATCGCGACATGACACTGCTGGTTTCGACGGATCGGGGCCGCACCTTCCGCTCCGAAGAACTTTCCGCCTGGAGGCTGACGGCCTGTCCCATGAGCACGGATTATCTGAGCGAAGGCGGTCAGCGTGTCCTGGCCGCCTGGGAAAAGGCGGGCGAGGTTTACTTCGACAAAATCAATCCGCAGACTCTCCAGCTTTCTTCCTCATTCGCCGCGCCCGGCCAGAATAGCGATCGAAAACACCCTGCGGTCGCAGCCAATTCCCGTGGCCAGGTGCTGCTCGCCTGGACGGAAGGGACGAGCTGGGGGCAAGGCGGCTCGCTCGCCTGGCAGCTCTTCAGCGCTTCAGGCCAGCCGGCCGGTTCGGCAGGCCACGCTCCGGGCGTGGCGGCGTGGGATATGCCCAGCGTCTTCACCGGCCCTCACGGAGACTTCACCATTGCCTACTGAAGGGCCTATGGCGGGGTAAACCCGCCGCTACGCCCTCGCTAATGGCTCTTTCTGAAATCTGCAAGACCGGCGGCCTCCTGCAAAAAGCTCCGACGGCCAAAGAAAAGGCGGGTGCGCGTGCCGGAATATCTGACGGGGATGTTATCATCGGATGGCGGAACGGTAAGGAATGTCCCAATCCATGCTGATCCTCGACATCGGATGCGGAACGAACAAGCAGGAACCCGGAGCCATCGGGCTGGATCGCGAGAAGGGTTCCAGCGCAGACATTCGCTGCGAGCTTGGCCATTTTCCGTGGCCTCTGCGGTCGGATTGCGCAGACCGAATCTACGTTTCGCACTTTCTTGAGCATCAGAAGGACATCCTGGCGGCCATGAAGGAAGTCCACCGTGTTGCGAAGTCTGGCGCCGAGGTGATAGCGGTAACACCGCATTACAGCTCTCCTGATTCCTATACTGATCCCACCCACCTTTTCCACCTGGGTCTTCACAGCTTCGATTACTTTGTGCGCGACACCTTCGAAAACTTTACTTATGGGGCGGGCGGCTTTGAGATTCTTGAGCGGCGCCTGACATTTGGGGGTAACCTCCTGCTCGATAACCTCGGGCGCCTTTGCGCAGCATTGTCGCCAGACTTTTATGAGAAACATATGGCCTGGATGTTTCCGGCTCGGAATATCTTCTGCAGGCTTCGAGTGATGAAGCAGCGCCAATGAACTCTCACGCAAAAACTCGGGTGCTCGAGGTCATCCATCTCGCATTGCCGATGCACTTCCCGGGGAACAATTGCTATAGTGATTGTTCTTCCACAGGCAGGATTCCCACGCAGGAATCGCGATCTTTGGGGCGCCATGTCATGCCAGACCTGTCAGTTCTTAATTTTCCATAACGGGAGAACCAGCCGTGCCAGTCAATGAGGCTTCGGAGGTCCGCTTCGCTGTTCTTGTCTTTGTCTTCTCATCGTTTGTCTTCGTTTCAAGTTGCGCAAAGCGTCCGGCTCGTGTCGCTGAGCTTGGCGCGCCGGCGGGTAATCGGCCCACTGAGATCGTTCCGGGGGGAACCTCGATTCTTCCCAACGGGCGGCTGATTACGCCGCAGGGAGTGCAGGTTAAAGTTGCACCGCACCCTTATGGCATGGCGCTCAGCCCCGACGGCAAGATGCTGGTGACCTCCAACAACGGTACCTGGCCGTTTTCGGTGTCCATTATCTCGGATCTTTCCAGCAACAAACCAGAGGTGCGGCAAATTCCCCCGGGATATCCGCCAATAAACTCCGAGACTGATCCCAGGAGCGTTTATCTGGGCGTGGCCATCGCCCCGAACAATCGCACCCTTTATCTTTCCGAAGGCAACAACGGCAAAATCGGCATCTTTGACCTGAAGACGCGGCGCGAACTCGGCACGCTCAACCTGAACGGCCGGTACCACAGGGAGAATTACCGCTACAGCCTGGCGGGTGACCTGAAGCTTTCGCCGGACGGCAAGTATCTTTACGCGCTGGACCTGGCCTATTTCCGCATGGTGGTTTTCAACACGCAGTCGCTCCGGATGATCGCCAGCGTGCGCGTGGGGCGGTTGCCTTTCGGGCTGGCCCTTTCGCCCGATGGCAAGACGGCTTACGTCTCGAACGTCGGGACGTTCCGGTATTCGCTGGTCCCCGGTTACAACCCGAAAGACCCCTTGCACACCGGTCTCCGTTTCCCACCCTTCGGCTACCCCTCCAGGCAGGCTGCGGACGGAACGGTGGTGCAGGGCAAAAAAATCCCCGGACTCGGCAGCCCGAACGTTCCGCAGTCCAATTCGGTTTATGTCCTCGATGTAGCAAACCCCGCCCATCCCGAGGTGAAAGCGAGAGTCCGGACCGGCCTTCCGGTCGGACCCCAATCGATCGGAGGATCGAGCCCCGGAGCGGTTGTGGCAGGCCGGGACAAAATCTATGTGAGTAACTCCGCCCAGGACAGCATCAGCATTCTGGACGCGCACACGGGTACGGTGGAAAAAACACTCATTCTGCAGCCGGCTAAAAGTGTTGCCGGATTGCGCGGCCTGCTGCCTTTCGGTCTTGCGCTGAGTCCTCATGGAAGCCGTCTCTACGTTGCCTGTGCGGGGATCAACGCGCTGGCGGTGATTGATACAAAGCAGGAAAAGGTACTGGGCTACATTCCCACGGGGTGGTTTCCCGCCCGCGTGGCAGTGAGCCCGGAGGGCCGGACTCTTTATATTGACAACGCCAAAGGTTTTGGCGCCGGGCCCAACGGTGGTCCAGATTTCCATGAAGGCCCAGCGGGAGATTACATCGGCGACATCACCCAAGGCGTGATTTCGATCATGCCGGCGCCGAAGACGTCGGAGCTCCACGCGCTAACGCAGCAAGTTCTCCACAATAATGGCTTCATTCCGCAGCAGGAACCGGCGCGGCAGGCTGATTTCCCTGTTCCGCCGGCGGGTCATGTGAGTTCTAAAATCATGTATGTCGTCTTTATCGTTAAAGAGAACCGCACGTTTGACCAGATTTTCGGCGATCTCAAGTCAGTGGGCGGCGAGAAGGTGAACGGCGATCCGGAGCTGGCGAATTATGGCGATGATGCAACGGTCAGCGGAAATGGTGAACCGACCTACAAGCATGTCCGCGTCACGCCCAATGAGCACGCCCTGGCCGAACGTTTTGGCGTGAGCGACAACTATTATGTGGATTCCGATGTTTCGGTGGATGGCCACCGCTGGCTGGTGGCGAACTATCCGAACACCGTGGTCGAATCCGCATGGCCGGCTGCTTATGGGGGCGAGTTCAGCTTCGAGCCCGACCAGAATGCGCCCGGGCGGCTGGAGATCGGAAGCACGTCACCCGCTCCTGAGGACTACCTGCAAACAGGTTCGCTTTGGGAACATCTGTCGAGCCATGGCATCACTTTCCGTAATTACGGAGAGGGCCTTGAACTGGCGGGGGAAGCAGAAGGAGGGGGAACCGAACCCACAGGCGTACGCGAATCGACAAACGTGCCGATGCCAGAGGTCTTGTTCGTGAACACATCGCACACGTACCCTACTTTCAACACCTCCATCCCGGACCAGTATCGCTTTGAACAATTCAAGCATGAATTCGACACGCGCTATCTGAGTGGCAAAGAGCCGCTGCCGCAATTTATCTACATCTGGTTACCCAATGACCACACGGCAAAGCCGCATCCCAAGGACGGCTACCCTTACCGCGCCTCTTACGTGGCGGACAATGACCTGGCGCTGGGCAAGATGGTGCAGCTCTTCTCCCACAGCCCGTTCTGGCAGAATATGGCCATCTTTGTCACCGAAGATGACGCGCAGGACGGCCAGGACCACGTTGACGCTCACCGCAGCCTGCTGCTGGTAATCAGTCCCTATTCGCGGCGGGGCGTTTCACACGTTCATGAAAGCATGCTCAGCATTTTGAAAACATTTGACCTGATCTTCGGCCTTCCGCCCATCAACCAGTATGACGCGGCAGCCACCAGCCTTGCCTCTTGCTTTACCGACCATCCGGATTTCACCCCTTACACCGCGCTTCCAGAGGATTCTCGCATCTTTGATCCCGCAAAAGCGCGCGACCCGGATTATTATGCAAGCCACCACCAGCCACTGCCGCCTTCGGCGCGGCTCGACGATCCGGCCGTGATCCGGCAACTGATGAATGAACATGATTTCTGATCTTGACATTCTCTCGGAGGGGAAAGTGTGACATTTCGTGTCCTGGCTGAAGGAACTAAGGAGTTTTCTGGTGAGGAAGAAGAAGCAACCGGTGTACCTGCTTAAAGTAACGCTGAAAGGCACCGATCCGTCGGTCTGGAGACGGTTCCAAGTGCCGGCTGACGTCAGCTTATATCGTCTGCACACGCTGTTGCAGGCGGTTATGGGCTGGACCAACAGCCACATGCACATGTTTACCATTGACGGAGTGGATTACGGCAAGCCCCGCGCCGAACGCGGTATCTTCGGAAGAGTAATCAAGGATGAGAGGAGGACAAAGCTGAACCGGGTCGTTCCGCAGGAGGGGATGACTTTCGACTACGAATATGATTTTGGTGATAGCTGGCAGCACCTGATCGAGGTCGAAAAGATTCTCCCTCCGGAGGGACCGAGCCGCGCGGTTTGCTTTGCCGGCGCAGGCGCCTGCCCTCCCGAAGATTGCGGAGGTATTGGGGGCTATGAAGAATTACTGGAAGCAATCGCCGATCCCCAGCATCCGCGGCATGAAGAGCTGACCGAATGGCTGGGCGAAAAGTTTGATCCGGAAGCGTTCGATGTGGAGCAAGTGAATCAGTACCTGCAGGGAATCGCCTGACTTACTGATGACGCGTCCCACATTCCCGCGTGTAAAATCCAGCCTTGCCTTCAGGAGGAGGCCTCAAAGTCCCGATTTGTATGCGGCAGCGCCGCGCTGCGTTGCTGCTCGAGAGGTGATCTTTTGATGGCCTGCGGTTCATCGTGTACAATCGAGACTTCGGATATCGCGGATGGCGCGTCGCAGAATACGGCTGACGCCCCTGCTGGAGTGGCGGCCTGCTACCGCAGCGTAGGATATGATGAACGGTGGGGATATTTTCCCGCCTTTAGAACGGCGTTCGATGTTCGCCGCAAGGGTTGAAGAACAGGGGCCGGCGGCGAGGCAAACGCCGCCTCAGCGCCCTGCCTGAAGAACCTGGCATGACTTCTTTACTTGACCAGCTTAATGCCCAGCAACGCGCCGCTGTGGAACACACGGGCGGCCCGCTGCTGATACTGGCGGGAGCGGGCAGCGGCAAGACGCGTGTTATCACCTATCGCATCGCTTATCTGATTGAGGTTTGTGGCGTTCCTCCCGGGGATATTCTGGCCGTGACGTTCACGAACAAGGCAGCCGACCAGATGAAGGACCGTGTGGCAGGGCTGCTGGGCGGAAGAACCGGCGCTCGGCCGCACATTTCCACTTTCCATTCGTTTTGCGTCAGCGTTCTCCGGCGCCACATCGGTCTCCTCGGATACACTCGCGATTTCACCATTTACGATGAAGACGATCAGCAGCGGACAGTGAAGCTTGCAGGGCAAGAGTTGGGACTGAGCGACTGGATCACCTCACCGCGAGCGGTGCTCGCCCGCATCAGTGCCGCCAAGAATCGGGGTGTCACGCCCGAAAGAATGCAGGGCGAGGCTTACGATCCTTCCACGCGCAACTTGGCCGTTCTGTTCGAGCGTTATGAAAAGATGCTGCGGCAATCGAATGCGCTCGATTTTGATGATCTGCTGCTCAAAACCGTCGCACTGTTCGATGATGCGACCGACATCGCAGAGGAATACAACAGGCGGTTCCGGTACGTCATGGTTGACGAGTATCAGGACACCAACCGCATTCAGTATCAACTGATCCGCCAACTGACGCGCGCCCAGCAGAACATCTGCGCGGTGGGCGACGAGGACCAGTCAATCTACCGCTGGCGCGGGGCCGACATTGAAAATATCCTGAATTTCGACAAGGATTATCCCGGCACCACAATGATCCGCCTGGAGCAGAATTACCGCTCAACGCAAATGATTCTGGATGCGGCGACGGCTGTGGTGAGCCACAATATCGCACGCAAGGGAAAAACTCTGAGGACCGACCGCGGTGCGGGATTGCGCGTTGGCCTTTACGAAGCGCGGAATGCGGATGAGGAGGGTTGGTTTGTGGCCGCCGAAATTGCCAAGGCGCTGCAGGAGGGATCGGCGAAAAACGTCGGCGTGCTATTCCGCACCAATGCGCAGTCGCGAGTTCTGGAAGAAGCCCTGCGAAGAAGCCGTATTGAATACCGAGTGGTCGGCGGCACGAGTTTTTATGACCGTACGGAGATCAAGGACGCGCTTGCGTACGCGCGCTTGGCGAGCAATCTTTACGATTCTTCCGCGATATTGCGCATTATCAATACACCGCCGCGGGGAATTGGGCAAACCACGGTCGATCAATTGCAGGCACATGCCACGCAGAAAGAACTGCCGCTCTGGCAGGCGCTGGAACAGGCGCTTGCCGCCGGCAGCGAGATGATTTCAAACCGGGCATTGAAAGCTCTCGAGAGCTTCCACGCGCTAATCATCGGGCTTGTTGCCGGCCGCGACCGGCTTTCTCTCAGCGAATTCTTTCGCGCCATTCTCGAACAGACCCAATACGTGGAAATCCTGGACGCAGAGAAGACACCGGCAGCCGAGGGCCGCATAGAAAATCTGCGCGAACTGGTGAACGCGGCTGCGGAAGCTGAGGAGAGAGGGGAACGGCTTGCGGAATTCCTCGACCACGCTGCGTTGGTTTCAGATGCTGACAATTACGACGAGCGCGCCCGCGTGACGCTGATGACGCTCCACAGTGCCAAGGGGCTGGAATTCTCTGTGGTTTTCCTGGTAGGGATGGAAGAAGGGCTCTTTCCGCACAAACTATCGGCTGACGACAATGCCGCACTCGAAGAAGAACGAAGGCTGTGTTATGTTGGCATGACGCGCGCCAAGGATCGGCTGGTTCTCACCTGGGTTCGCGAGCGGCGGACCTACGGCCGGCAGTCGTCGGAGGGAACGAAGCCTTCACGTTTCTTGAGCGAGATTCCATTTCAGCTTTTGGAGCCGCTCAATGTTGCGATGTTTGCGCCAAAAACGCGCACGACTTGGGGGAACGCCGTCAATTCCGCCGCTGGAGTGGAAAGGTTCATTTCCGAACGTGGAGGCAAGCGTGATTTTTCGAGTTCGGAACCGGCGATACCGCGCTCCCGGCCTGCGGCCTCTCCTCGCTGGCGGCAGGGGTCAAAGGTCCGACATCCAAAATACGGCATCGGGATTGTTCTGGCTTGTGAAGGAGAAGGCGACGATACCAGGCTGACCGTCAGCTTTCCCGGCTACGGTCAAAAAAAACTGGTGGAACGCTATGCCTCTCTCGAAAAGGTGTGAAGAACGTTCGGCATCAGACGAGCGAAGTGGGTGGATGAAGCGCGGCAGGCCCCCCGAAAAACCTGGAAGAGCAGCCATGGCAAAACGAAACTTTGCATGCCTTGCTGGCACATTGATTGCGATGGCAAGCGTGGTGTCTTTCTTGCTGCCTGTTCCTTCTGCCCTGGCAGGTGTCAAGGAAAGTGTTGTAGGCACCTCAGCGGGAGATTTTACTTTGCGGGACGTCGCCGGGAAACGAGTCAGTCTCAGCGATTTTCGGGGCAAGACCGTGCTATTGAGCTTTTGGGCGACCTGGTGCCTGCCCTGCAAGGCAGAATTGCCCACAATTGAGAATATCTACGAACAGAACAAGGATAAAGACGTGGTTGTTCTGGCGGTGGATGACGAGAATGAAGTTACAATCAAGAAGTTCATGAACGATCACCACTATGGCTTTATGGTACTGATGGACCCAAAGCGAGCACTGTTTGAAAGATTTGTCATATACTTTATTCCCACAGTCCTCATCATCAATGGCAAGGGGATCATCGTCCGCGAAATCGTGGGATGGCACGGCTCTCAGAAGCTTCTGTCGGCAATGAAAAGCGGCGAGCGATAGAAAGTCAGGACAGGCAGCGGTCATCGGACGATTACAAAGCACAAGCAGGAGAAGACAGGTGAACACCAAGAACGTCAAAGACAAAGTTGAACGGAAAAAGTTGAAGCGAGAGGCGCGCAAGAAGCAGCCACCCGAAGCCAAACAGACGGAGCCACGGGGTTCTCTCAAGCCGAAGGTCAAGAAGAAGGGTCCTGGGCTGGCAGGCCGGCGGTAGAAGGACAGTCTAGGGTGGCGCCGCGAAGCGTTTGGCGGACAACACGGTCGCTGCCAAAACGGTGCCCGGTGATCGTCAGCGGTTTCAGTCTTGCTACGGACGGCGGGCGAAGCTCGCCGCTCCAACTCTGCTGATTGCCTATCCAAAGGAGTGGCTTGGCCTCACAATTTTTTCGTACCAAGAGCATTGACAAGCTGCTGTCAGATGCCGAAGAGCCCGAGCACCGGCTTCGCAAAACCCTCGGTCCGTGGTCGCTGACGGCCCTGGGCATTGGGGCCATCATCGGCGCTGGCATCTTCGTGCTGACGGGTACCGCGGCGGCAGGTCAGAAGCTGAATTATCACTCATTGATGGCGGCACCGTTGCTGGGCGTCGTTCTGCATGGCAGCCACGCCATCGGGACGGCTGGGCGGCCGGGTGCCGGTCCGGCGATCGCACTTTCATTCTTCCTCGTGGCAATTGTCTGTGGGCTGGCGGGGCTGTGCTATGCAGAGCTGGCCTCTATGATTCCAATCGCAGGGAGCGCCTACACCTACACTTACGCCACGCTGGGCGAACTTGTAGCGTGGATCATCGGCTGGGACCTGATTCTGGAATACGCGGTGAGCAACATGGCCGTGGCTGTCGGCTATTCCGCCTACTTTGACAGCCTGCTCCAGAACTTCGGACTCAAATTGCCACCCAAGCTCTCCGAGCCCATGCTTAATTCTTCGCTCCACTTCTCAGGAGCTTATTTCAACCTGCCGGGCTTTGTGGTGGTGATGATCCTCACCGTGATTCTAGTGGTGGGAATTCGGGAAAGCGCCGGCGCCAACAATTTCATGGTCGCGGTGAAGATCCTCGCCATTCTGATCTTCATAGGCTGGGCTTCCGGCCACATCCATCCTTCTAACTGGACGCCGTTTATGCCCAACGGATTTCAGGGTGTGCTGACCGGCGGAGCTATCGTCTTTTTTACTTACATCGGATTTGATTCGGTCTCCACGGCCGCCGAGGAGTGCCGGAATCCGCAGAAGGACGTTCCTTTTGGCATCATCGCTTCCCTGATCGTCTGCACGATTCTTTACTGCTCGGTTGCGATTGTGCTGACGGGAATTCAGAACTGGCAGTCGCTGCGCAACGCCGCTCCCGTAGCCAACGCGCTGGCGGCGATCGGTTTGCACCGGGTGGAACGCTGGGTGACGATCGGCGCTTTAACGGGCATGCTGAGTTCGTTGCTGGTCTTCCAACTGGGCCAGGCACGCGTGTGGTTTGCCATGTCACGCGATGGCCTGCTTCCGCGAGCGTTTTCAAAGGTCCACAAGAAGTTCCGCACCCCGCACATCAGCACGTGGACGGCGGGATTCTTTGTCGCCATCCCGGCGGGGATTTTCAACATCGGGACACTCGCCGACCTTTCGAATATCGGAACGCTATTTGCTTTCTTGTTGGTTTCGCTTGGAGTCCTAATCCTGCGCCGGACACAACCGGAGCGCCGCCGCGCTTTTCGTGTTCCTTGGGTTCCGCTGATCCCGATTGCTTCGGTACTTTGTTGCCTTATCCTGATGGCAAGCCTGCCGGTGGAAACCTGGCTGAGATTCGCGATTTGGCTTGTCATTGGGCTAACGATCTATTTCGCTTACAGCCGCCATCATAGCGAGTTCGCCCGGGAAAATTCAGAAAACTCCGGGCGAGACCAGGTGATGCAGGCAGATCTTGGCGAACACTGAGAAAGGCGAAAAAAGCCGCGCATGCTGTAAAATGGTGATGGTTGTGCCACCGATGTCGCGAAGCCCAAGCTGGACGAACACCGAACACGCATCCTCGGGATTCATTCCTTTCCGTCAAAAGGACTGTGTTTGGGTTCTCTCGATGCTTGTTGGGCTCGCCGTTGTCGCGGTCCCAGCACCCCCCTCTGCCTACGCGTGGGGTCCTCAGGCCCATCGACTGGCCGACGACTGGGCGATCGGCACCCTGCCACAGAATTTGCGCAACTACTTCCAGTCGAACCGCACCTTTATTCTTGACCATGCCAACGACCCTGACAAATGGATGAAAAAGGATCGTTACGAGCGGATGCGGCACTACATTTTTCTCAACAAGTACGGCATGTTTCCCTATCGCGATCTTCCGCACTCTTACAAGGCTGCCGTCAGTAAATACGGGTTGAAGCACATCACTCGCAACGGGGTGCTCCCCTGGCAAATTGGAGAATACAGCCTGAAGCTGACCAATGCTTTCAGGAGACGTGACTGGCAAGAGGTCAAGCTGGATGGGGCGGCGCTCGCATTTTACGTCGCGGACGCTCATGACCCCCTGCATACAACGCAGAATTATAACGGGCAGCTTACAGGCCAGGACGGACTCGAGACGCGCTTTGGGACTGACCTTGTCGAGCGCTATTCCCACTTTTTCATGTTCCGTCCTGACAGTGCCTCGAAAGTGAACGATCCCACCGAGTACGCCTTCCAGATGATTCTGGAATCGCATACCTGGGTTGACCAGATTATCCTGGCCGACGTTCAGGCCCTTGGCGCCCAGCCGGGCTATACCGACGATTATTTTGACCGGTTCTATTCAAGCGTGGGGTCGACGGTAATGAAGGAGATTAGCGAGGCTGCGCATGATATCGGTTCTTACTGGTACAGTGCGTGGCTTAACGCCGGTCGTCCTGAATTGCCGCGGCAATAAACACACCCGTTGCACCTTTCCGTGTGGGACGGGGCATCTAAGGAAACAATCAGGCTGACCTTCAAGGATTCTCACGATGCCGCTCTCTGAGAAACTTATTGCGAGACTCCCCAAGGTGGAACTCCATCTTCACCTCGAGGGAAGTCTCCAGCCCAACACGCTGCGCGACCTCTCGCATGGTAAAGGCCGCAAAGAAAGCGAAGTCGAGCAATGGATTCTTGAGCGCCAGCAGCGCGGATTTCGATATTCGACGTTCACGGAATTTGCTGAGGCGTTCAAGTTTGCGGCTCTGATGCTTGAAACTCCGGAAGATTACGCGCTGGCAACCGTCCGGTTGATGGAGTGGCTGGCGGCCCAGAACGTGAAGTATGCGGAGATCACGCTTTCCGCAGGCGTAGTTCTTTGGAAGAAGCAGCCGCTAGACCTCGTGTTTCAAGCCGTTCGGGCCGCCGCGCTCGAGGCGGAAGCGCGCCTGGGCATGCACGTCAATTGGATTTTCGACGCCATTCGTCATTTTGGCCCGGACCATGCCCGCGAGGTATTGAAGTGGGCAAGCCGGTACAGTTCGGCGGGTGTCGTAGCGTTCGGGTTGGGAGGCGACGAGGAGCGCGGGCCATCAAGCCTCTTTGCCGATGTTTATCGTGAGGCCCGTGACTGCGGCCTCCACACCCTTGCTCATGCCGGAGAAACCGTAGGGGCCGAAAGTGTGCGCCAGGCGGTTGAGATGTTACAAGTGGAGCGCATTGGTCATGGCTTGAGCGCGGCGCGCGACCCCGGCGTGTGCGCTCTGCTTCGCGATCATGAAATTCCGCTGGAGGCCTGCCCCGGAAGCAACGTCGCTATGGGATTGATTCGGGAGTTTCGCGAATATCCACTACCAACTTTTTGGGAAGCCGGCGTAATCATGACGATCAACTCGGATGATCCGGCCTTGTTTGGAACTTCCATCGAGCATGAGCTCGTAAGAACTGCCAGCGAATTTTCGCTCTCGGATGAGCAGGTGGCCGCACTCTGCGGGAATGCCGTGCGAGCCGCTTTCCTGCCGGAGGATGATAAAAAACTTCTTCTGGCGCAAATTCACCTGGCCTTGGCGGGCGTAGCTTCAGGACTCGCGTGACACTGGCCTGCAAAAGGAACATAACCTGAATGACCACCTCGCTGCGTGCAATTTTCCTTGATGCAGGAAACACCCTGCTTTTTCCACAGCTTGATGTGCTGATCCAGGACCTCGAAAAGGCTGGATTCCGTGCCAGTGCCGAGCAGTTTCACCAGGCGGAGCGTGCGGGGAAGAAGAAACTGGACGAAGTGCTCTGGCCGCAAATTCGAGAGGGGCGCATTCCGCGGGCAAGCAACGGTGTCTATTGGGAAAAATACCTCAACGCACTCGCGGAACAGATTGACGCGCCGGAGAAGACGCGCCCGGTTGCGATTGAGGTAGTAATGGAAAGATTTCGGGACATTCACACCTGGTCGAAGGTTCTGCCGGAGACCATCCCGGTTCTCGCCAACCTGAAGTCGGCAGGATTCTTTCTCGCTGTCATTTCGAATTCCGACGGTAGTGTCGAAGGCGAGCTCCGGCGGGCAGGGCTGCGTGACTATCTGGAATTTGTGATTGACTCCTCGATTGTGGGCGTCGAGAAGCCCCATCCCGAGATTTTTGAGATCGCTCTGGAACGCGCCGGAATGAAGCCGCAGGAGGCGCTTTACGTTGGCGACACTTACGCGACGGATATTGGCGGCGCGCAGTTGGCGGGCCTTCGTGGAATTCTTTTGGACCGCGTTGGCGCCTACCCGGACGCCGCATGCCCCCGCATCACATCGCTGTCTGAATTGAACACGCTGGTGGGAGCGCCTTGCCTTTGAAGGCGGCACGTGGCACCAGGCTTTATGCCCGGCACAGTGCAGCGCTGCAGACCTGGTGCTGATCATTCGGGTTATTAATGCAGAAACGCCGCGGTATCGTTGCGATCCCGCGGCGTTCGTGTCGATGGGTTGTTTTCCGTCCGAGCCGGTCAGAAGGCGAAGCGGACACTGCCGAAGACGGTGAAGGGCTCACCAGGATAAGCGAACGTGTAGCCGGCGGTTGAAGTGCCATAGTAGCCGCCGGAGGAGATGTACTCGTAGATGTTGTAGTGCTGGTTAAGCAGATTGAGCATGTTCAGGTTTAGGCTGATGTGCTTCACAACAGGAATATCGAACGACAGGTTGGCCGTTTCGTAAGAGGGCATGTTCTGCTTGCTCGGTACAGCCGTGGTGCAGGCCCCATTGACCAGGCCGCAATTGTCGAAGATGTGTTGCGGGCCTGTGAATTGGAACCAGAATCGAGGCTCGATGAGCGTGCGCTCATGAGGCGCAACGGTGTAGTAAGCACCGGTATTCCAGGTTTCCGCAGGCACATAAGGCACCGGCAAGCCGGCAAACTCGACGCCCCCGCTCACGAACTGCGAGTAACTTGCACCTTCGCCATTCAGGTTGGTGAACAGGTGCATGTTCGCGAGGGGGTTGATGTCAAAGTAGGCGTTGACGCCGTTATAGTTCGAGCTGCCGCTGGTGTTGATCACGTTGCCGTTCCCGAGTTCAACGGACAATTGTTCGTTCGAGTAAGTCAGGTGATAGTAAGCGGCGCCAAACAGCACGTCCCTCATATGTCCGATCTGAGCCTTATGGACCTTGAAGCCCGCCTGGTAGTAACTACCACTGGCAAGAATGTAGTATTTGTTGGCGTCCTTGCTCTGGAAGATGCCGCCACCGCCGCCGAGCGAGGGCGAACGGTATGTTTTCACATAGCCGCCGTAGAGCGTCAGCCAGGGCAGAGGCTCGACCGCAGCGTTGATCGAAGGCTCGACGGCCGTGCGGGCCTGGTGGTTGCCGCACGAAGCCGCCTGGTCGGTCGTGTTGCCGGTCACCGAGACGAAATTCGGGTCTTCAGGGCAATGGGTGCTGAGGATTACCCCAGGAGCAAAGGTAAAGTCCTGGAGCGTGCCGGAATAATAGTTGGTTGCATAGCGGTCAAACCGCACGCCGGGGGTGATGTGCAGCCAGGGGACGGGGTGAAAGTCATCCTGAATGAAGGCCGCGAAATTGTCCTGGATGAAGTAGGAGGAGCGGATCTTGCCCCCGACATTCACAATCTGCTGTGGGCCGCTGCCCCCATCGACGGGATTGAAGAAGTTGTTGCGGCTATTGTAGATATCGTGGACGAAATAGCCGCCCTCCGAAACTTTGTTGAAGGGAAGGTTTTCGCTCACCACCAGCCTGTCGCCGATCGTATTGTGGTGCGGATCATTCCATTCCTGAGCCTGTGCATCGGACGGAACATAGACGTCATTCGTCCGCTCGTGCAAGCGGAATTCATGCGTGTACCAGGTATCGTTCTGCACGCCGGTAGTGTTGCTCAGCAGAAACGTTTCCTTCGCGTAGAGCATGCCCAATTCGTTGACGTCGTACTTATCGTAGCTGTCGAAGGGCAAGGTGCTGTAGAAGCCCGACGTCTGCTGGCTATAAACCGGGGCGTTCGGCACACCGAGCCCGAGAACCGTAAGGCCCGGCACCGCCGTGGTCGGAATGATCTGCGCGCGGTAAGCGCCGGCCCTGGCGAAATACCCGCCGACAGAGAAGATGCCCGTCTGGAAGGATTTTGTCGTCTTGGCGTAGATTGCTCCGTCCTTGCCGGGATTGGCGAATCCGTCCTGGGCCGTGCGGAAGCTGTCGCCTTTCCCGATGCCGCCGGAAACCACCGTGGACCAGCCGTGATAGAGGCCGGTCAGCATGTTGAGTTCAAGGTTCTTCTGGCTGTAACTGCCAAAGCTCAGGGTGCCGTCGATGTGCGCCTTCGAGGCGGGCTGCACAGGCGTAAACTCGATGGAGCCCCCTACGCTGGTGTAATAGCGGTCTACGGGATCGCCCGGCCCGTAAGTGACGCTCGTGTTTTGGAACATGTTGCTCTGCGGAAGCGAAGCAGAGGGCCACAACCCGCTGCCCGCGTCTACGATCGGAATGCCATCAAGCGTAACGCCGAGCGAACCGGGGTAGGTGTAACCGCCATAGCCGCCCCAGCCCTGGTTGATCCCATTGATTGCGATGGTTGCCTTTTGTTGTCCGGTGCCGCCGTAGCTGATCACGTTGGCGCCGGGTGCCATGGAGACGATTGCCGGAGCGCCGGCCAGCGGTCCGACCGCGTCCATATCTCTCCGGCTCAGCACCCGGATGGTCTGGTTGGACTTGAGGATCTGCTCCTGCGAGGGCTGGAGAGTAGCACCCGGTACCGCACTGGCCCTGACATTCACCGACTCAGCAGCGGCATGGATCATCATTTTGACCGGGACGGTGGCCTCCTGCCCGCCCTGCAGAGCAACTTGTTGGCGGAAAGTTTGGAAGTGCAATTCTTTCACTGTCACCACGTAGCGTCCGGCGGCCAGGCTGCCCACCTTAAATGTTCCCTGGGCATCGGTTGTTGTACCCGTGGTGGTCCCGGTCGTCGTGTCGGTTATGGTAACTGTGGCGCCGGGAATTACGGCGCCGGACTGGTCCAACACCTGTCCATGAACGCTGGAAGTTGATTGGCCCCAGGCGACCAGCGCACTGGCTATCACGATCGCGCATAGACCGATCAGTTTCTTTATATGCACAAGAATCCTCCTCAAATTGACTTAAAAGATAGGCAGAGTAAATCCCGCGGCTGATTCCACCTCGCCTTACACGGCAACAACGTTCCGGCTCGAAGGTTGGGATAAAAACCAAAGGAGCTGGGTCCGTATTTGCCAACCCGACGCTCAGGAGACTTCAGCCCGTAACCACAGTGTCCGTGGGGGTGTTACGGGCAAATAAAAATGTAGTTTGTTAGGCCCATTTGATCGGAATCGGGACGACGCCCCTTTGTCCCACCCGAATTGCGATGATATGTGGATCACGTTAAGGAAGTATTAACGCAATATGACGTTTTGATTACAGAAGGGGGATAAAACTCCATACACCGGAAAGGCAAGTATGGTGTGGAAAACACTAGAGCGCGGGACGGCCGGCCATTGCCACGCAAAGGCAGTGGACGACGAGGCTGAACGGCGAGCAAAATCAGAAGGTTGCTGGTCGGTGCATGCTGTGGAGTCTAGCAGGTTGCTGAAAAACATGTAGCGGCGGCTTTATCCCGCCACACACCGTTTGAAAAGGCTGAATTTATGGCGACGTAAAGTCGCCGCTACGGCTCAGGCAATGGGTTTTTCACTGACCTGCTAGCGCTGGAAAAGCAGCGGTGCAAAGTGGACAAGATTGTCCCGCCACACCATCCAACTGTGCACCCCGGGAGTCCAGATTTCCGTGAATTGGATTTTCTGAGAGATGAGCCAGGTTTCAAATTTGCGGTTCATCTCGCCCACGAGAGGGTCTTCTTTGCCGCAGGCAATCCAAAGCAGCCGCAGCCTGGAATTATCCTTCGAACTGAGGTTTGGATAATCCTTCGCATAATCGGAGCCCGTGGCGCCGCTGAATGAGCCAACCCAGGCAAAGCGGTCGAGGTGGTTCAATCCCACCTGCAGGGATTCTCCTCCGCCCATGGAAAGCCCGGCGATCGCCGTGTCATTGCGGCCGGTCTTTACGCGGAAGTCCTTTTCGACCGCCGGCATTACTTCCGTAAGCAGCGCCTCGCCGAACTTGGTAACGTTTTCCCGGCGAAGGTCCTGGCTGCGGAAGCCCGGTCCGGTGCGCGAGACAATTTGGGGCGCGCCATAGCCGAGCGGCATGACGACAATCATGGGCTTGGCTTTTCCTTCGGAAATCAGGTTATCAAGAATAAAGTTGGCCCGGCCCACGGCGGTCCAGGCGCTTGCGTCGTCACTGTAGCCATGTAGAAGGTAAAGGACAGGATAGCGCTTCCTTGATCTGGGATTATATCCGGGCGGCGTGTAGACGTAGAAATCTCGGTTATCGCCCACCACATTCGAGTGGTAGAAATAATGGTGAATCACTCCGTGCGGCACGTCAGTGACTTGCCACGGCGGCGGCGGCGAACCGGGAACCAGCACCATGCTGGTGACGTCCAGCAGATTGGGCTTGAGGAGCGAGTTCGAGGGATCAACCAGACTCACGCCATCGGCAATGAAGGAGTAACCGTAATATTCCGGCGCCAATGGCTTGGTGGTGACGGTCCACACTTCATTCGGTCCTTTCTCCATGGGTACGCGTTCCGAGCCTTCCAGCTCAAGCTGGACTTCCTTGGCGTTGGGGTCGCGAAAACGGAAGGTGACGCTGCGATCCGGGTGTACCTCGGGCGAGATGATGATTTGCCGGCGCCGCACATGATGCGGCTGCGCTTCTTCGGCTGGGTGGGTCTGCGCCGGCGCAGATGGCTGCTGAGCAGTTTGGCCCCAGACAGGTGTGACCACAACCATCATGAAAACAAGGAATACCATATCTATACGTTTCATAAGATCTCGTCCTCCCCTCGCAATCGCATCATCTGGCCACTATTTCGCTCTTAATTAGGTTGCTGAAAAACGTGTAGCGGCGGCTTTATGCCGCCATATGCCGATCGAAAAGGCTGAAGTCATGGCGACCTAAGGTCGCCGCTACGGCTCAGGCACTGGGTTCTTCAGCAACCTGCTAAAGCAGGGCTACCATGAAGGTGCAAGTATACGACGGCGTTGCCAATGCAGGCAACGGGGCTGGCGCAGCCCGATTTTGGGGGCTGCGTTTCCTGAAGGAAATTTCTGCCGGCTCAAGGCGGGACTTCTGCAGACCCTCTCGCTTCGCGAGGTCGCAGATCGCAAACGCCAGCGATCTGCGCTAGCCCCGTGCACCCTATATTTCGTAGGGACGGGCCTCGTGCCCGCCCTCAGGCACCCACAAGGGGTGCCCCTGCCACCCAACGCCGGTCGCGCAGGAATATTCCGCGGGAATTCGCTCGCGCGCGAATTTCCTTGACAACGGCAGGCTACTGTGCTAGTCTATTTCTCGTTTGGCAGGCCGGCTGGCTTCGACCGCTGGTCAGGAAATACACAGTCCGTTCAGACTGTTATTTAGATTTTAAGTTGTTGAAAATACGATGTCGGCTGGTTTGGCATTAAAAATGTGAGACAAAAAGTATTGTTTTTCAAAAACGAACCGGAGAAGTGATTGAAAACAAATGATCGGCCTGAAAAACGAACCGAAAAAACGGCCAAACGAACCGAAAACGAACCGAAAAACGAACTGGAGGCTGCCTAGCCTATTTCCTGCCTGTAAAGTTGCCTGCTTCCCCTGGTTCAGTTGATCGAAATGAAAAAACGTGTAGCGGCTTAATGCTGCCAGACACCGATTGAAAAGGCGACCTAAAGTCGCTGCTGCGGCTCAGATTCTGGATTTTTCACCAACCTGCTTGGCCGAAGAGGGACGGTGGCGGGAAGGCGCGCGGCGCGAAGAGCGGCTGGTTGGTTCGCGAGTCGTTGAGCCCTGCGACCCCTTGGCGTGGCGCTTCCCGGGCGCTCAATCTTTGAGGACTATCTGACCTTCCAATTTGGCCGCATCTTCTAGGGCTGGCGAAAAGCTGTTGACACAGGCAGGCAGCGTTGATAATATCATGCCGTTTCATAATGTCAGTCTCGATGCACAAGCCGGTTAACACCACAGGTGCCCAGCAGATGTGTTGCTGTACGGGTTCCGTTAGAGGGCGCCGTGTGGCTGGAGATTAACGACTTGTAATTCGAACTGCAAGTAGTACTTCTTATACGGACGCCCGCTGACGGATTCAAAACGTCGGCGGGCGTTTTTGTTTTTGGGCGGTCCGTGACCTGGCAAGGGGAGCGCTGAGCCTAGATCTGATTCTGAGGAGTGAAAGTGGAAATGATCGAACCTCATGGAGGGCGGCTCGTCAATCGTTTAGCAAGCGGAGAAAAAACCACGGCGCTGGAAGCGGAAGCCCGCGAGCTGCCCGTGATTCAATTGAACGCTTTCGAAGTTTCTGACCTGGAGATGCTGGCCATAGGCGCCTTCAGCCCGCTCGAAGGCTTTATGGGGCATGAAGACTATGCCCGCGTGATCGAGGACAAGCGCTTGGCCAACGGCCTTCCCTGGACTCTACCCGTCACGCTGGCGGTGAGCGAGGAAACGGCCAGAGTCCTGAGGAAAACTCCGCGAGCGGCCCTGGCGGACTCGAATGGCACGCGTCTGGCGGTTTTGGAGATCCGCGATGTATTTCCTTACGACCGAGAAGCGGAATCGCTGGCCGTCTTTCTCACCGCCAATCACGACCACCCGGGAGCGCACTACGTGGCTTCGCGGGGCAACTGGCTTGTGGGCGGGCCGGTGGAAGTCTTCCGGCGACCGAACGCCGAGGAGTTTTCAAAATACCGGCTGGATCCCGTGGACACCCGCAGGATTTTTGCCGAGCGCGGGTGGAACACCGTGGTCGGCTTCCAGACGCGTAATCCCGTTCACCGCGCCCACGAATACATCCAGAAGGCGGCGCTTGAAATCGTAGATGGCTTGCTTTTGCACCCGATTGGCGGCGAGACCAAGTCTGACGACATCAGCCTCGAAGTCCGCCTGCGCTGCTACGAGGTGCTGCTGGAGAACTATTTCCCGCCGGACCGGGCGCTGCTGGCTCTGAATCCCGCCTCGATGCGGTACGCCGGCCCGCGCGAGGGCATCTTCCATGCTCTGATCCGGAAGAATTTCGGCTGCACTCATTTCATTGTGGGGCGCGACCACGCTGGCGTGGGCAACTACTACGGCCCTTACGACGCCCAGAAAATTTTCAGCGAATTCGGCGCCGGGGAACTGGGAATCGCGCCGCTGTTCTTTGAACATGCTTTCTACTGCCGCGAGTGCGCCGGCATGGCGTCACAAAAGACCTGCGGGCATGACAAAGAGTCTCGCGTGATGCTGAGCGGCACGCAGGTTAGGACCGTGCTGCGCGAGGGCGGGCACTTGCCGATGGAGTTCACGCGCCCTGAAGTTGCTGCCGTACTGCACCACGCGTTTGGGCAGCTCCAAATCGGGCAGGGGGCCTGATGCTCGTAAGTCTTTTCGCCTTCATCACCGGCATCCTGGTGGGACTCACTGGAACCGGCGCGGGCGTCATTCTGACGCCGCTCCTGTTGTTGGTGACGCCTTTCCATGCTCTGACGGTGATTGGCACTGACCTGATGAGCGGAGCCGTCAGCAAGTTGGCGGGGGTCTTTGAACACCGCAAGCTGGGGCAGGTGCAATGGAACCTGGCCGGATATTTTCTGGCCGGGAGCGTTCCCGGCTCTGTGGCGGGCATCCTTTCTATCCACTTTTTGAAGGGCTGGATGTCCGTAGCCGCGCTGGACCACGCGTTGAAGGTTCTGCTGGGTCTGACCCTTTTCGGCGTCTCGCTCTTCCTGCCGTTCCTGCGAGGGAAGAAGGATCTGGGCTCTGCCGGAAACTCAAACCTAAGTTTCTCAAACGGCGGCTTCAAGCTGGCCGCCGTGGGAGGAATTGTCGGCTTCCTGGTCTCAATGACCTCGGTCGGCAGCGGGAGCCTGTTGATGATTTCGCTGCTGGTTCTGGTTCCCCTGCCACTGGGAAGCTTGGTGGGGACTGACATTCTGTTTGGTTTGGTGACCACGGCGCTGGCCGGGTCGCCGCACTGGGAGATGGGAAATTTCAACTCCAGTCTTTTCCTTCTGCTGGTTGCGGGCGAGGTGCCGGGAGTCATCATCGGGAGCCGGCTGACGCGCCGGATTCCCGAGCGTTGCATCACCTGGCTGTTCAGCATTCTCTATTTTTCGCTGGGGGCGCGTTTACTCGCCGGCTAGACGGGGCGTGGGGCGAGGCTTTCCAGATATCTCATTCCGGAACGGATGAAAGGAAACTATGGAACTCGAAACACTGGATATTCCTGAAATTGCAAGATCTCTTGCCGATCGGCAGCCGAGCGAAATCATTCAGTTTGCACTCGAGAACTTTGCGGGCGGAATTGGGATCAGCTTTAGTGGGGCGGAAGATGTTGTCCTGATCGATATGGCGGCGAAAATCGGAGGCGACTTCACAGTTTTCTCGCTCGATACTGGCAGGCTTCATTCTGAAACTTACCAGTTCATTGATAAGATCCGCGAGCACTACGGCATTCCCGTAGAAATCTTCTTCCCCAAGCCTGACGCGGTGGAAAGGCTGGTCAAGGCGAAAGGACTGTTCTCGTTTTACGAAGATGGCCACAAGGAGTGCTGTGGAATCCGCAAGGTCGAACCGCTCAAGAGGGCGCTAGCGACTTTCGACGCCTGGATGACTGGCCAGAGACGCGATCAAAGCCCTTCCACTCGCGCGCAGGTGGCCGTGGTTGAGGTCGACCCCGTCTTTTCCTGGCCAGGCCGTGAGCTGATTAAATTCAATCCTCTTGCCAACTGGAGTTCCCAGCAGGTTTGGAGTTACATCCGGGAAAACAATGTTCCCTTCAACCCGCTGCACGAGCGCGGCTTCGTTTCCATCGGGTGCGAGCCTTGCACCCGGCCGGTGCTTCCCGGCCAGCATGAGCGCGAAGGACGCTGGTGGTGGGAGGATCAGGCCAAGAAAGAATGCGGACTGCACGCAGGCAACATCACGGGCCAGAAGAACGCGTAAAGCCTCTGCGAAGATTGCCCCTGGCGGCTTTAAGAGACTCGAGGCGCGAGGAAAGAATTCTTTCTTACCCTGCGCGGGCCAAAATGCGATGGTTCCCGTTACAGTACGGCTTATTCGCCCAGGGCGGACTTGCTTGCCTGGATCTCGTTCGGGCTCGCCTGGTGCAAGTCTTTATAAAGCCGGCCGGCGATTTCAGCGGCGTGCGGACCGTACATCTGCCGCCCACCCCGCAACAGGACCACCACAACGTATTGCGGCCGCGCGTCGGAATAAGAAAGGAACCATCCCAGCCGCGCCCCATCTTCGCTGCACGTGCCCGTTTTCCCCAATATCTGCACGGCGTTGTCATTGGCCAGGCGAGCCGTCCCGTACGTTACCGCAGCCGCCATGCCCGCTCTGATCTTGGGGATCTGTGCCTTAAGATTAGTCAACTGGCGCCGGACCCTGGGCTCGAAGTGCGCAAGTTGTTCCTTGGTGCGCGGGTATTGGAGGTAGTAAAGTGTTCCGCCATTGGCAATAGCTGAAGCCACGGCAGCCCACTGCAAGGGTGTTACTTCCATACCTTTGCCAAGATAGGCCAGGTCACCGACACCGCCGTCTGCTGGCGGAGCCGTTGGAAATTCTCCGGGCAATTCGCCGGGAATATCCCAGCCTGCTTTGTGCCCCAGACCGAATTCGCGCGCGTAACGCGACAGCACCCTAAAACCAACCATCTGGCCGACCTTATAGAAGAATTCGTTGTTCGAGTGCGCCAGCGCATCAGTCAAATCCAACGACCAGTGACGGCCCACATAAATCTTTGTGGTCGGGGTGATAATCCCTTGATTCAAGGCCGCCAGGGCCACGACGGGCTTAAAGGTGGAGCAGGGCCGGAAGGCGCCGCTGAACGCCAATTTTTGATTGACGACGGTGAGAATCCGCCCATCGTTCGGATCGACCACAACAATGCTTCCGTTCAAGCGGCCCAGCGCCTGGAGTGCGGCTTGGCGCACGGCCATATTTTCGCCTTCGGCATTGTCACCGGCGCCGGGATTGTCGTCGTATGAACTGACGCGCCATGGGCTCCAGTACCGGCGAACATACCGCCGCCTTGTGTGGCGAACCCGCCTGCGAATTTTGGTCCGATGGGTGACGGGAGGAAGCGGGGCTGCCAGTCCCCGCAGAAGGATTCCCCCTGGAAGAATGTCAATACCTAACAACCCTATCAGAGCAACAGCCACAACAGCGAATCTCTTCATCAACGCAGGTTAGCTCTCCTCAGATTTCATCCAGCATGCCTTGCTATCGTCTCCTTGGTGGTACTGAAAGACCCTATACTGAATCGCTCGGCAGCCCTTGGTACGCCTGGAGTTCCAGTTTCGTGTTGGTGGGCTTACTTCTTATTACTTCGCACCGCAGTGGTTGCCGCCGGTTCAGCCTCCTCTTTTTGTAATGGCAAATTCAGACTCTTGCGGAGCTCTGCTTCAATCTTCCTGTAAATATCAGGATTCTGAAGCAGGAACTGGCGGGTGTTTTCCCTCCCCTGTCCAATTCTCTCTCCAGCGAAGGAATACCACGAACCGCTCTTCTCAATCAAGCTCAAACCGACGCCCAGGTCGATCAGGTCGCCTTCTTTGGAAATGCCCTCACCATACAGAATGTCGAATTCGGCGTCCCGGAACGGAGGCGCCAGCTTGTTCTTCACCACTTTCACGCGTGTTCGGTTGCCGATCACATGCTCGGCGTCCTTGATGGAGGCGATCCGGCGAACGTCCAACCGCACGGAGGAATAAAACTTCAATGCCCGCCCGCCCGTTGTCGTTTCAGGATTGCCAAACATCACGCCGATCTTTTCCCGAATCTGGTTGATGAAAACGAGGCAAGTCTTTGATTTTGAGACCAATGCGGTCAGCTTGCGGAGCGCCTGAGACATCAGCCGGGCCTGCAGTCCGGGCATGGAATCACCCATATCGCCTTCAAGCTCCGCCCGTGGTACCAGCGCAGCAACAGAATCAATCACGATAATGTCGATGGCGTTTGAGCGCACCAGGGCTTCGGCAATTTCCAGCGCCTGCTCGCCGTAATCGGGCTGGGAAACCAGCAGGTTGTCGACATCCACACCCAACCGGCTGGCATATTTCGCGTCCAGCGCGTGCTCAGCGTCCACAAAAGCCGCCATCCCGCCGCGCTTCTGCGCCTCCGCCACCAGATGCAGCGCAATCGTGGTCTTGCCGCTGGCTTCGGGGCCGTAGACTTCCACCACGCGCCCACGGGGAACTCCGCCCACGCCCAGCGCCGCGTCCAGCGAAAGCGCACCCGTAGGAATCACGTCCACAGGGACCAGAGCCTGTTTTGAACCCAGGCGCATGATGGAGCCCTTCCCGAACTGTTTTTCGATTTGCGTTAGGGCCAGGTCAATGGCCTTTGTTCGGTCTATTCGTTCTTCTGGCATGCCGGAATCCTCCCTTTGTCCTGCAGGTATCCGCGAACGTTCATATGCGGCGGCTGGCTGTTCTTGGTGTGTTTTTGTCGTGCGATCTGTGCTGGCTCTGATCTAGGCTACGCCTCGGCGTAATCGTAGAATCCCCTTCCTGATTTGCGTCCCAGCCGGCCCGCTTCTACCATTCTTTCAAGCAGCGGGCATGGCCTGTACTTGGAATCTCGAAACCCCTCGTAAAGCACTTTCATGATGTCTAAACACACATCGAGGCCGATCAGGTCTGCAAGCTCCAGCGGCCCCATCGGGTGGTTCATGCCCAGCTTCATCACGCCATCCACCCCTTCGGGATCGGCAACGCCTTCCATAACCGCAAAAACGGCCTCGTTGATCATGGGCATGAGCAACCGGTTTGAAACAAACCCTGGAAAATCCCTGGCACGAATGGGCGTCTTGCCTGCGGATTTTGCGATCTGCTCTGCCGCCGTCACGGCCTCTTCGGACGTATCAAGCCCGGGAACAACTTCCACCAGTTTCATCACGGGCACCGGGTTGAAAAAGTGCAGCCCCACAAACTGCGGCGGACGCTTGGTAACGCCGGCCAGTCGCGTGATGGAGATGGACGAGGTATTACTGGCGAACAGAGCTTCGGGGCGGCAGATCGCTTCAAGCGCCTGGAACACCGCGGCCTTGACTTCAAACTTTTCCGTCACCGCCTCAATCACGACGTCGGCAGAAGCGAAATCGGAAAGTTCAGTCGTGACTTTCAGCCGGCTTTCGGCCTGCTGCCTTTCCTGCTCGGTCAGCAGACCTCTCTCGACGTTTCGGCTGAGCCCGCGCGAAATCCTTTCCTTGCCGCGCGCCACCAATTCCTGCGAGGTGTCGTGGAGAACCACTGTATAGCCGCTGCGGATCAGCACCTGGGCGATTCCGTGGCCCATGGTTCCGGCTCCGACCACTCCTGCCAGGCTGATGTTCAAACGTACCTCCGTTTCAAATTGTGCAGCCAGCGTGACTACCGGACGTCTCTCTCAACCGCCAGCGCCACGGCGTTGCCGCCGCCCAGACAGAGGGCGGCAACTCCCCGATGCGCGTTGCGGCGCTCCATCTCGTAGAGCAGATCGACCAGAATGCGCGTGCCCGATGCGCCAATTGGATGCCCAAGGGCCACCGCGCCGCCGTTCACGTTGGTCTTGTTTGGATCAAGGCCCAGTTCCCCAATGACAGCCACGGCTTGCACGGCAAATGCTTCATTCAATTCAATAAGGTCCACTTCTTCGAGCTTCCAGCCGGTTTTGTCGAGCAGAATGCGCACGGCGTCCACCGGAGCCATCATCACCCATCGCGGTTCAACCCCGCTAACCGCCTGCCCCGCAATCCGCGCCAGGGGCTTCCTGCCCAGTTTTTGCGCGATTTCCAGCGACGTCACCACCGTGGCCGCGGCCCCATCGTTCGTTCCCGGAGCGTTGCCAGCCGTCACCGTTCCGCCCTGCTTGAAGACGGGCTTCAGCTTGGCTAATTTCTCAAGGGAAGTATCTTCTCGCGGCGATTCGTCAACGGAAAACTCGCGCGTCTCGCCTTTTTTCACCGGCACGGTGACGGGTATGATCTGGTCTTTCAGCTTGCCGCTCTTGATGGCCGCAATGGCCCGACGATGGCTTTCCAGCGCGTACTCATCCTGCCGCTCGCGCAAAATACCGTATTTCTCAGCCACCAGTTCGGCGGTCATACCCATGTGGAAATCTT
>JAKAWN010000352.1 GCA_021827245.1 Acidobacteriota bacterium | reverse complement strand
CGTTTCTCCACGACGGTTCTCCTCTCTTGAGATTTTCCCAACCCGATTCTATCCGAACCGGGTCAGAGAACCGTCGCTCAACCTCCAACGAAAACCGGGACACCTTCTCTCCAATCTGCCATTTCTACTTGTGCTCAATAGCAGAAACAGGCCTCAATGGAAGAAATCCTGGGCTTAGCGTTATTGATATCAAGTCCTACATCTAATCACACACGAGCTCTGCCGCAGTCCAAACTACTGTTGCCCGACGCGAGCGCGGTCCTCTGGGGTTGTGATTCCATAATGGCGTCGGCTCCTTGGAGCCGGTAATCTTGGATGAGTCAAAACCAAGACATGCCAGGAAGGAGCCGAACATGATGACTTTAGGCTGTGATTTTCATTCGCGTTTCCAGCAGGTGGCCATGCTGGACACGGAGACGGGCAAGGTGATGGAGCGAAGGCTGGACCCTGAGAACGGAGAGGCGAAAAGATTCTACGAAGAGTTGACGGGACCTGCTTTGGTGGGGATCGAGTCGACCCGTTACACGCGCTGGTTCGCCGAGATGCTGGCCGAGCTGGGGCACGAACTGAGGGTGGGGGGTGCGGGAAAGATTCGGGCGAAGGAGACGCGCAAACACCAGCACGACAGGCGGGATGTGGCGCACATCCTGATTATGCTGGTTAAGGGGAATTTCCCGAAGAGCGGGAGGCAAGGGTTCTGGTCGAACACCGACATCAACTGGTGCAAATGGGCACGCGGGCGCAGAACGGCCTGCAGGTGATCGCGCTCAGCTGTGGGCTGAGGCGATGGAAGCGCCTATCGAGTGGGAAGGGCCAGGAAGAACTTCAAAAGCTACCTTCAGGAGAGGCCAGTGGCACCGGCGCCAGGACCTACTCACACTGATGCGGCAACGCGGCGCCTGGATTCGAGGCGGACTACGCACCAGGACCGACAAACGGATTTTCTCTTGGAGGAGCTGATAACCTTGATGGATGCGGTACTCGCTGTCAGGAAGATTCTCGACCATCCAGAGACCCTTGAATTCTTCGACACTCGTGTTGGAATTCGCTCAAAGTCGAGGCATGAAATCACGCTGTGTTCCTGGAATGCGGCGTGCCTCCCGGCGTGCTCCCTTTCGAGAGGATCGAGCCGGTCCGGAATGTCGGCGGTCTGCACCCTTGGTCGTACCCGTACCTCCGAAGCAACGGGCGGGTGATCGTTGTGACCAGCAACTTGTCCCTATGCTTCAGACTTGACTTCCATCGCTCGTCGAGCTTGAGCTGAACCGTGCCCGTGCTGAAACGGCTCGGATTGCCGGCTACGCCGTGCCGCGGCTCCAGAATCACCGAATTCGAGGAAAGAAAAGGCAACCGGGAAACCCGTTCTCCCACTAATTCGAGAATCCGGCAAATAGTATCTTTGGGTGCTGCTATGAAATCCTCGTATCGCACCAGCAGGTAACGTCCGTGCGAGCCGCCCCATGTCCTTTGGATCGCGGCGTTGATCTCTAGCCATTGGAGCGAGCTCACCCCCGGGTGTACCGTGGACATCAGCCCGATGTAAGGGTCGGGATGTGGCTTGGGGATCTGGTACGAATAGGCGCAACCCCGGGGGTCGCGAACCAGGTGGACGATATAGGGCAGACCGACGCCGCAGAGCTCGAGAAGGTAGGCGTAGTTGGGTCGCTTGGAAGAATCGACGATCACCTTCGCTCCTGTTGCGTTGCCCACCGCACGATAGAGCTTTTCCATCAGATCCAGACGAGGCTCAAGCGACCTCCGAAGAAGCCGCCTCGTCAGCGGATTGGCCAGCATCGAAAAATAGCGAAGGCGCGTCGCCCACAATCGATGACTTGTAATGTGGGCGAAGTCAAAGACGCCAGGCGGTGCGCCAAAAGCTTCGGTGAAGATGCGGTCCCAGATTTCGCAGTCCTTGACCTCCCGGCCGCAGCCGCACAGGAGGTCGGCCCCACGCTCCCAGACGTGTGCTAGCTCGCCGACGGTAAAGAAACCTTCCAGTTGCCCCAGGGTCTGATCAAGAATCGTGCTCCCGCTTCTACTCCAAGCAGCGATATAAAGCAGCTTCGGCATGTCAGTAGACATGTAGAGTGATCTCCTTGAACTTCAGTTGAATTTTTTTCGTTCGGAAGCGAAATGTTGCGGTTCGCCAAAGGGAATATGCGATGGACTTTGGCGACGAAGACAACTTTGGAAATCCGTTGCAAGCCGGGTATCCACGCTACTGGCAAATGCCACCAAACCATTTCTTTTTGTTTCGGGTTGATTAAAGGTCATGGGCTTTCCGTCCAAGCCTCTCACGATGCCCCCGCTCGACAGGACCAACGCGACGCCTGCTGCGACATCCCACTCCGATTTCGGAACGAACGTCCAAGTGGCGTCGGCCCGGCCGGCGGCAACCAGTGCGAGCTTGTAAGCAATCGAACCGACCGGCCGTACTTCAAATGGAGCCTCCTTCAGCCAATCCCATTCCCCTCGTCCTATCTCGCTGCGGCTGGCGAGAACCAGCGGCTTCCTGCGCGACCTTAGCGAATTGCTCCGGTCTGTCCGTGGCCAGCAGCAAATTCCGTTTTCGAGCGACCCGGTGAACATTTCGCTTGTCGCCGGATTGCAAATCCCTCCGGCGACGGCTTGGCCATCCTCGATCAGTGCGATTGAAACGCACCACTCGGGCAAACCCTCCAGAAATTCTTTTGTCCCGTCCAGAGGATCGACGACCCACACACGGCGCTTGCCCACACGGTGACGGTCGTCGGCGCTCTCCTCTGACAACCAGCCTTCATCGTCCTGCAGCAACGTTTCCAACAGGCACTCGTTGACCGCTCGATCGACGGTTGTAACCGGCTCGCCGCCAGCCTTTCGTTCCACCCCAACCGTTTCCCCAGCAAGTCTCTCGCAGAGTGATGCAGCCTTCTGAAGAGCATCCACGATCCTCCGCAGATCTTCGAGGCGGCTTTCCCCCACCCGCCTGGGGTGGAGGCAGGTTTCATAATCTTGTGATCGCTTCATTCCCGTCTGTCCTTTCGTGTTGGCTCTCCCTGATCCCCCCAGGCATCACGTTCCCGTAGCGACCTAGGGCCCGGGTGGTTATCATTCGACACCTCAGCGATCGCCACCCAGCAGGCCGGCACAGTTGTGCTGCCTACTCAAGTAGCGCCGAGTTGCCTTGAAAGTCATCGGTTCCGAGGTCGAAGATCAAAAAGGAAATAAGGGCCCATGTTTCTCAAGACACCTTGGCGGGACCCGACTTTGCCTCCAAATCGACGCTCCCATCCCCCATTTCCACGCGTCTCGGACCCATCCCATGCTCTTGCTCGCGCGCGGCTACAACCCGATCATCTTTCCGAAATTTTTGGCGTCGTCTCCCCCACCGGGAGCGCAAATAGCCGGCCTTTTCAAGGTAGGCTAAAATCTGTTGAACGGCCTCACCCGGCGTCAGTCGGGTCGTATCAATAACCAATTCCGCGTCTGAGGGGGGCTCATAAGGGTCCGAAATGCCGGTGAAGTTCGTCAGGGTTCCCGCTCGCGCCTTTGCATAGAGCCCCTTGCGGTCGCGCTGTTCGCAGACGTCAAGGGGCGTAGCTACGTGGACCAGGATGAAGCCTCCCACCGGTTCAATCATGGATCGGACTTCCTTCCGAACGCGATCGTAAGGAGCGATTGGCGCGCACAGGGCAATCCCGCCGTTCTTGGTGATCTCCTTCGCGACAAAACCGATCCGTCGGATATTCAGGTCCCGGTGCTCCCTGGAGAATCCCAGCTCGGAGGAGAGATTTGTCCGAACCACGTCCCCGTCCAGCAGGGTGACTGGCCGGCCTCCCTTTTCGAAAAAACGCACCAGTAAGACATTCGCAAGTGTGGACTTGCCTGCTCCGGAAAGACCGGTGAAGAAAACCGTGAACCCCTGGGCGCGGCGGGGCCGGTAGTTGCGTTGTAGCTCCCTCGCAATGGGCGAAAAAGTGAACCAATCCGGGATGCGGCCGCCTCCTGAAAGCAACTGGCGCAGGCGTGTTCCGGAAATCATCGCTACCTTCGCCCCCTTGGGGGCCTGATCCTGAGGAACAAATTCATCGCGATCTTCCAGATAGACCATCATGCGAAATGGAACCATCTGCACGCCCAGTTCCTCCTGATGTTTTGCGAGGAGTTCCTGAGCCTCATAAGGGTCGTAGAAAGGTTTCCCGCTCGCCGCATGTCCGGGCCCGGCGTGGTCGCGACCGACGACGAGATGGGTACAGCCGTAGTTCTTGCGGATGATCGCGTGCCAGAGTGCCTCGCGCGGACCGCCCATGCGCATCGCCAGCGGCAACAGCGAGAGCATGGCGGTCCCCTGCGGATAGTTGCGCAGCAGCGCGCGATAACAGCGTACGCGGGTGTAGTGGTCTATATCGTCGGGTTTCGTCAGGCCGACCGACGGGTGGATCAGGAGGCTGCCTGCCACCATTCCCGCCGCTTGCAGCGTCAGCTCAAAATGGGCCCGGTGCATCGGATTCCGGGTTTGAAACGCCACGATCCTTTTCCAGCCCAAGCGCGCAAATTTCGCGCGCAATCCTGACGGCGTCAGCCGCAGAGATCGGAAATCGTAATGGCTTGGCAATTGCAATCCCTCCAATTGCCCGCCCACATACCACGGATTGGTCCGATCCAGCAGGTAAGACACACCGGGATGTTCCTTTGAAGTGGTGCCGAAGACCGCTTCTGCTTCGGCCATTCGGTCGGGCTTCCATAATTGCTCTACACGCAAAGCGGCCAGCATCACTCCCTCCGAATCGCGCAGCGCGAGCATGGCGCCGGGACGAAGTTTGCGAGCCGTCTCCTCGGTGACATCAAGCGTTACGGGAATCGGCCACAGCATGCCGCTCGTCAGCCGCATGGAAGCGCAGACGCACTCGTAATCGGCGCGCGTCATAAATCCTTTGAGTGGGGAAAAACCACCGTTCAGGATGAGTTCCAAATCGCAGGTCTGACGCTGCGTCAAACTCCAGGAAAGCCAATTCCGCGAATCGGCCAAGAGCTCCCGGCGCCGCCCGGAATTTACTATGAGTATTTGAAGCTGGCCGCCGTGCGGGGCAATCAGCCCGTTTGATCCGGCTTTCGATCTCGGAAGTTCCTGGCAGCTTCCGCTTGCACTGATTTTCATTTTTACTTCTCCTCTCTGGTTGTCGTTGCATTCCATGATGTCGAGGCAAAACTCAGAAGACGGGCTGTTCGAAAAGGCGGCGATACCCATTCAATGTTGGGGACTTTTGCCGCACATCATGGGCGTGGGCGGAGCAGGTACTGAATCAAATGCCCGGGCCGCAATCAAGATGCTGAAATGTTGACCAGCGAGGGCGGGCAGGATTCCTGAGGCGCCACGCCCAAGACTCCGCTGTTGGGCAGATAGAGCACGCCGGAACGCATTGAAACATAAGCGAAGATCTCATCCAGTGCGCCCCACAGCCGCAAATCGTTTACTTCCCATGAGTGCCCGTAAAGGTGCCAGACGCCGCCTTCGCTCAGCACTGCGTCGAAGAGCGCCTCGCCGAGGTCCACCCAGTTACTCAAATGTTGCAACCACGTCAGGAATACCGTTGTTCGGCCAATGCTGAATGAGCGGCCTAGGTTCCGCAGATATTCCGATGTGGAGTGCGGATAGGCCTGCACAGAGGTCGGCATTTGGAAGGGATCGAAGTCGATGCTTCGGGCCAGCATTCGCGTGGTGCGGGCGCCACAGTAGCCTGCCTGCTTCACCGACGAAATTACGTGGCGGTTGTAGCGTCCCCGAGGGTATGCAAACATCCGCACTGCCTCGCCCAGTTGGTCTTCCAGTTGCTGTTTGCACCAGCAGACTTCTCGGGCAAGTTCCTCCGGGGTGCACAACGTGAGATTCGGTAGTGAGACTCCGTGAGCGCCGATTTCAAACCCCATCGCGGCGAGCGAGCACAGCTCTAAACTGCTCATGCGCGTCGATGAGTGATGGCCCTTGATCGGAACATAAAAAGTCCCCCCGAGCCGATGCTCGGCCAGCAACTCGGCTATCTTCAGGTCGGCTGAATCTCCGTCGTCCCAACTGGTAGTCACAATGGCAGGGGATTGCATCAGAGTGCTCCCTTTCTATTCATGGAGTTTGGCGAGAGAATTCCAGGCGCTCGCCCGCTTGCTGACGGGACTGCAGCCCGCTTCAGGCAGCAAAGACCAGGGCCCCGAATGGCGTCGTCGTGCCCGGAATTGTCCCGGAGGCATTTACAAACCGGCTTTATCGAGAGGCAGGTAATACTCCGCTAACAGCAGAGAGCGTGGCGAAAACAAATACTGAGGCGGTTCAAAATGTAATTGTGATATGAGTGCGCACCAAGGGTAACTCCAGCAAAACAGAGCTGACGGTGTACTCAACGCGACGTGCTGTGCAAAGGATTTCCCCTGGAAGGGTTTCGAGGGATATGGCTCCGCCTCTTAAGCCACAAGCCCTTTGGGTATCTCGGTGTCAGCTTCACCACAAGCCGGCAAGCCAACGATTGCTGACCTGCTTCATTGGCATCGTCAAGCGAGTGCTCGACGAGCCACCGGCACCTAATTCTAATAGATAGCCTGCGCAGGTTACAACAAGATTACGATTTCATAAAGCCTGTGTTAAGAATTCAAAGCGGATCGTACCCACCAGAAAAATGGAAGACGCGGACGACGTGGAAGTTGCGGCGATGATCATTGTCGCCAACCGGATTCTTCCACCCGATTTGATACTGCGATGCAGCCACCAAGAGCAGGCTCGACCCACCCGTCGTCCGGATCGTGCTAACAGGCTGTAAAAGGCACGCTCATCGGCTGTTTTCTTTTCCATAACCCGCCGCAGCGAAATATAACGAGACCACTCGCGATAGACTATGGATGATGAACGTGGTACAAATCCTTGTCGGAACATCCAGTTGGATTGGGGGAAGGATGGGAAGGCACCTTCTATCCTGCAAACAGCAAGCGTTGAGATTTCCCGACCTTGTACGCTGAGTCCTTCGATGCAGTCAAAACTGATAACACCTTCTATCGGATTCCTTCGGCCAGAATCGTTCGGCAATGGTAAGATCACACCCCTCCATCCTCGCGGTGCTCTAAGTCAGC
>JAKAWN010000351.1 GCA_021827245.1 Acidobacteriota bacterium | reverse complement strand
TGTTTTCAAAGCGGGAGGAACCGACTTTGTTTTTAACAGCCGCGTGAATTGGCCTGGCGAGCAGCAATTCTCTTTGAACCTTGCCGGAACACGGATGGAAGCCAGGCTTGGACTGAATGGATGGGTCGTGGTCCGGAATGCGAGGGATGGGGAATCGCACCTATGGTTTTTCGCGAGAACCGGAGCACGCCTGGATATGCAGTTTGACCACGCGGTAGTTTGGAAGAAGCTTGAAACAGACACTGCTAGCGGTGCTTCCAGCCAGTTACCAAACGGCGCATCGGGTGGTTGGTCCCCTCCAGTGCGGCATATCGAACTTCGCGCGGAGCATCATACATGGAACATCCTGGTGGCGCGTAAAACGATGTAGATGCGAAGAGCCCTCGGTGATTCAAGCATAACGCATGCCATTGGGGAGCCAACGTACAGGGTCTGGCATCGAACTCACAGCAATGCGTTTGCAAGCTATGCCTGGCATAAGGGTCTTCTAACGCATCAGCAAGTTTCCCCGGCTTTGTGGCGATGTTTGAGATGCGAAGGCTTGGGCTCGGCATTTCTCCTATATTACTTCCCGCCCGGTATCATTAAAGCACTGGGCGAGCGTTGGATTTAACATTACACTACGACCGGCGAAAGCATGCCAGTCTTGAGGTCGCTTTTGACCAGCCGGGAGCGAAGATCGTCTTCTTCGGCGTGAATTGAAAAGGGCAAGCCATGCCGGACGCGGTATGAGCCACCCCACCGTGGATGCAATACTTTGGCGCGGGTTGATTTGCAATCGGTGGGGAAAGGCTTTTGCCCGCTTCAAAAATCCTTCCATCGAGCGCTTAGTCCGGAGCCTTACCCTTCGTCAGGTTAAGGTCAGTCCGGGAGAGATTGGCCGATGATAGATTCCTTTGTGGGGCCCGTAGAATTAATTCTGATTCAGTCCAAAACCCCAACCGTGCTTTCCCCGCACCCCCTGGATTTTGCCATTATCGTTATTTACTTTGCGGCCGTGCTGGCCATTGGCTTTTACCTCAAAAGGTACACCAGGAGTGGCGAAGGCTTCTTCCTGGCGGGGCGGGAGATGACGGCCTGGGTGGCTGGCCTCAGCTTCATGTCGGCGAATCTAGGTTCGCTCGAACTGATGGGATGGGCGGCAGCGGCCTATGAATACGGCATCCTGGCGGTTCACTGGTACTGGATTGGTGCTATCCCCGCCATGCTGTTTCTTGGCATCGTCATGATGCCGTTCTATTACATCTCGCGCACCCACTCTGTTCCCGGGTATCTTCAACTGCGTTTTGATCGCGCCACCAGTGGCTTAAGCGCAATATGCTTTGCCGTCATGACCATCCTCATGTCGGGCGTGAACATGTTTTCCATGGCCGTGGTCATGAAGGTCTTGCTCGGATGGAATCTCCACTTCAGCATCTGGTTCTCCTCGATCGTTGTCGCTGCTTACGTGGCGGCAGGCGGCCTGTTTTCGGCCATCTTCAACGAAGTGGTGCAATTTTTCCTGATATGGTTTGGCGCGTTGCTGATACCCATTTTAGGGCTCATTGAGACGCACGGATGGAGCGGCATGGTGGCGCGCATTCATAGTAATTTTCCGGGACAGGACTTCACGCATTTGTGGAGCGACTTGGGACACTTCAGTTCGAACCCGATGGGCATTAATTGGGTGGCCATTGTTTTCGGCCTGGGTATGGTAACTTCCATGGGTTACTGGACCACGGACTTTCTGGTGGTTCAGCGGGTGATGTCCGCCAAGGACCTCCGTTCCGCGAAGATGGCCCCCATCATCGCGTCGTTCTTCAAGATGACGATTCCCATCATTGTCATCCTTCCGGGCTTGATTGGCCTTGCGGTGCTGCCGTTTCATCTGCTGCCGGAAACCGTGGCGCAGGCGGGCCAATACAGTTATAACGCCGTATTGCCGCTGATGCTCGGCCGTTACTGCGGATCCGGCCTGCTGGGTCTCGGCATCACCGCCCTTATTGCAGGTTTCATGGCCGGGATGGCGGGCAACGTCTCCGCCTTCGCCACCGTCTGGACTTATGACCTCTACCGGCCCTTTCTAAACAAACATAAACCGGACGCGCATTACGTCGCGATGGGACGCTGGAGCAGCATCATCGGAGTCCTGGTAAGCATCGCGGCCGCGTATGCGGCAATGCATTTTGCGAGCATTATGGATTACGTCCAGGCGCTTTTCAGTTTCTTCATTGCGCCCCTCTTCGGCACCGTGATCCTTGGCATGATGTGGAAGCGAGTAACTTCAAAAGGCGCTTTCTGGGGGCTCCTAACCGGCACCCTTGCATCCGTCAGTATTTTTCTGTTGATGCGATTCGACCCTAGGACCATCGGCATTTTTGCCTTCTACCCGAAGGCGCAGGCTCTGGCCCAGGATGTTTACCAGGGGTTATGGTCCTGGGTTGTCTGCGTGGTGGTGACCGTCATTGTCACCTATTTCACCCGTCCTCGCGAGGAGGGCGAACTCGCGGGTCTGGTTTATGGCTGCACTCAAATTCCGTCTGAGGAGAAATATCCTTTATTCAAGCGGCCGATCTTCTGGGCGTGCGTCTCGCTCGCGGTCTTCAT
The DNA here is from genome assembly GCA_021827245.1 of Acidobacteriota bacterium. Next base: position 4,513 of record JAKAWN010000351.1, on the reverse strand, counting down.
CGCTCTGCAGATTATCTTTTGGTAAAATCCTCTCCAACTTTGGATCTCCGGATTTGCATGATGGTTTGAACCCTTCCCAAGTAACCACACGAGTGTTGCTGAACAGGGAAGAGAAAAATGTGGCGGTTTCCAGGAACTGGACTGAAACCTTCGCAAGAAGAGTGTCAAAGAACACCCGAAGAAATGCCAGGGGCCAGGAGCCTCATGGTCCGTTCGTCAAACTGCCGAACCTCATTAAAGATGTTATTCGCCGTGGTGTGTGCCAGTCGTACTCCCGCGGTTGATGGAAGGGTCCAGTCATCGCAGAGGATTGAATCAGATAGATCAGTCTGCCGCAACACGTGCGGGAGACGAAAGGCAACATGTGAAAAACTCCGAAGACAGCGTGGTTGACTCAAAAAGATAATTGAGCACTGACTGCTCTCCGGGGTCACGTGCCTCAGAAAACCTGCAAGCAAGAACAAACAGATCATCATTTCAACCCAGACCCAATGGAAATCACTGATCGCACCTTCCCTGTACCGCATAAGCCCAGTGTTCCGCAACTCTGCGGAACTTGATATCCCGGAGGGCGGTCACAGCAATCCGAACTTCGGTCAGGCGCTCGGTTCAGCTCTTTTCCTTCCGTCCCAGAGTCTGTCGCCGTAGCCGAAGTCGAAGACTGGATTGATTGTCACGCTGTGCCGTTTTGCAGGTCCCCTGATACACGAAAACGTGGACCCTCCCGAATTCGCAGGGAACACAAGGCACTGCGTCTTAATGGAGGTACAATTTGAAAGGAGCCATTCCCGCTAGTGGCACGGGTTGGGGCCTTTATCCGCTGACCAAAATCAGCAACAGGCACCCGATGCCAGTTTATAGTGAGCGGATGATTTTCTATCCCGTCCGAGCGCTTATCAATGCGGGGGTGACAGAGATCCTGGTCGTGACGGACGGCCACAATTCGGGTGATTTCCTCCTTCTGCTGAGCAACGGCAAGGAGTTTGGCCTTCGCCACCTGAACTTGACCTACCAGGAAGGTGAAGCCGGTATCGCCGACGCCCTCAAGCTGGCGGAGTACTTTGCGGGTGGAGAAAAGATCTGCGTGATGTTGGGCGACAACATCATCGAGGGCAATATCGCGCAGGCTGTCGAACGTTTCAAACGCCAAACCCGGGGAGTTCATATCATCCTCAAGGAAATTCCCGTCCCCCAGCGTTTCGGCGTCCCGGTTTTCAAGGGTGAGAGAATCATCCGTATCGAGGAGAAGCCGGAAGATCCACCAAGCCCCTATGCCGTCACCGGAATTTACTTCTATGATTCCAGCGTCTTCGAGAGGATCAAGAGGTTGAAGCCCTCGCGGCGGGGCGAGCTTGAAATCACCGATGTCAATAACTCATATTTGGGTGAGAGAACCCTGACGTACAGCGTCCTTGAGGACTGGTGGACCGACGCCGGGACGTTTGAGTCCCTGAGAAGCGCCACTAACCTTGTCGCGGAAACGGGCGCGAACAAGCTCCATCTGGAAGCTCCGGGGCAGGTAGCTGCTGCGGTGGAGGCACGGGAATAAGAGAGCCGAAAATGAAGCTGGCCGTTACTGGAGGAGCGGGTTTTATCGGTTCGAACTTCGTCCGCTATATGCTGCGGAAATACCCCACTTACTCCATCCTCAATCTAGATAATTTAACCTATTCCGGGAATCTTGAAAACCTGTCGGACGTGCTCGGAAATGCGCGGCATCAATTCCTGAAGGCGGATATCTGCGACCCTGATGCGATGCTGCAGGCGCTTTCCGAAGGAGTGGATGCCGTTGTCCACTTTGCTGCGGAGTCCCACGTCGACCGGAGCATTCTGGACGGCTCCGTGTTTGTCAAGACCAACGTGCTGGGGACCCAGTGTCTGCTGGCGGCGGCGCACCGGGCGGGCGTCCGGCGCTTCGTTCACGTTAGCACGGATGAGGTTTACGGGAGTGCGCTCGCGGGGCAGAAGTTTCGGGAGGACTCCCCGCTGTCGCCGAACAGTCCCTATGCGGCAAGCAAGGCCGCCTCCGATCTTCTGGCGCGCGCTTACTTTCAAACCTACCGCTTTCCTGCGATTGTGACCCGCTGCTCCAATAACTTTGGTCCTTATCAGTTTCCTGAAAAATTCATTCCTCTGCTGATCAGCCGGGCGCTCGAGGATCAAAGCATCCTCATCTATGGCGACGGACTGCAGGTGCGCGACTGGATTTTCGTCGAAGACCACTGCCGGGCGTTGGATGTTATTTTGCACGGTGGCCGCGAGGGTGAGATTTACCACATCGCTGCAGGGAACGAATGGCCCAACCTGGAAATCGCCGGACGGATTCTCGACCTGCTCCACAAGCCTCATTCTCTGCTGACGCATGTTCAGGACCGCCCCGGCCATGACCGGCGCTATTCACTCGATTCCACGAAGCTCACAAGCGAACTGGGCTGGGCGCCGGAGACACGATTCGCGCAAGGTTTGGCCACGACGATCAACTGGTATGTGGCAAACGCCGAATGGAGAGAGCGGATCCAGAACCAAGCCTACCGTTCATACTATCGGGAGCAGTACGAGCAGCGCGAAGACACTCTGAAAAGAGTCCGGAACCCCGCAGGGAGCCCCAAATGCGCATCCTCATAACGGGGGCCGGAGGGATGCTCGGGCACGCACTGGCGCCTGTCCTTGAAGAGAGCCATCAGGTCGTGGGCCTCTCAAGGGAGGATTGCGACCTCTGCGATGAAGGGGCTGTTCGGGAGATCTTCCACTTCCAAAAACCCGATATGGTCGTCCACCTCGCAGCCTTCACCAATGTGGATGCCTGCGAACTCGAACCAGAGAAGGCCAAGGCCTGGAATGAGCTTGCAATACTGAACGTGGCGATGGAGGCGGGGAAGCAAATGTTACACGTTGTCCGCGAAGGGAACATTTTCCTCCGAATGGCGAATTTATCGGTTGTGAGAAATTCGCAACTTACTGATAAATAACGTGTTATAAATTACGAATGAATTTAGCGGGAAAATCCCATACGTCCCATTCGGCGTGGCCGGCAGACCATGTAGGCTACTTGTAGAGGCTCTGCATCACGCCAGCCGGCCGCACACCCCGCCGCCAACCGCCTGCCTTCTGCCGCGTCCTGGCAAGTGCGATGGCGCGATGGAGGCTGCTTCTCCGCTGCTGGTGGAGCGCGTGCTCAAGATTCCCGCCGAACTTCATCCCCAGGCGCGCAAGACTTTGCGCTACCGGCTACTGGCCCGCTACGCAGGCCCCACAAACCGGCGCCAGCCATGCTACCTGCTTTCAAGGGACAAAAGTCACACCATGCTGTGGCGTGCATCACAGCCGCCAGGCATTTGCGCGCGCAGAATGAACGCAACGTTCGATCAGTATCAATGTTACGGGAGGTTGGCCATGCCGGGAGGCCCAGCACCTATTCGTTCGGGGCTGCAGCGGGCTGGCCGTGGAGCCATTTCCTTTACTTTTTGTGACATGAAGACTGAGCACGACGAAATGGTTTACCGCATCTCCCCACGACTTCGCAGAGTGCACAATAACCGCAGCGTTGCCTAAATGCGCGCAGGCTTGGAAAGGTTCTGAACGAACATGTTATCGGCGGTCCGAAAGCTAGCGTTTGGCGTTATCCTGATCATCGCGGCGTCCGCGGTGCTGCTGGTTTCAGACTGGAACCGGCGGGGGCGGAAGACAGCGCCAGTGACTGAGACGGTCCGCCGCGTGGCGATATTTCAATTCTCTTCGAATTCCATTCTTGATGAAAACGTAGACGGGATGATCGACGCCCTGGCAAAGGACGGCTTTGTAAACGGCCGGACAGCTACGATCCAGCGGTTCAATGCCGAGAACGATTTTGCAACGGCCAATACCATCGCCAAGGCTATTGTGAGCGAGCACTTCGATATTGTTCTCACCTCCAGCACACCTTGCTTGCAGGCCATGGCAAACGCTAATAAGGACGGCACTGTCATCCATGTCTTCTCGGCTGTAACGGACCCGTATGGGGCAGGTGTTGGCATCAAAGGCACCGGGCCGCTTGACCATCCCAGGTATCTTGTTGGCGTTGGCACGTTCCAGCCCGTTGAGCACACGTTTGAAGTTGCACGAGAAATGTACCCGGGTTTGAAGCGCGTGGGGGTGGTGTGGAATACAGCCGAGCAGTGCTCCGAGGCCTGCGTGATGAAGGCGCGAAAAAAGTGCAAAGAGCTGGGAATCGAACTTCTGGAAGCCAACGTTGAAAACTCTGTGGGTGTGCTGGAGGCAGCCAAGTCCCTTGTGGGCCGCGGGGCGCAAGCGCTCTGGATCGGCGGCGACAATACGGTCGATTTGGCAACGAGCTCCGTAGTGGCGGCTGCCAGGGAGGGGAGGATTCCGGTCTTCGGCAATACGCCCGGCTCCGTGAAAAAAGGCGAGCTGTTTGCCCTGGGCGCCGACTATTTCGAAGTCGGCTCGCTGTCCGCGAATCTCGCCGCGCGCATCTTGAAAGGCCTGAACCCTGCCACCATCGAGAAAGAAAAAA
>JAKAWN010000350.1 GCA_021827245.1 Acidobacteriota bacterium | reverse complement strand
ACCGCGCCATTCAAAAAGCTGGCAATACCGAATCGAACGCTCGCAAGCATTGAGTCCATCGAGCCCGGTGGGAATCTTCAACTTCGCCTCGATACTGGCAAAACCGTTCGCTTCAACTTGAGGCACCATTCGCACCTCGACTACGGCTATGCCATGACCAGTTACACCAGCCAAGGGCAGACTGTGGACCGCGTAATCATTCACGTTCCCGAAGAGACCCGCGACACGAACGAGCTAATCAACCAGCGTTTTGGGTACGTGGCTATTTCGCGCGCCCGGCACGACGCCCAGATTTACACAAACGACGCGGCCACCCTTGCGGACAGGCTCAGCCGCGACGTGTCGAAGACGGCGGCGCTTGACGTGGCGAAGGACTTAAAGGTCAGTCAGCCGTCCACGCGGAAGGCCCCAGAAAAAGTATTGGAGCAGGCACTGGTATGACAGGATTTGAACTCATACTTCCGTTTTTGCGGCCCATCGAGCACCTGATTCTCGATCCCGACATCAGCGAAATCATGCTCAACGGGGCGGAGAAGGTTTTCATCGAGCAGAACGGCTACCTTAAGCCCGTTCCAGAGGTGAAGCTGACAGAAAAATCGTTAATGATCGCTGTCAAAAACATCGCACGCCGGCTTGGAGACGATATTTCGGAGGCCAAGCCCATCCTCGACTCCCGCCTTCCCGATGGCAGCCGCGTCGCGGCCGTCATCCCCCCTTGCAGCGTTAACGGTGTCACGCTCACGATTCGAAAATTCAACTCCCGGCACTTTGCGCTCGCCGACCTCATCCGCACCACCACCCTCCCCGAAAGCTTGGCCTCCGAACTCATTCGTCATGTGCTCGAACGGGAAAATATCCTCATCAGCGGCGGGACGGGAACGGGCAAGACAACTCTCCTGAATGCTCTTGCCGCTCATATTCCTGACGCCCAACGTCTGGTAATCATCGAGGACACCGCTGAAATTCAGATTCAGAAGCCCAACCTTGTTCGGTTCGAAGCCCGGCGCGAACAGTTGGGCATTCCTGCCATAACCATTCGGGACTTGCTGAAAGCTACTCTTCGCCACCGGCCCGACCGAATCATATTGGGGGAAATTCGCGGCGGCGAAGCTTTCGATCTCCTGCAACTTTTGAATACAGGACATTCGGGAACTCTCTCCACGGTCCATGCGACTTCCGCTCAGCAGGGTCTCTCGCGCTTCACGAGCTGCGTGTTGCAAAGCGGAATCGAGCTTCCCTATCACGCGATCAAAGCAAATATCGCCGCCTCGTTGAACGTGATCGTCCAGATCGAACGCCGGCCAGGGCAGCGATTCGTTTCCGAAGTCTTGGAACTTCGAGGTTATGACCCCGACGCCGACCGTTATGACTTTAAGCCAATTTACATACGCGAGGAGCAACCATGCCGCAACTAGAACAAAATCCCGCAGACCCTTACGCCTTGACACCCGATCAATATATCAAGGCCAACTACGAACCCACCGACCGCCTGGCACTCGTCGTCCTCAACCGTCAACGGGCCGAGACCATTCAGCGAATCGCTACCGCCGAAGCCATTGCCCACAGATTCCAAGGCTGGCTTCGCCACAAAAATGCCCGAGGGTCCGACATCTTCATTTCGCAAAACGCCCTAAACGAGGACGCAGACGGACGGACGAAGGCGGACATAAAAACAATCCGCCACGTTTATCTCGACCTCGACCGCGATGGTGACCAGGCTCTTGCGAAGATCAAATCAAGCCCCAACGTGCCCAAGCCCAATTTTGTAATCAACACGTCGCCCGGCAAATACCAGGTGATTTGGAAAGTTCAAGGGATGAACCAGGCCGAATCCGAAAGCCTGATGCGGGCGATGGTTCGAGAATTTGGCGGTGATCCCGCCGCAACCGACTCAACCCGAGTCCTCCGGCTTCCCGGCTTCTTCAACAAAAAATACGAGACCGGCCATCGGATCGAGGCTTGGCAACATAGCTCTGAAACCTACCAGCAATCGGATTTCAAGGTTGCGCTTGGGACGAGCCAGGAGTTGAACCCTGCTTCATCGCAGAAGGCAAATGCGGAACGTAGCGCAACTCATCAACGCACACCCTCGGAGAACGATTGGGCGTGGGTAATGCGCAGGCTTGAGCGCGGCGAAACCCTTCCGGTTCTTATACAGAAGGTTGCCGATTATCGCGACGACAAGCCAAATCCGCAATATTACGCGCGACTCACCGTGACGAGGGCTTATGCCTTCTTCAAAATCTCGCATGGCGAGAACCCTCAAGATGTTGCGCGCGCCATAAGTGCGTATCCCCCCCATTCTTCAGAAAATGGAGAGGAATATGCGAAAGGAACAGTCCAGCGTGCAATTGAGCAAGTTGCAAGATCAAGGCAACATCAGAATTCGGAAGCGCCTTCTCAGGGGCAGGCTTCCCAGAAACTGGGGCTTAGGATAACACCATGACTCGCACAAAACCGTTACTACGATGGCTTTTTGTGAATATCGCACTCGCGGCTTTGGCATTTCTCTGCGCCGGGAGAATTAAGCTTCCGGTGCTCTGGGCTTACCTTGCGATGTATGCAGTGATTACGCTTGTTGCCAGCATCATTGTTGACCTCGAACTCCTGCAAGAACGGGCCATCCGCGGTGACTCCGGCTTAGACCCGATGGGCGGTAAGGGAATTGGCATCCTCTTTTTTGTTACCCTAGCCGTCGCCGCCCTCGACATTGGCAGGTTCCACTGGACGCAAGGCATGGAAGGCACGACCCAGGCCGTAGCTCTCACTGTCGTAGCGGTTTTATTGGGCCTTATAACGTGGGCGATGTCAGTCAACCCTTTCTTTTCAAGCGCAGTACGACTGCAAACCGAGCGCGGGCACCACGTCATAAGTCATGGCCCATACCGCTTCGTCCGGCATCCCGGTTACGCCGCGATGCTCTTCAGCGTGCCTGGCAGTGCGATTGCGCTTGGCTCCTACGTCGCGCTAGTCCCTGGAATCCTTTGCTCTATTATTATCCTGAGGCGGACCTTCCGTGAAGACCGATTCCTCAGAGAAGATCTGCCCGGATATCCTTCCTACATGATGAGGGTTCGCTATCGGCTCTTTCCGGGCCTTTGGTAAAGGAGGGAAGCAAAATGCAATGCCCAAAATGCAAGTCAGAAGATGCAGTCAAACTCTCGCTCGTCCATGCATCGGGATTGTCCGATGTCAAGACCCGTTCGCGAGGTCATGGATTGGCGCTCGGCGATGGCGGCCTGATTTTGGGTTTCGGCAGCTCAAGGACCACCGGGACTTCGCAGACTCAGCTCTCGAAGCTGGCCGCACCTCCCCACAAGAAGCGATATCGGCACGTGATTCTGGCTTGGCTCATTGGACTTCTCATGGCCGGGCCGCTAATCGATGTATTTACGGCATCCGCAGCGAATCCTGACGCTGTGCTTCGTCACGATTTCCAGATTTTCGCGTACATTTCCACTGCCATCGTCGCCCTCATCCTCGTCGCCCTCTGGAGCTTCAACCGCACAATATTCCCGCGAAAGCGCGACCTCTGGAACCGCTCCTTCATGTGCCGACGCTGCGGCCAATTCTTTCAACTCGCTTCCAGCGAGGAAGAATCATGATGCTGGTTACGACTGCCTCCGAACTTGATGGCTACAGAATCCATGTCACCAAGGGCCTAGCCCAGGGCGCGACGTTTGAGAACATGCTTCACCATGCGGACCAACTCGGAGCAAACGCCATTGTCGGAGCCGATTACAGCAATTCGCTTCCAAAAGATGTCCGTTTCCACGGCACCGCTGTTGTGGTAGGGCGAATCCCGAAGGGCGGAAGAGCCTTCACCCAACCGCTGCTTCCACTGAGTTAGCGGCGAGGCTGATCAGTAGAAAAAGCCGCCGCGCACACGAGGGCCGAATGTCGCTTCGTCAAATTAAACCTTCCGTCGAATACGCATCTCTTCTGCGCGACCTCAAACGCCGAATAAGGGCCGCCCAACTTCGCGCCGCGCTTTCAGTTAACCGCGAACTGGTCTTGCTCTACTGGAGTATCGGCAGAGACATTCTGACACGGCAGAAGGAGCAGGGCTGGGGGTCCAAGGTTATTGACCGGCTGGCTGAGGACTTGCGTAAAGCGTTCCCAGAGATGACAGGCTTCTCTCCTCGTAACCTCAAGTATATGCGTGCTTTTGCCGGGGCCTGGCCCGAGGAGCAATTTGTGCAGCAGGCTGCTGCACAAATTCCCTGGTTCCATAACTGCGTCTTACTTGACCACGTCAAAAGACCTCAAGAACGCGAGTGGTATATCCACCAGACAATTGAGTATGGCTGGAGCCGGAACGTTCTGGTCCATCAAATCGAGAGTGGACTTTATCGTCGCCAAGGAAAAGCGCTGACCAATTTTACCCAGGCACTCCCAGCCCCTCAGTCCGAACTTGCGCAACAGATCATCAAGGATCCATACAACTTTGATTTCCTGAACTTGGGGAAAGAAGCGCAGGAACGCGAACTTGAGCGGGGCCTCATCGAGCACATCCGAGATTTTCTATTGGAATTGGGTGTGGGATTCGCCTTCGTCGGAAGCCAGTACCCACTCGACGTGGGAGGGGATGAATTCAGGATTGACCTCCTCTTATTTCATCTAACGCTCCGTTGCTACATCGTTCTTGATCTCAAGATGGAAGATTTCAAGCCTGAATTTGCCGGAAAGATGAATTTCTATCTGTCCGCCGTTGACGATCTGCTTCGGCATTCCAGCGACCAGCCGACCATCGGAATTATCCTCTGTAAGTCGAAAAATAGGACCGTGGCCGAATATGCGTTACGCGATTTGGACAAACCCGTCGGCGTATCCCAATACTCGCTTACCGCATCTTTGCCGAAGCAGCTTCAGGGCAGCCTGCCATCAGCCGAAGAGCTTGAGACCGAACTTGAGCGCCCAGACCAAGAACCCCTCAAGTAGGGCAGAGATCCTAGAGTCTGTACGGGAGGTAACACCATGAACCAAGCACTTATTCATTCCCCCTTAGAAATCGCGTCCCAGAATGAACCCGCCGTTGAAATCATAGATTCCAAAGAACTAGCCCGTAGGTTTCGCCTGCCCGAATCCTGGGTTCGTGATCGCGTTCGTTCCAGAACCGACGACCCGCTCCCGCATGTCAAGTTCGGGCGGTATGTGCGATTTGAATGGGGGAGCCGGGAGCTTGTAGAATGGTGGGCGCGACATAGAGTCTCCAAACAGGGAAGGAACGGTGGCGGGCACTAAAAGGAGACTCAAGTGCCATTACGTCACCAGAACGGGTACGTTTTTAGGAAGAAGAACCGATGGTACGTTCGGTTTTACGACTACGCCATGCGGCAGGACGGGACGATCGTGCGCAAACAGAAGGCGCAGCGCATTGCGCCGGTCTGTTACGACTATCGCACAAAAAGGTCCGTGATGCCTCTCGTCACGGAGTTCCTGTCCGCCGTCAACAGCAACCAACTTAACCCCGAGGGCACGCAGAGCTTGGAGTCGTTTGTGGAGAAGACTTACTTACCCTTTGTTTCCCGACAAAAGCGGCCCTCGACTTACAGGGGCTATCACAATATCTGGAAATGTTATCTCAAACCTCGGTGCGGGCAGTCCCGCTTGCGAGACTTCCGCACTGCCGACGGAGAGCGTCTTCTGTCCGAGATCGCTAAGCAACATGACCTTAGCCGAAGATCGCTCATCCACATCAAGAACCTGATGAGCGGGATTTTCAAGCACGCCAAGCGGCTCGGTGCTATCAACGGGGTCAATCCCATGCAGGATGTCTCGATCCCGAAGGCGCGGCCGTGTGCTGAGACTCACGCTTACTCTCTCCAGGACATCCTACGCCTGATTTCTGTGCTGCCCGAACCTGTTTCCACGATTGTTGCCACGGCCGCTTTTACCGGCCTTCGCAAGAGTGAGATTCGCGGGTTGCTCTGGGAGAACTTCCGTGAAGATGCTCTCTGGATTAGTCAATCCGTCTGGGAGCGCTTTGTGAGCGAGCCCAAGACCGAACGGAGCAAATCGATAATTCCGGTAATCGGCCCATTGGCCCAGCGACTGGAGAAACACCGCCAAGCTCGGGGCGGGCCGACGTACGGCTTTATCTTTGTTTCCGATCGCAATAGCGGTGAACCCGGCCCAGTCAACTTGAGCTCGGTTTTCAAATGGCAGATCAAACCGAAACTCAAGGAAGCCGGATTCGAGTGGCATGGCTGGCACGCTTTCCGGCGCGGGCTTGCCACAAATCTTTACCAGCTCGGAGTGCCGGACAAGACTATTCAAGCTATTCTTCGCCACTCGAATCTTTCGACCACGATGAATAGCTACGTGAAGTCGGTGCCTGCGGATGCAGTCGCAGCGATGCGCTCGCTCGAACGAATATGCACCTCGTATGCACCCCAAGTAATGTGAATCCGAAATCTATGTCGCGTAACTGCAAGAAACTTAAGGAAAACATGGTAGGCCTGGAGGGATTCGAACCCCCGACCCACGGTTTAGGAAACCGTTGCTCTATCCTTCTGAGCTACAGGCCCGTTCATCCAGTTCATTATTTCCAAAAGTTTAGCACACTGGCGTGTTCTCGGTCCTGTCCAATTGGAGAGTGAAATAAGCGCCGGACCACCCACGGTGCAGCGGTGGGTTTCTGCAATCACGTGCGGGTAGAAGTTCATGGTCGTTCCCCCACTTGCGTGCCAGAGCTGGTGCTAGGAGTCTGCCGGAGATAGGGTGCGCGGATTGATCCTTGCCGTGCCCTTGGGACTTCGATCCCTGGAGCGTGGCCCCACTGCGGCCTTCAACGGGAGACTCCTTCCTTTCTGTTTCATGCCCTCTGCGGTTTCCATCCGCAGCGGTAGAGTTTCAACAGGTTGTGGGTGGCACAGATCAACTGCCATTCGCCCTCGGCTTGCTTCCGCCCGCCCAGCCCAACTTCCACGCCTTTTTGGCGAGAATGGGTATCCACTTGACTCAGGTAACCCCAACATATAGTATGGCCGCTGATGGAGGACTACCCACGGACGCTGACGGAATTCGAAATGCGCTTCAGCTCGGAGCAGACCTGCCGGGAGTATCTGTTCAAACTGCGGTGGCCCGAGGGATTTCGCTGTCCGCGCTGCGGAGCCTGCA
>JAKAWN010000349.1 GCA_021827245.1 Acidobacteriota bacterium | reverse complement strand
TGGGTCGCTAGCTCTTTACCGTATGACTCTTTCATTCACTACACCTCGCCGGTTTTACCGGCGCACAAGGAGAATCGCAATGACTACCGCAGTGCAATCGCAATCGGAATATCGCAACCTGCCGATCCTGAGTCTCACGGAGTCGGCATCGAACCCCCGCACCACGTTTGACGAGAAGGCACTTGATGAACTCGCGGAGTCCATTAAGGCGCAGGGCGTGCTCTCCCCGCTGGTAGTTCGACCCAAAGGAGGACACAGTTACGAGATCGTAGCCGAAGCGCGGCGTTATCGCGCGGCGCAACGGGCCGGGCTGGAATACGTCCCTGTCCGCATCGCGGAGCTCAGCGATGCGCAAGCAGTCGAAGTCAGCATCGTGGAGAACCTGCAACGGCGCGACGTGCATCCGCTGGACGAGGCGACCGGCTACGTTCGGCTTTTGGCGCTCGACGAGCCGAAGTATTCCATCGAACAAATTGCCGCCAAGTGCGGCAAATCTCCGGGATATGTACTCGCCCGCGTTCGCTTGGCGCAACTTGCGCCTGCCGTCGTCGAAGCCTTCTCGAAAGACGAGATCGGCGTAGGCCATGCGCTCTTGCTGGCGAAGCTCCAACCGGAGCAGCAGGAGCAGGCCCTCGCCGCCTGCTATCAGGAAGCCTACGGCAATGACAGCAAGTCGAAGCGCATTCTGCTGCCCATCCGCCATCTCCAACAGTGGATTGAACACAACATTCTGCTGGAGCTTGCCGCCGCGCCGTTCTCGAAAGAGGACGCGCAGCTTGTGCCCGAGGCCGGTTCCTGCGTCGATTGCCCAAAGCGTACCGGCCACAACACGCTGCTCTTTGCCGAAATCGGAGCCAACCAGCCCGATTCATGCAGCGATCCAAAATGCTACCAAACCAAGGTGGACGCCTTCGTGAAGCAGACCGTCGCCGCCAAACCGAAACTGGTACAGATCAGCACCGCCTACGGCAAACCCGCCGAAGGTAGCCCGGTCATTCCACGGAATAAGTACGTCGAAATCCGGCAAGACAAGCCTCAGAAGAAGGAGCAGCGCGACTGGCCTGAATACAAGACGTGCAAATATACCTCCGAGGCCATCGTCACCGAAGGCACAGAGAAGGGCGAGACGAAAAAAGTCTGCGCCAATCCCGAATGCCCGATCCATCGCCCGAAGCGGCAGCAACAACGCAACCACGCTGACGCCGCATTTAAGGCCGAGCAGGAAAAGCGCCGCCGCGAAGAGGCAATCGCGCAGACCACCGGAATGCGCGTTCTCAATGCCATCGGCGAAGCGGTTCCCGTGCGGCTGATGAAGCGCGACCTGCTGTTTACGGTCGAACGGCTGACTGCCATGCTGGACGAGCGCAAACTCGCCATCCTCATCCGGCAGCATGAGATCGGCCAGCCGAAGGACACCGGCTCGCCAGCGAAACTGCTGGCAGCGTTTCTGCCGAAGGCCGAAGAAAGCAAGCTGGGGCGCATTTTGGTGGAGACAGTCATCTTGCTCACCATGCGTACCGATACGGATACCGTAAAGGTGCTGCACGATGCGGCGCAGTTCTACAAAGTAGACACCAACGCCATCGCGCTCAAGGTGAAGCAGGAGTTCGCCGCGAAGCAAAGAGCCAAGACCGCACAGAAGGCCATCGCCAAACCACGAGCCAACGCTGTGAGGAAATCCACCGCAGCATAACTATCCACTCAACAGGAACACTCTGCGGAGCCAGCAAGACCGGCTCCGCATTTTCTTTGGTCGCTGCCCGTCTGATGTGATAAGGCCGAAAGCTTCTACGATGAACCTGTAGTTTTTGGTTGAGGACCAGGAACTGCGGGAGCAAGGAGAAGCCTTCATGAAAATTATAGGTTGTGATTTTCATCCGACGTGGCAACAAGTAGCGGTTTTCGATGATGAGACAGCGGAGATTGAAGAGTTGAAGCTGTCGCATGAGGATGGGGAGGTAGAGCGGTATTACCGCGCTCTGCCTGCCTCGGCGCTGGTGGGTGTGGAGGCCAGCGGTAACAGCCAGTGGTTTCTCGATTTATTGCAGCGTCTCGGCCATGACGTTTGGCTTGGAAATACGGCTGAGATTCGGGCCAGCTACGTGCGCAAGCAGAAGACCGACAAGCGCGATGCCGGACACATCTTGAAGCTGCTGATGGAGGGCCGATTTCCACGTCTGTGGACGCCAAGTGCAGAGCAGCGTGATCTGCGCCAGTTACTGATTCACCGGCACAAGCAGGTGGAGATTCGCACGCGGGTGAAGAATGGCTTGCAACACCTGGCGATGAATCGTGGCCTGCAGAAAAAGCGCAAGCTGTGGAGCGTTCGGGGGAGGGCTGAGTTGGAAAAACTCCCGCTGGAGGGATGGGCGGCACGGCGCAGAGAAGACTTGCTGGGTTTGCTGGAACAGTTGAACCGGCAGATCGGCGAATTGGATGATGCGGTGAGCGCGGCGGCCGAGCAACACCCACAGGCCCGGCTGCTGATGACCCAGCCGGGAGTCGGTCCGATTACGGCGCTGGCCTTTGTGCTGACGATTGGAGATGTAAGCCGCTTCCGGCGCAGCAAGCAGGTGAGCAGTTATCTGGGGCTGATTCCGCGCGAGCGCAGCTCCGGCGGCAAGCAGCGGCTGGGTTCGATTTCCAAGCAAGGCAACGGTTTTGTGCGGATGCTGCTGGTGGAGGCGGCTCAGGCAACGAATCGCTTAGATGAAGGATTCCGCAAGCAGTACGTGGCCCGTTGCCATCACAAGCCAAAAGCTCTGGCTAAGGTGGCGGCGGCGAGGAAGTTGGCAGTGCGACTCTACTGGATGCTGCGCAGCAACACGCCGTATCCGGAGATCGCCCGTATCGAGGGTAGCCCGGGGGTGGGAATGGTCAGCGCAAGCTAGATCGGCCGTCTGATTGGGCGCTCTCGCATCCAGCAGCGGGCTGGATGTCCGAATGGAAGCATCATGGTCGTTGTAGTTGGCCGTATCGATGATTGGTGGAGCGGTAAAACCATCCGCCGAAGTGGTGATGCAACGTGAATACCCAGAGGTCCTGGTCCTCAACCTCTCTGGCAATTTACACGGTGCTCACGCAACGTAGAGGACAAGTTTGTCCTTGACAACACCTTCGTCCTTATCGATGCCCGCCCGTGTTCGATGCCCCGGCTAACGTCGGGGCGTCATCTTCCACCCGCCCGACGGCAGCGCTCGGCGTAGCCTGAACTCCCTCCAAGGAAGGAGCCCCCAACTATCCCCGCAGCACGCCGTCCAGATCCTTTGCGAGATGAACCAGCTTGTCGGCAAGCTCGTTGAGAACGACATCAGGAGGGTTGAGGAGGAGCAAGGCAGTATCTTCCATTCTCTCCTCGCGAGGCCGCCAAGGCTTATAGCATCGCCAGACTTCCGTCTTCCGGCCGTTAGACAGGTGATTGAGTTCCAACTTTCTCATTTTCATTTCGTCGAAAGGCGGAGGATCGGACGCGTTTTGCTTCCCCTCGCCCCGCAAACCAAAACCATTCTCCTCAGACCATTCAGACATTTTTCCGTCGATGTGGAAAGTAACGGACATCTTGCCCCAATGCCGGCCCTTCAGTACGAGAGAGATATATTGGCGATTATCTGTTGATTGGTCTCCGCCTTCAATTTCAATTTCCGGCTTCCACTCGCCCTTTGATCGGCTACTTATCTGCGATTTGAGGCGTTCCAAAAACCCGCGCCCGAGGACATTTGCCTATTTCTACCCTGGCGTCGATCACCGCAAGTGCAGACTGCAGCTTGGCCTTATTCTGCGTTGCCACCTTCACAATCCGTTGCATTTCCGTTTTGTCCATTGGAACCTCTTCGTCGGAGAGATACTTGTTGAAGTCGTTCAGTAATCCCTGAACGGGTACTGCGCGGCAGTTTCTTCCGCACTCATCCAGCCAGCTACGAATAAATTTTCGGTATGGGACTGCCTTAAGCGTCCGTGGGTATTGCGTGAGAAGTCCAGCAACTTCCTGAGCAGCATCAACTTCGCGAGAGGAAAGATAAATCAAAAGAAAACGGTCTTCAGCTATTCTCTCCAAGTGCTCCAAATATGCTCTGAGTTGATCTATTTGGTCCTTCGCACCACGGGCCTTGCTCTCGATGGCAATAATGTTGTTTTTTGGCAGTTTGACGACGAGGTCTATGCGCCTTTGCTTGCTCTCGATCGATCGCGTTAGGTGCTCCCTCTCAATCTCCGTTTCCCGCAAATCATTGCGTGAGAGGATCGCCGCAAAGTCGATCGTGCATTTCTGAGGTGCGATGTCTTTAACTTGTCTTAGGAACAGGCGCAGAAATGTATCGCCCTGTCCGTGGGTCCCGAAAGGGTCCAGTAGGGCTGCGATCACCCGAGTCTGGACAACTTCCTTCGGGTCCAAGAGCGCGAAAGCTCGGAACAATGGTGCGTTTTCCTTGGTGTAGCGCTGTAACCGCTCGGACCCTTGCCGAACATCATCCTCAAGTGAAGCGAGAAACGCTTCTACGTCCTGTTCAATGCCGGGCATCTATCCCTCCCCACGATACATTGCCTCGATTTCATTCAACATCTGTTGCTTCAGCTCTGGAGGACTCACAACTTCCGCATCGGCACCCCAGCCAAGCAGCCACCGCTTCACTTCCCACAAGTTTCCGACCTGCAGTTCCATCATCACGCTGCCGTCGTCCTGCGGCAAGAACCTCTGTGAATCGTGCCAGTGACGCTCCGTGACATATGGGGCCTGGTCCCGCGAGAAGCGAATCCGCACCAATTGCGGCTGGCCGCCGTGTACCGGAAACGCAGTGCGCTGGAACGCCTCGAAGTCGAAATCATCTTGAACCGTGAATCGTTGATTTGTGGTCGAGACGCTGCTGATTCGCTCGACTGCGAAAGTCCGAATCGACCGCTTCGCATGATCGTACGCCACCAGGTACAGTCCGCCACCCGTGTACCAAAGCCGATAGGGATCGACGGCGCGTGTTTGCGCTTCGGGCGCCTTCAACGGTTTATGTTTGATTCGGACCGTGAGCCGGTGTCGAATGGCGCGATTGAGCGCATCGATGGTCTTGGACGACTCACTATAATCCTTCCAGCCTGTCACGGAAACCGCCGTTTGTTGCTTCAATCGCCGCAGCAGGTCGTGTCCCGACGCCGGCAGCCGTGCGCCGATTTTCTCCAAGGCGCTATCCAAGGCCCTTTGCATTGGACTTCCTTGGAGCACCTGCAAAAGGTCACGACTGAAATACAGCGCCATCAACTCCGCCAAATTAAAGGAAAGCTCGGCTGATTCCTTCGTGGAATCGAGCAATCGCCAATATACAGTTCCATCCCGCGGTTCGGACAGGACGGGAAACCCGGCCGCTTCCAAAACGGCGATGTCGCGCTGAATTGTACGCTTGGTCATGCCGAGTTCGGCCTTGAGTTGGTCCAGCGACCGGCCAACTCTGCCGGAAAGCAGGCTGACGAGTTTCCACTGCCGCGTTAGCTGTTCGCCTCTCACTGGACAATCAAGTCCTTCCGAATGCCACTCTGCCCCAGGGGTACGACAGATCAGGTCGCGCACGAAAAAAATCTTCTTGGGCATGACCTGATGTGTCGTAGCGGCAGAATGCAATGGTTTCCATGATAAAAACTTTACGCCTTAGCTTGGCAAGCAGATCAGCGGAAATTCGGAATGCACTGGACCAATACATGCCCTGGATTCGGACGTGCATGGCGGACAATGGGGGCAGCCTCATCCAACTCCGGTTCGACCATTCACTGGCCGCAATCGCCGCCCATCACCTGATGGGCGCTCACTGCCGAACGGCGATGCAGCCCCAAGGGCGGACGGCTCTTGAAACGAGACTTCAAAGAATCGAATTCCCTCCAGAAATTGCTCCCGCAATCAAGCTGCGACTGGTTTCGCTGCCGCAGACTTCACATGACTGGTCGGCTGAGTGGCTGGATTGCCCCGTTGCGTTGTACTTCTCAGGATTTTCCGGGCCAGTGATTGCGGCAAATCTGCCTTGCGTGGACGGTGCCGGCCACTGTTCCGAGTGGCGAGAAGTGACGCTCACGAAACGGGAAGATGTTCCTGCCCTGCTGGAGCTCATGAAGGCGGTCTTTGGAGTGAATCGTCCATTGAAGGTCATGGGCGAAGAGAGCGTAAATATTCAGCCGCTGGCTTGGGACGACCTTGTTCTGGACAGCTCTGTCGTTCGGTTGGTCAAGGATGACTTCCATCTATTTCTTGAGCGGGAGGAATGGTACAAGCGGCATCGGCTGCCGTTCCGTCGCGGATACCTCTTCCACGGCCCTCCGGGCAACGGCAAGAGCAGCGTGATTCGAGCGATGCTCTCGACCGCGGGAATTTCGGGCTTCACGCTGAATCCGTTCCGCGTTTTCTGCGATGACGACATGCTGGCCGCAATGTTCGCTGAAGCCGCCCAGTCCACGCCTTCGATCATTGTGCTCGAAGACCTCGACAGATGCTTTCCGGTGGAAAAAGAGAAGGAACAGGAATGCCATATTTCTCTCCAGCAACTTCTGAATCATTTGGACGGCGTTGGGAACCAAGACGGCATTATTGTCGTGGCGACCGCGAATAATCCGTGCATTCTGGACGCTGCGATTCTGCGCCGTCCCGGACGCTTTGACCGCGTGGTTGGGTTCCAAAACCCGTCCGCCGAACTCCGGGAACGCTATCTCTGTCAAATGAACGCGGCTTTGAGATCGGAGGAATTGAGTGAATGCATACGCGTGACGGCGGGCTTCTCATTTGCTCAACTCCGTGAAACTTACATCCTGGCCGGGCAGATTGCTCTGGAAGAGGACGACGAGATTGACGCGGCGCGGATTAGTCAGGCCGCGCGCACGCTAGCTGAAACGATGATGGCGGCGGATCGGAGGTGGAATTCGCAGGTAGGATTTCGGGAAAAGGTAACCGCCGAATGAATCGCCAGACCGGTGAGCGTGAACCGGAGGGGATTGCCGGTTGGCAGCGTCCGCCTGTTAAAAAATTGTGAATGACGAATCTTTCCGGTCTAAGGCGGGTAATTCTTAGCATGAAGACCTTGTTGACGCGCCGGATTCTTAACTGCTGTCACGCCAAAAGACGTAGATTCTCGCCGATTGTCCCGGCCTGTCCTCAAAAACATCGACGT
>JAKAWN010000348.1 GCA_021827245.1 Acidobacteriota bacterium | reverse complement strand
ATCCTGCGGCTCCCGAACCCGCCTGCGGCGATGATGTTCAAACCCAAAGCCGCCTCCGGCGATGATGCTGATTTACTGTCCCATCGGCGTCTGTTCAAATTTATACGTTTTTAAATGCGCGAGGACATAAGATGACCTGGTAGAAAAGGTTCGAAGTCTGCTGGTCAAGCGAGAGATACCCCAGTTCATCACAGATGAGCAGTGTGGGCTCTGTGCAGAATCGGAGTTTCCGCACCAGGGAATGATCAACCTGGGAAGCCAGTAGCTGATTCAGCATGTCCATGGCTGAGGTGAAAAGGGTCCGGACATTTGCCTGGCAAGCCCGCCAGCCGAGGATTTGGGCAAGATACGTTTTCCCGGTCCCGGGATTTCCGATAAGGACTACGTTAGTCCCTTCTTTCAGAAAGTTGAGGTCGAGGAGGCGAAGGATGCGGCTCTTGCTCTGCATCCGCGACTTGTGATGGCGGAAGTGAAAGCTGTCGATAGTGGGCTGCGCGTGGAGGCGGGAAAGGTGGAAGCGACGCTCAACGGCGCGGCGATTGCGAGCTTCCAGTTCGAGATCGAGCAGACTTTCCAGGGTGGCGGCAAAGCTAAGGTTCTTGCTGACAGCTTCCTTCAGCGTCGATTCCAGGTTCTGGCTCATCGTCGACAACTTCAATTGTTCGAGCTTCTGTTTCAAGGGGGTCATGGGAATCCTTCCTTGCCTCCAGGATGAAGGTGTCATAGTCCAACAGCGGCAAGGGATCGGTCGCCAGTTGGTTCAATTCCGGGTCGCGAAGCTGCAAAGGGGGCTGAGGATTGCGCGGCGAGAGTTGCTGCCGTAGGAGATTCGCGACGTAATCAGCTCCAAAAGCGCGGGCCGTTGACGCCTTCTGCAGGGCTGCTGCCACTTCTGTGGGTCCGTACTGCCGGATCAACTGGAGAAGTTCACTGATCTGGCGGGAGAGGGTGCGATTGGAGTCGGCGAGGCCTGGAAGGTAGGCTTCGACGGCTTCCTGGCTGCAGTTACTGACCAACAGGGCGATCAACCGCCGCTACGCTTGCGATCTCTGCGCAGCCGCCTTGTGGGCAAGCAGTTCCTTCTCGAAACGCTCAGCCCCGAAGGTCTGACCTCGCCGCCAGCAGCGGGGATAGCGAACGATTTCCTGATTACGTTGATAAAGCGCCACCTAGGAAGCATCAGCTCTGACTGTGAGACGCTGGCCCACGAGATGTGGCGGTGCACAGTAGCGATTGCCGTCGAACTGGAGGCGAAGGTCCTTATGCGCTAAGGCTTCAGCCGTGTCGTGGTAATCGGGACTGAGGGCAGGCATCGGCCGCAGACAATCCGGGCGAAAGCGATCATTGGGTCGCTGGCGGGGTTCGCGGTGCAGGCGCCGGTTGGCAATCTGGTCCAGCCACTACCGTACCTGGCGGTTGACATCCGCGAGGTCAGTAAAGTGGCGCAACGACCAGAAGTTCTGGCGGACATAGCCAACGCCGCCGCGTTCGACCTTGCCTTTTTCCCATCCCGCCGCCGGATTGCAGGCCCGGGGGAAAAAGCCACACTCGCGGGCGAACGCCAGAAAGCGAGGGTTAAAGCGAACCAGGGTGCCAACGTGTTCGGCGACGACAGTCAGAAGATTGTCATACCAGCATTCGCGTGCCACCCCACCCAATGTTGCGAAAGCGTGGAGGTGGCAACGGACGAAAGTCTCGAAGGTCTGACTGTGAGTGAACTCAACATAGAGCATCCGGCTGTGAGCCTCGACCGGGCAGAAGGCATAGAGCTTCCGCATGTCACCGGAGTAGTCCAGGGCACCGAAGTGGCCCCAGTCGACCTCGAAGCGCTCAGCGGGAGCGGGTTCCATGCGCACAAAGGCGCGGCGTGGAAGTACCAGGCCCCGCAGTTGTCTGACATAATTCCGCAGGAGGGTAATTCCGCCTTCGTACCCCAGCGGTCGTAAGCGCTGCAGGATGACGACGGAACTGGCGCTCGGGTCTTGCTCAAGCAGGCCGGCAATAGTCGACTTGAAAGGATCGATCTTGGTCGTTCGCCTACGGCGAGCAGGAGTCTGCACAGGTGACTGCAAGTACTTCCGAATGGTTTTTCGTGTCAGATGCAAGTGACGAGCGATCTTCTGGACAGACCAATGTTCACCTTGGTACAACCGATGGATCTCGTTAATGCGGTCCGTATTCAGCATACGTTCCTTTTAAAACAGTGCTGCGGATAACACCAGAGGGATGTTCTTTTCAAGGTCCCGCAGCGGCTGCCGGCCCCGACGGAACTGTTGGAAGAATCAGGACTTGGGGAAAAGCTAAGTTGTTCTTTGCAAGATTCACGGCCTGAGGTCCCAACAGCCAAACCGCTGCAGTGGAATGCTTTAAGTCGAAGGCCAAGTTGTTCTTTACAAGATTCTGCAGGCGCCTCTTCCGGTCTCGCTGGCGCTGGCCTTGCCGATTTCCCTCCACGGATTCACGGTGAGC
Organism: Acidobacteriota bacterium; assembly: GCA_021827245.1. Next base: position 4,700 of record JAKAWN010000348.1, on the reverse strand, counting down.
CTGCCGATACTGGCGAGGATAGTCCGGATGGCGGGCACGCCACTTCTGCTGGCTGTCCCGGCAGGTCTGGTGGTACTCCACATCGGTGTGAAGCTTATGCCGGTGATAGTCTCTGCGTCGCTGTCTCTGACAGTTTGGGTTCCCGCAGGCGGTCTGGTTGGAATGGAAACGGGAAGCCTGAAATACTTGCTGGCAATAACGGCAGCGATGATCGCTCATAAGACAGCTCCAGGTTGGGATGCGTGCTGTCCATTGTGAACGGATCACTTCGGGTGGTTCTGAACACGCGAGCGGAAGTGAAGACTAGGGACCAGGACCAAGAGCAAGGTCGCCTCTACGAGCGGCTTATGAGGAAGCCCCTCTGTATACCCAAGTTTAAGGCAATCACCAATGATCGGATCGCTTAATGCCACTAAGACAGTCCAGCCGGATAGCTCCAGTCAGTGCAATTCTCACTGTGCCTCATCAACCAAACTGAAATTACGCTCCAGGACGGTCAGGTATATGTTATCGACAGGACGTAACTATACAACGGAAATTACTATGCACACCGATGATCAGGAGATCGCAGCCAATGGCAGGCAGCCAGCGAGAAGGCGCATGAGAGAAGAGCGTTGGCGACGCGTTCGATCACTCCGGCTAAAGAGTTGGTGCTTCTCTGTCCTGTTGCCGTTTGCTGTCTTCATAGCCTTCTGCCTTTGCGAAGTCGGAGCGTATTATCTCGTGCAGCTTATGCCGGGCTTAAATCGACACGACGCGACGGTTTATGGCTTCGCGGCCCAGGTCGCTGTAGCCATTTTGTTTATAGCGGCAGGAGTTTATGTCATTTTTTCAGTCCGCACGAACGCCTGGATTCAGCGTTTGGGAAGGAGGGTTCCTTGGGTCCCGTCCACACAGCCGATGCCGAAGGCGAAGTTCCACGCTCGCTACTGCGCCGCGCGAAACAGGGGCACAGCGGCGATTTTTCTTGGCTTTTCTGCGATGGAAGTCGCTTATGCATGGCATGATGTGAGCAAGCCATTGCCTGGTGAGCAGTATTCGATTTTTCTTGTTGTAGGGCTCCTTTGCTGCATAGCTTTCTTGGTGGACCTTTCCCTGACCCTCACCTGCTTCCGCGAGCGTTTGGTCCTGATCATTGGTGCAGCAGATTTCGCGCTTATGTTGGTGGTTAGAGCTGCACCAGCGACCGCCGCGGAGCACGCATCTGCATTTCGTGAAATTCCTTTGCTCCTCTGGGCAGCATCGGCTCTCGTAAGCCTTGCCCTACTCAAGTCAGCCCTTCAATCTCCACCGCCGGGCACTTAAGAACCCTGGCAGCGGAAAGCTCCAGCCGGCTGTTATAGAGACTGATATAGAGTTCTTCACCGCATCCTCGCCGATGAGGTCATACGCCCGGGCTCCTGTTCCTTGATGAAAATGGCTCCCTTTTATCCAGGCGCTGACATCTCGATGTCCTGATTTAGATTTCGAAAACCTTCAATGCTCTTGAGGGCATCCATCGCCTCTTTGTTGTCCATGAGATACCGCAATCGATCCTCAAGCTCCTGCCTGGAAGGAGAGGCCCTCGAACATTCGAGTGGCCGCTGGCCTGCGTCCCTGCGGTGGCGCTTCCTCTCCGCCCGGTATTACCGCATCAAAAAACGGTGGCCATACTCACCGCATGGAACCAGTTATGGCCGGCGAATCGAGCGTCGGGAGATCGCATCTACAGCCTGCGCACGCCCCTCCAAGCCCCGATTCAAACTGTTGCCACCGGCCCCCGGCGCTTGTAACCTCCGTAACACGCCCTCTTCAGATACCCTGTTTTTTGTCCGGGATTTAAGTACAGTACGTATAATGCAGTCCGGGATTTAAGTGCCAGAAATTGGCTTCAGACGTAAATTCCGGGATTAAAGTGCAGTGCGACAGCCGTTCAATGGCATTGGAACCATGAGGGATGCATTCTAACCTGATTGCTTTTTCTTGCCCAAGCAGAATCAGAATAGGCGACCTGCTATCCCCGCCCATCCATGGTGGTCAAATTGCGGAACGTGGCGTACCTTGCATTGACCTTGGTTCCAAGCGTCCGATATACTCCAAGCAGCAGGTTATGAACAAGAATGGCGACAGGTGTTGCCGCCCAATTCGGACCGTGTAAGTAACTGTTTTGTGCAATCCGCGCGAGCGTCTATGAAGCTGAATTCGTTAATAAAAGAGTTAATAGGCATTATGGGGTTGGACGGGGTCTTGTGGCGGCCTGAAGACCTGATGCTTTACGAGTACGACGGCCTTTCCGCAATGCAGACGCCCGAGGCGGTTGTCTTCCCGACCAGGACGGAACAGGTCGTTCAGATGGTCAAGCTGGCCAATGGAAGGAAAGTTCCGATCATACCCCGTGGGGCGGGGACTGGCCTGAGCGGCGGAGCGGTTGTGACCTCGGGAGGAATTGTAATCAGCTTCTCTCGCATGAAGAAGATCCTTGAGATCGATCTCGAAAACCAGCGCGCGCGAGTGCAACCGGGAGTCGTAAACACAGACCTTACTCTGGCGGTGACTGACGAAGGGTATTACTACGCTCCGGATCCCTCCAGCCAGAAAGCGTGTACGATTGGCGGCAACGTAGCGGAAAACTCCGGAGGTCCGCACACCCTTGCCTATGGAGTTACCACCAATCATGTGCTGGGCCTGGAAATTGTGCTGCCCAATGCCGAGATCGTCCGCACAGGCGGAAAATGTTGGGACATTCCCGGCTATGATCTGACGGGCCTGATGGTTGGTTCCGAAGGGACGTTGGGGATTGTAACCGAAATTACTGTCAGGCTGCTGCGGGCTCCCGAAGCAGTTGAAACGATGCTGGCAGTTTACGACCGAGTACCGGAGGCAACACGAACCGTGGCCGACATCACGGCGCAAGGCATCACACCTGCGGCTCTCGAGATGATGGACGGTTTTACCCTTCGCGCCGTGGAGCAGGCGACGCATGCCGGCTACCCCATGGATTCGGCGGCGGTTCTGCTGATTGAAGTGGAAGGGTTACGCGAAGCTGTGAAAGAGCAGGCAGAACAGATCGAGGCGGTTTGCGCAAAGAACAACGTTCGCAGCGTCCGTCGTGCGAAGACGGCGGAAGAGCGCGCACTGCTCTGGAAAGGCCGCAAGAATGCGTTTGGAGCGCTCGGCCGGATCAGTCCGAACTACTATGTCCAGGATGGAGTGATTCCCCGAACCAAGCTTCCCGAAATGCTTGAATATATTGAGGAAGTTGGACGGAAATATGGTCTTCAAATTGGAAACATTTTTCATGCCGGCGATGGAAATCTTCATCCCCTCTTGATGTTTGATGCTCGCGACGGCGAGCAGTCCCGAAGAGTGGTGAAGGCCGCACAGGAAATCATGACGCGGTGTGCCGAACTGGGCGGATCCATTACGGGGGAGCACGGTGTGGGGGTGGAGAAGAACGAATTGATGCCATTGATCTTTTCCGAGGACGATTTGGAAATTCAACGGCATATCAAGGGCCTGATGAATCCCAGTGGGTCGTTTAATCCCGGAAAGGTTTTGCCAACTGCCAAGATGTGTGGTGAAATTCGTGCTCAGGTCAGCGTGGGAGGCTGATGTGGCAGCAGTTGCCGAGGCAATTCGAGCGGAGTTCGCTGGCATCGTCGGTAACGGTCATTTGACCGCAAACGACACTGCACGTGGGCAGTTGGCGATCGACGGGAGAGTGCCGGATTGCGTTGTGTATCCGTACTCAGCGGAACAAGTGGCGCAGATGCTGAGGTGTGCAGCCGAACACGATCAGGCCGTTGCCGCCTGTGGGGGCGCAACAAGCCTTGGCATTGGTAACATTCCCCGTAAGTACGATGTTGCCCTGTGCATGCGGAATATCACCAACGTCCGTTATTACGAACCGTCTGATCTCACTGCGGGGATTGGGGCGGGAATGAAGCTGGCCGACCTCCAAAATTTACTCAGCCGCGACGGGTTATGGTTGCCATTGGACCCACCGGGAGACGGGCAGGCTACCATTGGTGGTATTGCCGCCACAAATGCTTCGGGGCCGCTGCGACAGTTTTATGGGGCTCCTCGGGATATGGTGGTGGGCATGCAAGTTGCCATCACTGAGGGCAAGCTCATCAAGACGGGTGGACGCGTGGTGAAGAACGTGGCGGGTTACGACCTCGGGAAGCTTCTGATTGGATCCTACGGCACGTTGGGCATCATTACCGAGGTGAATCTCAAGCTCTTCCCATTGCCCTCCGAACGTCGGACCTTTATTCTTTCAACCGGAACGCTAGGGATTGCCCGAGATCTCCGCAGAAACATTCTGCGTTCACCAATTGACCCCTTGAGGATGGTTCTTCTCGATGCTGAAGCTGCCAGAATGGTCTATTCTGCTTCGAGACTGGATCATGCGGGCCATGAGCCACAAATGTGGCTGGAAGCAGGCGGGTCACAATCCGTGTTGGACCGCACGCGGAAAGAGCTCGATGCATTGGGACGTGCCGTTGGCGCCAAGGTTTGCGCACATGAAAAGGAGAGCGCCCAGGCTGCCTGGCAGGTGATTTCTGATTTCAGCAATTGGCTTGGGAGGGCATGTCCCGGCGCGGTGGTAATGAAAAGCACGGTACCCATTGCCAGCAGCGAAGAGTTTTTGAGCCTGGCGCAACAGGAAGCGCAGAATGAAAGAGTGCGAATGGCGAGCGTGGCGCAGTCCGGAGTTG
>JAKAWN010000347.1 GCA_021827245.1 Acidobacteriota bacterium | reverse complement strand
TCTTCAATAAAGCCCTTGAGCGGACGCCCGAACTCGTCAATCAGGACCCGTACGGGCAGGGTTGGCTGGCACTCGTCGAGCCAACAGGCTGGGAAACGGACCGTGCCAAACTGCTCGATGCATCAGCCTATCTCGCAACCGTACAGTCTCAGGCGGAAGAGGAGCTGAAATCATGAACGACGCCAGGCAAAACATTGTGGTCGTCCCGTGCAGCGGTATCGGGAAGTCCCTGGGCACGGTGAGCCGTGAGACGGCTTATGAACTGTGCGAAAACCTGCGCCCCCAGGTGACGGAGCTGATCGCGCTCTCGAAACTGGTTCTCGGGGACCGGTCGGCCCGCGAGCGAGTCAGCCAGAATCCGGCGGTCACTATCGACGGCTGCACGCAGATGTGTGCCTCGAAGCTGGTGAAATACAGCGGCGGGACAGTCGCCCATGAAGTTGCGGTGTTTGAGGAGTTCCGCCACCACCGCGATCTCAAGCCCGAGGGAATTGCCGAGTTAAATCCGAAAGGGTTGCAACTTGCGCGGGTCCTCGCGGAGGAGATTGCGGTCCAGATTGACGCCATCGGCTCGCCCGAAGTTGGAAAAGGAGACCAACATGCCTAAGCTGCCTGAAAAGAAGGTTGGAATTGTAGCCTGCTCGGGAGAGGAACTGGCCGAAGGCACGGTTGCAAGGCTTGCCGCGCTTAAGGTGTTGCACGAGCTGCGGCCGGGCAAGACCGTTACCATCTGTCTGCCCCTGTTTCTTGCGGGCGGTGAAGGGGACCGCGCCTTTGCGCGCTTTCATCCGACCATCACCATAGACGGCTGCGAACTCCGATGCGCGGCCCGCGGGACCGAGATGTATTCCGGCAAACCGGCCGCAAGCATCGTCATCAGTGACGTTTTGGCCGAGCACAGAATTGGTTCGGTGGAAGGGCGGCGAGAGCTAAATGCGGCAGGCCAGCGAGCAGTTGAGCTTACTGCAGAACGGGTTACACAATTGGTGGATAAGATTCTTGGCCCCCGCGCTCTCACCGTGTTGGGGAGTGAAGCGGCCAAACCAGGCGCACAACAGACAAGATCAGGCGGTTGCTCTTGCGGCTCTGCTTTCCCCTCGGCAAAGGTCGAGATCGGCGGCGAGATCGTAGAGCTACTCGCTCTGCCGCTGGTGTTCCGGCAGTTCATTGAGCTTGGGCGAAGTCCGGAGAACGCGGCTGACGAACTTTTCCAGGCTGTCAAAATCTTAAACTCCGTGCCTCCAGAGAAGGAGAAGGAATACCGCGAAGCAATTGTGCGGGAGTATGCCGTTTTCTGCCAGGAGGTACGAGAATGAGCCACACAGCCAACTATCACACGGACGTCCGCTGGACGGGGGAGCACTGGGGCCAGCTCAAATTGGGGAACGGGCCTGAAATGAAGTTTTCCGCACCTCCCGACGCCCAAGGCCATGCCGGAGTTGTGACGCCCGAGGATGCCTTTGTCGCGGCGGCGAACACCTGCGTCATGTTGATGTTCATCTGGGCGGCTGAGCGCTTCAAACTCGATCTGGTTTCATACGAATGCCGCACTGAAGGGACAAAGCTGATCGAGCTCGACCGGACGGAGATCTTCACACGGCTGCGATTCCGGCCCGTCATCCGGGTTCAGTGCGGATTCGGAGAGAAGAACGCTGTTGAGGCCAGGACACAGCGAGCTCTACAGGCTGCGCAGAAATACAGCTTGGTGGCCAATTCCGTAAAGTCTGAAATCGTCATCGAGCCGGACATCCACGTGATCGAAGCGACGGTTGCCGGAGCGGCCCAGAGTAGAGACACGGGGGCATCCCAGAAAGGGAGCAGAACATAATGAGTTCCGATTCAAAACCGTCGATCACCGAAGTATTCGGAATGATGCGCAGGACAATGGGGTCCGTTCCCGCCCGACCGCTGCAATAAAACCATGTAACCTTTGCCCCGATTCTGCACCGTATTCTGTGGAGGCAAGAAATGACTGATAGTCAGCCGATAATGTCTCATAGTCAATTCAAGGCAATCGGAGTTCGTGCTTGGCCACCTAGGTTCGAGGAACTTCCCCGTTATGAGCGTAAGAAAAGTCAGACGCGGGAACGGATCTACCTGACGGCACTCAAGCTCTTTGCCGAGCGAGGGTTGGCGGCCACGACCGTGGATCAGATTACCGCGACTGCCGACGTTGCGAAGGGAACCTTTTTCAACTACTTCCGGAGCAAAGAGCAAGTTTTTGGCTACTTCATCGAACTGCAACATGCCAAGCTGGCTGAGGCGCTGGAGGCGGTCCGAAAAGGCAAATCTGTGCGTCCGGTGCTGAGGCGGGCGTTTCAGCGTCTTGGAGGGGAAGTCGGGACTAGTCCGAACCTTGCGCGGGCGCTCATTGCGGCCATGCTCGGAAACGACATTGCGCGGGAAACAGTCGCGAGGGGTATGGCGCGAGGCAGGCAACTGCTTACCCACATCCTCACAATTGGACAAGCGCGGGAGCAGGTTCGAGGCGACAGGCGCATCGCGACGATGAGTCTTGCGTTTCAGCAGGCGGTGTTTGGCGCCCTCGTCGTCTGGGCGATAAACCCGCAAGTCAAGCTGGCGAATTTATTGAATGCGACTTTCGAGGACTACTGGAAGTGCATCGAGGCACGAAAGGACGGGTCAAAATGAGTCCCCGTTTAACCCCGATTCCTTGGAGGGTACGAAGGAAGCGATCGGCTCGCCCGAGATCAATTTCGTAGGAGCATTTTGACGACAAACGGAGGTTCCAATGAACGACGAGAGAAAGCCCGGCGTCGCGCAGATCTTCGAGATGATGCGCAAGAGCATGGGCCCGATACCTGAGGCGATACAGAAAGCTGCCGCTGTTGACGAGAACCTGGTTTACGAGCACATGCGCTCGAGAAGCTATGCCATGCCGCAAGAGAAGCCGGCGCTCGATGATGAGACGCGGACGTTGATCTATCTGGCCGCGGCCCTGGCCGCTTCCAGTCACGCGTGCGTTGAGGCCATGGCCAATAAAGCCAAAGTTCAGGGAATCGCGCGAGAGAAGCTCCTGGAGACGCTTCGCATTGTGCGCTTTGCGCTTGCCACGCGAGTGATCGGGGACGCGGAGCCGCTGTTTACGACCATGGCGCCCGAGCGGCATTGAGAGAAGGTGAGGAAAATCATGCAAGCCAGGTCAAGGCAATTCGGCCGCGAGATATGCGGAATTTCTCCGTGGTTGATTCTAGCCGGCGTACTCGGCTTGTTCATGTTTGGCGACGCTGGTCTTGCTCAGGCGCAATCGGCCGCGATTGCTTCGGGGCTAGGCAGTTCCGCTCGGCCCTCCTTGCCGGTTTCGAATATCAATTCTGTGCAAAATCCTTTTCAAGGTAGCGTGACCGCGGTTGCCGGTCAGAAAAGGTGCACTCACCCACGTCCTCTACATATTTTCAAAAAAAGATGTAACTTTTCCATCGCCCCAGCGTCGAATGCAGTGAGGTGAAAGGTATGACTGATAGTCAGTCAAGTATGTATTACGGCAATGAATCTCATCCAGCGTTTCTGCCGACACCGTCGGAGATCAGCAAACTGCCGCGCTACGAGCGCAAGAAAGTCCAGACCCGCGAACGGATCTATAGTGCGGCGCTGAAGCTCTTTTCCGAGCGGGGGCTTGCGGCGACCACCGTGGATGAAATCGTAGCGGTCGCGGACGTTGCGAAGGGGACCTTTTTTAACTACTTCCATAGCAAAGAGGAGATCTTTGCCTTTTTTATTGAAATTCAGCTGAGCAAGGTGGCCGAAGCGGTTGACGAGGCTCAGAAAGGCAAACGCAGCATCCGAGACGTGTTACGCAAGGCGTTTGAACGCCTTGGAGGAGAGGTAGGCAGCAGCTCGAACCTCGCGAGAGCGCTTGTTGCATCGGTTCTTGGCAATGACGCGGCCTGTGAGACGGTTGGAACGGGTATGGCCGAGGGCCGCCGGTTGCTCGAAGTCATCCTCCGCCTGGGTCAGGAGAGGGGACAGGTCAGGAGTGACCGAACCGTTCAAGCCATGAGCCTTGCCTTTCAGCAAGCTCTTTTTGGTGTGGTCGTGCTTTGGGGGATTCGTCCCCAACCAAGACTGGCAACCATGCTGAACGCAGTCTTCAAAGATTACTGGGCGTGCATAGCGGCGCCTAAAGGGGAATCGAGATGATCAAGCCGTGGGGAGTAACCGGGGGAGGCAAGTCGCCACAGTCGAGGTGTGGTCATTGGCCGGCTGCACCGGAGGGCCCAATGCGAAAAGACCCAGCGCGTCCATCGAACCCAAAGCCCCGACACGGCCTTGCAAGAATTGCCTGGATTTTGGTGCCTACGTTGATTCTGACCATTGCCGCAGTTGCGCGTGCCCAATACTCGGTAACGACTCCCGGTTCGACGATGTCAGCGGGCGGCGGTCTGCCACAGAACTCTTCTACCAGTTCAAACATGAATTCGCAACAGAATCCCTATCTGGGCAGCGTGCCTTCCGGCAAGGCGACTCCGCAGATCCTCTCTTTATCACTGCGCGAAGCCATCGAGCGCGGCCTGCGGTATAACCTGGCTCTGCTCCTGAATGAGCAGTCCACGCGCGAATCGAGGGGGCAGCGATGGGAAGCTCTAAGCCATTTGCTGCCTCAAGTGACAACGGAGACAAGGGAAGCGAAAGAAATGGTCAATCTCAAGGCAATCGGCTTCCCATCCACCATTCATAACGTGAATCCCATCAGCGGACCGTTCAACGTTTTTGACACCAGGACCTACCTGAGCTCCACCATTCTGGATTTTCATGCCCTGCGCAACGAACGGGCTGCGTCAGAACAGGTCCAAGCCGCACAGTACACCTATCAGGATGCCCGCAATCTGGTGGTGCTGGTGGTAGGCAATGCCTATTTACAGTCGATCGCGGCCGACTCGCGCGTCCACGAGGCTGAGGCACAGGTTAATACAGCGCAGGCTCTCTATCAATTGGCTGTCGATCGCCTTAACGCCGGCTTGAGTCCGGAGATTGACATGCTGCGGGCGCAAGTGGAATTAACGTTCCGGAAGGAACAGTTGATCGCCGCGAAGAACGAGGACTCAACGGCCAAGCTCAATCTGGCCCGCGTCATCGGTCTGCCGGACGGCCAGGAATTCACTCTGAGCACTGAGATGCCTTTTGAACTGCTCCGGGGGATTACTCTCGAGAATGCCCTGGTGGACGCCTATGCGAATCGCCCGGACTATAAGGCGGCCGCAGCAGCGGTCCATGCGGCCGAGGAGCGACGGCGTGCCATCGAGGCGGAGCGCTGGCCCTCACTTTCTTTTGAAGGCAACTATGGGGACATCGGTCTCGCACCGTCGGATTCGCACGGCACTTTCCTTGCCCAAGTGTCCCTCAAGATTCCGGTTTTCCAGGGCCGCCGTGTTCATGGGGAACTGATCCAGGCGGACGCTCAACTGAAGCAGAAACAGCAACAAATGGCCAACCTGAAAGGACAGATCAGCTACGACGTCCGGACATCACTGCTGAACCTCGAAACCGCCGCCCAACAGGCTGCTGCCACACGCAGCAACGTGAGGTTGGCCGGCGAAACTCTTACGCAGGCCAGAGACCGGTTCAAATCCGGCGTGACGGACAACATTGAAGTGGTTCAGGCACAGGAAGGTGTGGCCAGCGCCGATGAGGCCTATATTACCAGTCTTTATCAGTACAACCTGGCAAAAGTGGCTCTGGCACGTGCAGTCGGCATCGCGGAGCAGTCTGTGCTTCGCTACCTGGGAGGAAAGCAACCATGAAAGATGAAACGATCACAAAGAACGCGCTTCAGCCGGAGGAGCAGGGTCAAACTCCGCCGGGAAATAATGCCTCCGCTTCCGAGAATCACGGTGCACGCCAGAGGAAGATCGGCAAACGCAAAAAGCGGGCTATTCTTGTCGCGCTTATCCTCATCGCCGCAGGGGCGTTCATGGTCTGGCGTTACTACGCCGGATTTGTGACGACCGATGATGCCCAGATCGAAGGTCATCTCTATCCAATCAGCGCCCGCATTCCCGGCTACGTCACGAGGGTCACCGTTGACGACACTCAATATGTGCGCAAGGGGACAGTGCTGGTGCAGATCGATCCCACTGACTACCAGGTGGCAGTGGAACTCGCGAAAGCACACCTTGCCCAGGCCCAGGCGGAGGCAACCGCCGCTTTGGGCGGCGTTCCCATCACTTCGGTAAGCACCCTAAGCCAAGTCCATTCGGCCGAAGCCGATGTCCAAGGTTCGCAAGCAGGGATCCTGGCCGCCGAGAAAAAGTTTCAGCAAGCCGAAGCGCGCCTGGCCCAGGTCGAAGCCAATAATGTCAAGGTGCAAGACGACCTCAGGCGCTACGGCCAGTTGATTGGCAAGAGAGAAATCTCCCAGCAACAATACGACGATGCCGTCGCCTCCTCAAAGGCCAGCGCAGCAGAGGTCACCGAAGCCCAGGCGGGTGTCGCCGCGGCGGAACAGCAGGTTACCCAGGAGCGCAGTCGCATGCAGCAAGCTGAAGCAGAACTTCGCAGTGCCCACACCCGCCCGGAGCAGTTGCATGTGACCCGCGCCAAGGCTGAAGCCGCGGCTGCCGTTGTCGAGGAAGCCGAAGCAGAGCTGCATCGTGCCGAACTGAACCTCGAATACACCACTATTGTTGCTCCGGCTGATGGGATCGTGGGCAAGCGCACCGCCGTGGCAGGCCAGAACGTAGCGCCCGGCCAGACGCTGCTCGTGATCGTCCCCACGCGGGACATCTGGGTGACCGCAAATTTCAAGGAGACCGAACTCAGAGGCATGCGGGTTGGCCAGCGGGTGAAAATCCACGTAGACGCTTATGACCATGATTTTCGAGGCAAGGTGCTGGGGATCGCCGGAGCCACCGGCGTGCAATTCAGCCTGCTGCCGCCGGAAAACGCCACCGGCAATTATGTCAAGGTCGTGCAGCGCGTGCCCGTGCGCATCGCCATTGATCCTGGTCAGGACCCTGGCCACCTTCTGCAGGTCGGGCTTTCGGTCGAGCCGCGCGTACGCGTCCGTTAACCAGCGACGCGAAAAAGGAGAACTCCTTGGCTGATTCCACCGAAAACATACTAACAGGTCCTCCGCAAGGCGGCGCTGCCGCTTTAGCTCTACCCTGGTCACCCGCGCACAACCCCTGGCTGATCGCCTCGGTCGTCGCCAT
>JAKAWN010000017.1 GCA_021827245.1 Acidobacteriota bacterium | reverse complement strand
GTACGAACCATCTTCGCCGTCCATGCTGAAAAGTGCAAGCTTGGCTCCCAGCAGGGCTGTGTTTCCGGCGGGAGTGACCTGCTCAATGGGCAAATCAATGAGCCCAATGCGCCGCGCGCTGGCCAGTCTGTTTCCCAGGCACCGTCCGTCAAGAGCGGCAGAGCATAAACAAGTTCTCGGATCAGGCTCTTCATGAAAGTTCGCCAACCGGGACGCCTTTCGGCTCAGGACAAACCGTATTGATCGGGCAGGAATTTCTCCGTCAGAGGTGTGTTCATCATTTCTTGTATGAATTCCTCTTCATTGTCCGGAAGCTCTGCGGCTTCACGCTCCAGCTTTTCCAGCCAACGCACTTCGCGAGGCGCTATCCGCACCTCACCGGCATTGTGCGCTCGTTTCAATTCCCGCAAGGCCGCCTGCACGGCCCGGCGAGTTCGCAGGTAGGGAGTGCTCTCTTCGACGATTTCCCGTGAGATTCGCAGCACCACATCGGGCCGCAGGACCCAGGCCTGAGGATCGCCTGCCGCATCCGATTCTACCAGCCAGTCACGCAACCTGCGCGCGTCCTCTGGCGATTGCGCGGCCGCGGTGTTCATCAGGCGGCAGTCGTAAGCCAGTTGCTCTAGCGAGATCGTCGGAGCGTAGGTGCTCAGCAGTCGCACGTTCTGGACGGACTCGTTTGACCAGCAATCGCACACCGCCTGCGCGATATTGCCGACGTAACTCAGGTGTGCGCAGGCCGCCGACCGCCCTTCCATCGAAATCGGCACTCCGGCAATGACTTTCATGTAAGGGCCTTCATAGGCGCAGTCCTTGCTGGGGCCCACCGCCCCGCGCTCAAAAGCGATCAGGCTGCGCGGCACCGCCGCCACTCGAACCAGCGCTGCGAATACCGACGGAATCAAGCGCTGATCGGCAAGCACCATGGCCGTGTTGGCAAATCCGCAGGCCGTATCCGCGCCGGGCAAAATTCCCGAGTTTCGGCATGCCGCAGTTATCTCATCCCACAGGAATTCCATATCGCGCGCGCCCAGAACGCCCAGCGCGAAAACTGCCGCGCGCAGGTTGCCGCCCATCAAGGCCTCGTCGCTCACTTCCTTGCCGCCCGTCGATTCAATCGAGATAAAATCCGCGCCTGCCTCTCCTGCCTTGTGAAAAAACTCCACCATGCCATCCCAGTATTTGCCGTGGCGCATGAGTGGCGGACGCTGCATCTCTCGCGTGTCATTCGGCGTCAGGCGCAGAGACGCCTTGAGCCCGTGCTTGTCGTGATACTTCGTGAGCGTCTCCGCCAGCAGGCGGGTAATTTCCAGTCCCCATGCCGGCTGGATAGTCATCTCCGGCAACGCCTCAAATTCCACCATCAACGCGGGAACTTCCAGTTCTGCCGCGCGTTTCAGGACCCCCTCGATCATCTCGCGGTATTGCTGGAGAATTTCCGGCATCGTCACTTCCGAAATGTCGATGGGCGGAAGCGTGAAATTGATCTCCGGAATGACGACGCCGCTCCCGATGACCGTGCCTCTCCGGCTCGTTACGGGCCGGGGAGCTATACCGAATACAAAGTCGTCCACGGTAGGAATGGATAATTGCTTGAACGTCGATGCTAAACTTTGAACCTCAGTTTTCATCCTGGTGTCCTCCCTGAAAGACCATTTGCACCTGAGCAGTTCCGCATGCTGACCGGGCGCCCCGGAACAGTGGAACAGAGTCTGGGTCCCTTCTTCCCGGGCTTTCCAATGTATGTTTGCGCTTCAAGACACCGTGCACAGTTGGCAAGACCTTCCGTTGAAGTGGCCAGACTTGTTCCTCGGCGATTCTATTTCTCACCTGCGCGGAGAACGAGTTATTGTGTCTTCTTTTCCAGGCTGCGAGCACTTTGATCTCTGCTGGCCTCCAGCCAGGCAACGTCCTCTCTTCCGTTGGCAAAGCGCCGTACGCCGGCCTCTTTGATGGCGGCATCCGGAACCTTGTGAAGGGGCGTATAGCGGGGGTGGTGCGATTCTTTATAAGGGTTGTTCCGAGCGGCATTGTAACAGCAGATCATGGCCCACCGTGGCCTCTCGGAGCGGTTCATGTCGGAGCGGTGCAGCAGGTTGCAGTGAAAGAACAGCGTATCGCCCGGGTCCATTTCAACGTAAACCAGATCCAGCTTCTTCAGAATCTCGAGCACGCGCTCCATGTCCGCTCCGGCCTGGGTGCCCGACAGGACGTGATCGATACGTCCCAATTGGTGGGATGCCCGGATCACTTGCATACAGCCGTTTTCGCGCGTCGCAGGATCCACGGCAATGAACGCGCTGCACAACAGCGGCCAGAGCACACCATTCTGGTACCAGTATCCATAGTCCTGGTGCCAGGTCCATGCGCCCCCTACCTTAGGGTCTTTCATGATCATCTTCGAATGGTAGTGATACACTTCGCCTTCCAGCAGTTTTTCCGCTGAGTTCACAATGGATTCGCAGCGCGCGAACATCCCGTACAAGGAGTCGCCGGGGTGGTTCCAAAGGGAAAGTCGCACACTCCCGCCTTCTCCATCCAGCGAGTCCATGGAATGGCGGTCGAGTTCGCGATCTTCTTTGGCGGCTCTCCGCAGCAGGCCGATTTCTTCGTCATCAAACATTTTTCTCACCAGGACGTAGCCGTTTGCCATATATTCCTGCAGTTCTTGCTCGTTTAGTACGCCTCTTGCCATATGGCTTTCCTCCTGTAACTCGTACTTGTCGTACCCGAATTTTGGCACCGAGGGGAAAGTGAGAGAGTTTTCATAATGACCATGCGGCACTGTCGCCCGCAAAAAACAAGCTGTCGAAAATGCCTTCCAGCAATTGACAGCGGGTACTGAGTCCCTGCGAAATGCACTACCAGCTTAACTGCCAGCCGGCAGTTTTCCCGTGGCAGCAAATGACCACAAATAAAGAAATTATGGCGCGCCTGGAGGGACTCGAACCCCCGGCCTACAGATTCGAAGTCTGCCGCTCTATCCAGCTGAGCTACAGGCGCGCGAATTCAACTCTACCAGCTTGAAGGCACTCCTGGCAACACAAGCTCCGCAGCACTGTCACGTGGGTTTGCTAGCCTCGTTCCGGCCCGCGAGTTCCGTTTTTTATCCACACCATGCATTGTGGTGAGAAGGGCTCCCGCCATCGTGGGCCAAACGAAAAGCCTGAGGCAATTTCCCTTAAGGAACGGTTGGCTCCCCTGTTTCGCAGCGTGTCAGGAATGAAGCCCGAAGACCTGCTCTGCGTAAATTCTGCTCAGGCGCAAGTCTTCTTCAAGCCGGCGAGTAACAACCGTCTGCTTCATGTAGGCAAGTTCGACAACGAGCAGCGGCTTTATATGTTCCTGGTTGAGGTAGGCTGCAATCGGGCGGTAGTTGATATCCCCCTTGCCAAAGGATTCAAGCCACACCTTGTGACGGGAGTTTCTGAGGTGCAGGCTGGCAACCCGGCGGCCCGCTTCGCGCAGCAAAGTCATCGGATTTTGGCCGCCCTGGTAGACCCAGTCAACATCCAGGCAAATCCACACATACTTCGGGTCGGTATGGCGAAGATTGTATCGCCACTCGCGGGCATTATCGGCCATCTGCGGAGCATGCGCGTGCGTCCACAGCTCAAAACCCCGATGCGCCAGCTCGCGCCCGAGAAGATCGAGCATCTTGACTTGGACGGCGAGTTCGGCGTTGGTTTTCGGCACATCGTGCGGCTTCGGGTCGGGATTGTTGACGATGGCGCGGCATCCGTGGCTCTTGCACAGCGCCGCGATTTCGAGAGCCTGGTGAATCGTCCTCTCAGCAAGGCTGCGCTGATGCATCGGCCCGCCCACGTAAACCGATGGCATCCGAAGGCCATTTGAACTCACCAGTTTCAACACCCGGCTGCGGAGGCCAGGCGTCAAGAAAGCCTGGTTCAATTCGATGTTCTGAAATCCCGCCCGGCGCGCCATCGGAAAAATCTCGTCCAGCACGTCGGCGAGTTCCTTGCCCTGTCTCTCGGCGTACTGCTGGAAAATGTAGCCTTCGACCGAAAGCCGGCTGCTCCCGAAGCTCGTGGCCGCAATTCCCAGCAGCGCCGCAGGACCCATCAACAACAGCTCACGACGTTTCATGGCGTCGGCCTGCTCATCGGGGAATCGTCCCTGCAGCGAGGATAATCATGCCGGCAGATGCGGACTCCGCCATCGTTATCAACACCAATGCACATGCCATCGCCCGCTTTTCGCCTGCATTCTTGCGGCGCAATGCCCTACCGTCTATCTCTTCTTTTTCGGGGGGACAACGGCGTCTTTGAAGGACTTGGCAAGGCGGAACTTCACCACGGTCCGTGCCGGAATCTTAATGGGGGCGCCGGTCTGAGGGTTCCGGCCCGTACGCGCGTTGCGGTGCGCCTTAACAGCCTTTCCCAGCCCCGGGACAACAAACTGGCCGTTGCTCTTGGTTTCCTTCTCCGCCAATGCTGCCAGTTCTTCCAGGACAGCGGCAGTCTGCTTCTTCTGCAATCCTGTTTTGTCCGCCAATTGGGCCACAATCTGCGATTTAGTCATCATCGTTTTATCTCCTCTTCTACTGCTGAGCCCCAACCATGAGACACTGAGCTCGCGTTCTGCAGAATTTATTGCAATGGCGCGCTCCTGTCAAGCCTCTTGAAGAACGGAAACAACGCCAGATAAGCCGATGGAGCCGGTGCTTTTGGGTCAATGGTGACTTGAAGAACTCCATCTGAGCCGCCGAGATGCTCGTTGGTAAGGCCCTTGCCGCAAGGTTCAGCGATGAGTTTGATCTCCGATCTGGGGCCAGCGCAGCCGCGATTCATATTCATCGCGTACCCCCGGCGCTCTTTCACCGATCAACCGGTGACCGACCATCCACCATCTATTGCCACCACCTGTCCCGTCACATGGCGGGACCGCCCGCTTAAAAGGAAGAGCGCCATCTCCGCCACGTCCGCGGGTGCGATAAGGCCGCCGCTCAATGGTTGCTTGCGCCGGATGAACTCCAGAAGTTCCGGATCGGACTGCGCGCGGGCGCTCATCGGGGTTTTCACCAGAGACGGCGCAATAACGTTCACGCGGATGCCGTGTGGCGCATAATGCGCCGCCATCGCCTGGCTCATCGAAATAACAGCGCCTTTGCTGGCAGCGTAGGCATGGGTTGAGAAATGCCGCGCTTCAGGCGAAAACGCCAGAACGCTCGCCATGTTCAGGATCGCACCGCCGCGGCCCGTCTGAAGCCAATGACGAACAGCCCCCCGGCACATCAGGAATGTCGGTTTGGCATTAGCCTCGAGAGTCTTGTCCCAGCCTTCCACCGAGCATTCATGCACAGGACCATCGCCGAATTTCCGGCCACTCGTTCCCGCCACGTTAAAGAGTGCATCGAGCCGGCCGAGTTTTTCCAGGCAACTCGACAGAGCGGCATCCGCTACAGAGGAATCCCTCAAGTCACCGGCGAAATATCCTGACCATTCAATCCTGGCGCTCAGGTCGCGGCACTGATGTTCGTCGAGTCCCACAACAAAAACTTTGAAGCCTTCCCGGCCGGCCAGGAGGGCCGTGGCTTCAGCGATTCCGCTCGAACCGGTGATCAGCAGAACGTAATCCATTAGAACCGGCGGTCAGTATTTGACGCGTACCCAGCGCGATGAACGCATCGACTGGTAACCCGCGTCGAGAACGCAATTGACGATGTAACCGTCCTCATAAGTTTCGCGAGGCCTCGTCCCATTCTGCAGGCATTCGACAAAGTGCTTCATCTCGGCCTGATAACCGTAGGCGAAAGCCTCCTCCGGGAGCGGCCGGGTCCACCCGAAATCAATTTCCGCCTTCTCGACGATATAGCCTGCCGACCTCGTGGAAAAAGTGGTGATCGGAGTTCCACGCGTGACATCCGTGAAAATCGATCCTTCAGAGCCGTGGACCTCGTTGCGCAGATCGAGGCCGCCCTTCGTGGTCCATGACAGTTCACAATGGCCGAGGCCTCCGCTCGCGAACTTGAGAATCAGCAGGGCGTTGTCTTCGCCTTTCGTCTTCTTGTGGTGGACGAGCCGGGCCCCCCATGCCATCACTTCGACGATGGGATCGTTTTTGCCGAAGAAATATCGTGCGGCAGCAATACAGTGGCAGCCGAGATCGTTCATCGCGCCGCCACCCGTCTTCTCGATATCCCAGAAATGCGGGCTGTGCGGGCCGCCGTGCGATTCCCGCGAACGCACCCACAAGACCTGGCCGAGGCCGCCCTGCTCGATGGTTTGCCGCGCTCGCACCACGCAAGGCGCAAAGACTTCTGTTTCCGCGTAGCCATGCATCGCGCGCGAGCGCTTTGCGGCATCGAGCATCGCCTTCGCCTCCCGCCGATTGCGGCCCAGCGGCTTGGTGCAAACCTGATTCTTTTTGGCCCGTGACAGCGCCAGCGAAACAGGAAGATGAACCTCATTAGGCAGGGCGATCACGTAAAGATCGATGTCAGTGCGGGCAATCAACTTCTCAAGATTCGCAGTGGGCTCCGGAATCGACCATCGCCGGGCAAACTCTTTTGCCCGTGGCAAAGTGCGCGAAAAATTCGCCACGACCTCTTGCCCGTTGACGTTAGCCAGACCCTGCAGGTAGAACTCAGCTACAAAACCGGAGCCGAGTGTGGCAATCCGGACATTATTCATACAGGTGGCGGAGGCTCCTTCGATAAGCTTCGTAAAAGCGTTCCAACTGCGCTTCGGCGCTGGCGTTTCCAATAAGTTGATGGCTGGGGAGCAGTTCCGGCTTGATTCCCCGCTCGGCCAGCCGCTCCGCCACTTCGCATCGCAGCATGTTGATGATAGCGGCGCCCGTCACGGTTGAAGCAGGGCCGGTGCGCCATTCGAAGCCCGGAAGCTCAACAACGCAATCGCCCGTCGGGCAGTGATTGTCAATCACGACGTCAGCAAAGTCGACAAGCTTTTTGCCTGACGAATGCGCGGGCTTGGACTGGTCCGAATGCTGGCGCGAAACTATGGCGATCACCGGCAAGCCCCGTTTCTGCGCGCCCGCTGCCATCTCCACGGCCACGGGTCTGATGCCGCTGGTTGAAATCACAATAAAGGCGTCGTGCGGCCCAAAGTGAAACCCTTTCAGGATCTCCTCGGCATAGCCTTCATACTTCTCCAGGTAGAGAGGAGCCCGCAGACCGTTCGCGCCGACAATGGCGGCGTGATTTGAAAGGGCCAGCTCAACCAGTGCCACGAAGCCCTGGAAGCAGCCCTGGCGAGGCGTCATTTCTTCGCACATCATGCGCGAGTGGCCGCTCCCAAACAGGAAAACGAGCCCGCCTTGGGCGATCGAGGAGGCGCAGATTTCCGCGCCAGCCTGAATTGCGGCCAGTTCCTTCTCCCGCAGCTCTTTGAGGAGATCGAGAGTTTTGTCAAAGTATTGTTCCGCAGCGCTCATTTTCTCCCTCTTCCACCTGGTTGCTGAAAAAAGTAGTAGCGGTGGCTTTACGCCGCCAACCGATGCCGAAGAGATTGGGCTTCTGGCGGGATAAACCCGCCGCTACGCGCTCTCTGCGGCATTTTTCAGAAACCTGCTACCCGTTCATCAGCCCCCATGGCTGATTCAACCGGCCGTCGCGCGGGTTCGAAACCCTCGTGCCAGTGGGGGACAATCTGAGGCACGATACTCCCCTGTTGACAACCGGCTGGCGTTCGACTATGAAAATACAGCCATGCCAATCGAAAAGAAAAGGTCACCCGCCGGGGCTATGCTTGGTCTCGACATTGGTGGAACCCAGATCAAAGCAGCCCTGGTGAATTCCCAAGGCGATATCATAGCATCCCAAAGAGCTTCAACACCGCGCTCTTTGTCTGATTTTAATCGCGCCCTCAAAGCGCTGATGAAAAAGCTTGACCTGCAGGCCGCAACCATTCGCGGCGCAGGCATCGGCTGCAAGGGCATCATTGATCACCGCACAACGGAAATCCTTGCCCTGCCCGGTGACCTGCATTACCTCGAAGGCCGCCTGTTGAGTCGAATCATCGCTCCGCTGCTTCCCGTTCCCTGCCCTGTAGCCGCCGACAACGATGCCCGGGTGGCGCTTGTCGGAGAGTGGCGATGGGGAGCAGCCCGCGGCCGCGAAAATGCCATTATGTTGACGCTCGGCACCGGAGTCGGCGGTGCCGTCCTTTCTGAGGGGCGGATCATACGGGGACCTGGCGGAGTGGCCGGCCATCTGGGACACATCACGGTTGCCCCTGAGGGCGCCGTCTGCATTTGCGGGAATCAGGGATGCCTCGAGACCGTTTTTTCCGCGCGCGCAATTGAAAGTGAAGCGTCTGCAGCTATCCATCGCGGGGTAAAAACCACGCTCCACAACGTGCGCTCGCGGCCTCTGACCTCCAGCGACGTCTTCGAATGCGCGCGGGCAGGCGACAAAGTCGCCCGGCTCATCGTTGAACGCGCGGTTCTGGTGCTCGGCAGCGCCATTGCCGGCCTTGTTCACGTATTCGACCCCGAAGTCGTCATCCTAGGCGGACAAATTGCCCAGGCAGAAGACTTTCTGTTCGCCCCCATCCAGCACGAGATCGATTGGCGAACCAAAACCTTTCTCCGCCGGAAGGTGCCCGTTGTCCAGGCGCAAGTCGCCGATCCATCCGGAGTCGTAGGCGCCGCAGCGCTGGCCATAGAAGCCGCCACGCAAAACTGAGAATCCCGCCGTCGGGTGGCGCAGATCGCCGTCTGTTGCGGTCTGCGATCTCGCGAAACGAGCGGTCGGCAACGAATAAATCTCGGCTTGACTTAGCAGGTTGCTGAAAAGCGTGTAGCGGCGGCTTTATGCCGCCATACGCGGGTGGCGCAGATCGCTGATCTTTGCGGTCTGCGATCTCGCGAAGCGAGCGGTCGGCAACGGATAAATCTTGGCTTGACTTAGCAGGTTACTGAAAAGCGTGTAGCGGCGGCTTTATGCCGCCATACGCCGATTGAAAAGGCTGAAGTTATGGCGACCTAAAGTCGCCGCTACGGCTCAGGAACCGGGTTTTTCAGCAACCTGCTAAAGGAGTGTTCTTCTCTGTATCCTCCGGGACTCCCAAATTCCCACACAGAGCGCGCGGAACCTCTCAGTGGCCTCTGTGTTGAGTCTTTTCATCGGGTCGCGCCTGCGTGCCGCCTGGCGGCGTCCCAGCGATCCCATCAGTGGCGTTTTCGGGTTCTTCGCGCGCACCGGCACATCGGGGTTACTCTGCCCGCCGCCCTGATTGCCGCGATCAGAACGCCCACCATCCCGGAAAAACTTTGCGCACGAACTCAGCGAAATACCCCACCCGCATTCGGGTCTTTGGAAATGCGTTTTCCTGCACCGACCTGATTGAGTTCTGCAGGACGGGGCATATCATTGAATACATCAAAGGGAGGAGTTTGTTCTGCCAGTGGGATATGCCTCGCGGTTTCCGAGGGCGCAGAGGCGTTCAGTTCTTCCGTTACCTGGATACACTGGATGCGCAGGCTGATAGCTCCGGTTATTGCAGCGCCTTCGCACCGGGCGGAGCGGGCCGAAGAAATCCCGAAGTTCGGCTCGTACGGCAGCGGGTCCACTCCTCAATGAGAATGTTCGTGCAGGATTGTGTGCAACCAGATACGGAGGGGGAGGGGGAAAATGGCAATACGATTGGAAAGGTCAGGTGGCCTGATTTTTATTAAGGGCGGTCCCGATCCGCCGGAACGGGAAAAGCGGTCGGGCAAGATCATCGAGAGTGTGGGCCTGGGTCTGCTGGCAGTGGCTCTATTGTTGATTGCGTCGGGGCTCGCTAGCGCGCAGTCGCTCGACTGGGCAACACTCAGCCACACAGTTAAGGCTTTTCTAGCTGCGATCTGATAGGGCAGGCTTGTTCCGCCCGCCATCGAGGGGCACGAGTTCCAGCGCATTAAGTTGCTGAGAGAGGCTGTAGCGGCGGCTTTACTCCGCTAGCCCGGGCTAAAAGCTTTGGGCTTATGGCGGAATGAACCCGCCGCTACACGCTCTCAGAGCCTTTTTTCAGTAAGCTGATAGACCCGGCATGGCGGGATTGTTGCGCCCGCCGGCCAATCTTCCGCAAAGCCAGTCTGAAAAGGAGGGGCGCCATCCGCAAGTTCTAATACTAAAGCGCGAGAGGGCGCTACAAGCTGCGGCCTTGTGTGTGATCGAGTATTATCTCATTTCATAATGACAAGACCATTTATGGAGGTTCAGGCAGTTCTATTACGGAGTTAATGATTCCTCTTCGGCACGGATTTGGAACCTCGCCTGCCCGCACACAATGTTTGATCTCAGCTATGTGCCACAAACGCAGCGTGCCTGTCACTTTTCCCTGACACAAAGCGGGCCTTGCAAGACAACTCTTGTGAACACGGATTTGCCAGGCAGTCTAAGGAGTGGCCAATTAAATCATGGATGGAGGTGGGATTAAAGTTGCGGACCTTTAGTACACCAGATCGGAATGCGCCCCGGCAGCCCATCGAACAGCTTGGGCTTCCCGCCAGTTCGTGGGTCGCGCGTGCCCGTGCCTTAGTGCAGGCAGATGGGGGCGCCGAACTGCTCGAATTTGCGTTCGTCGTTCCACTCTTGTTGATGTTGCTCATCGGCATTTTTTGGATAGGCCGCGCCTTCAACGTCTACGAGACCATCACCCGTGCAGCCCGGGAGGGCGCGCGCTATGCCGTGTTGCCAAGCTCTGTTGCGGATGGAAATGCTCCCCCTGACCCGCTCACCGCCTCGTGCGCGTCAAACACGAACACCTTCAATGATTATGTGACGCCAGTGTTGAAGGCCGACAGCCTCGATCCGGGCGCAGTCATCAACTACTGCCAGAAGACTGCCTGGCTGGAAAATACCTACCCCAAGCAGTGCGGAGTCGACATCAGTTTCAGCTATCCAGTCCAGATGGAGATTCCATTCACAACCATTAACGCCACAACTATCGATATTCCCGCTCAGGCCCAGATGCGCCTTGAGGATCAGCCGACAGATGGGAGCTGTCCACAACAATGAAATTACATTCGCGAACCCGAAAGGCATTTCGCCCCAATACTTCAAAAAACGCCGTCGCGCAAGCTCGCAAAAGAACAACTCGCAAAAGAACGCGCCTTCTCCAAGCCGCCGCTGGAACAGAGGGTTCGCAACTCTTGGAGTTCGCTCTGTGCCTGCCTATCCTGCTGGTTTTCCTGGCAGGGATCGTCCAGTTTGCCGGCGCTTTCACCCTGAAGCAAAAAATGGCCAATGCGGCGCGCGAGGGTGCGCGCATTATGGTCTCCAACATTTTGGCAGACCGCAGTTGCACGACCACAGATTGCTCTGTTCAGGCCACTGTGGCCGCCGTGGCCAATTACATGACCAACGCGGGCGTAGACTCTTCCTGCCTCGAAAGCGCTACAGCCTCCACAGGCACTTCGACGTGGACGTTTTCCTGCCCGAGCGGCACCAGCCTGACCATCAATAACCAGTACAACTACACGACTTCCACGGGAGACCCTGAAACAGGGACAGAAGTAACTCTGACATATCCTTATACCTGGTTTTTTAACAACATTATCGGACTGATGGTACCGGGCGCCAGTATCTCACTGCCAAAGACATTAACCGAAACTGCCGTAATGCAGAATATTGTGAACGACTGAGGGGATTCAATGCTGAGGTTGAAAAGTTGCTACACGAGGAAAGAGGAGACGGGCTCGGTCCTGTTGATGGTGGCCGGCGGCATGGTGATGCTGTTGGCCGTTTGCGCGATTGCCATCGACCTGGCCAATTTCTATCTGGCGCGCGCGCAGGCGCAGCGGGCCGCGGATGCCGCGGCCCTGGCCGGGGCCAAGGCCTTTGTAACCTCCGGGTGCACGACGGGCGGGTGCAGCTCAGGCGGCATCCAGGAGACCATTGCGACGCAGCAGGCCGAGGCTGCGGCAGCCCAGAACTACGTTGCCGGAAAACCCGCCACCCTCGACCCGAACTCCGACATCGCTTTCAGCTATCCCACCCCGGAAGAGCCTCAAATCACCGTGACTGTCCAGCGCTCCGTGCCGACTTTTTTCGCAAAGATCTTCGGCATTCCCAACGCGAACGTCAGCGCCAAAGCCAGTGCCGAGGCTTATAATCCATCGGGCGGAGGCAACTCATCAGTCGGTGTAGCCTGCCTCAAACCTTTCCTGGTTCCCAATTGTGACCCCGGCCACCCTTCGCCCTCAAACGGTGCATGCGCTGATTCTGGCGGCGGTGGCTACTTCTTCTATCCAGGGACGCCCGGCACGAAGAACACGGTCGAGAATCCGGGACCCTATTCGCAAGGCGGGATTATTGGCGAGACCTGGCAACTGCACACGGACGCAGCGCCCAGCCAATGGTACCTGGTTGGTTTCACTGATGCGACTTGGGAAAGTGGCAGTGCCTTGGAGAACCACATTGTCGAGTGCACGCCCGGGATTTTCGCCTGCGGGGACACACTGCAAACAGCCAACGGCGTCAAAGAAGGGAAAGTGATGCAGGGCATCGAAACCCTGATCGACGCCACCGGTCCTGGCCTCGGCATGGGCCAGGACTCTATTGACACAACCACCGGCCCTCCTTTTCCCATCACGGGAGGATACCAGAATCCGAATCCTCTCTTGAGAAACAAGGTTTTTTATGACTACAGCGAGAGCCCTTCCGTCATGACCGTTCCGGTCTACGAGGGAGGAGCGTTGACTCCGGGCCAGGATGTTGTTTCTATTGTTGGGTATCTCCAGGTGTTTGTAACGCAGGTGGAGAGCGCAAGTCAAAAAGCCATTGATATGGTCATCCTGAACGCTTCTACCTGCGGGGGCACGCCCGGTGGCACCACTGGAACCGGTGGTGGCCCGATTGTAGCCACGGCAGGATCTCCCATCCCCATCCGGCTGATAAGAACAAACTGAGTGACCCGGGCAGGCCATGGGGTTCAAGTTTTCCAGACTCTTCCAAGTATCGAGGAATCTATCCTGGGAGGTGCGGACTTAGTACCACGCCAAGCCGGCGCCAACCGGCGAAGCTTGGCCGGGCACAGCCATGGCGCAGCACCCCAATCATGCGCCGCATGCCAGGCCTTCGGTGCCATAGCTGTTAATTACTCTTCAGGGACTTTTTTCACCGCCTTAAACCTCGTACAATTTGTATGACCTGAAGAGCTGAGGAAGTCTCGTATTTGGCCTCCTCTCGAGAGATGAGGTAGGTGGAATGGACCAGCATGCCCAGCAAGGGAAGAAAAACCGGGAAGCAAAGGCGCTAAGTGCCGGGAAGAAGTCCGGCGGCACTCCTGCGGCAGAATTGCACTTCTGGTCGGCTGGAACCTCTGCTGATCGCACTTACCAACCAGCGCCTTCGACCCATTCCCTGCTTGGCACGACCCCGCTGATTCCTGCGGTGATTCTGATCATCGGAATCGTGGCGCTGCTTTCCTCCGGCTGGTTCTGGCAAAACCTCGATGCCACCCGTAACCTCCCTGCTGTGCAGGCGGTCTCCGGGCTCTTCCGGAAAAAGCCGGCGCACGTGCCGGAAGCGATGGTCTGGGTGGACAAGAAATCCGGCTTTTACTACTGCCGGGGTGACATGTTGTTCGGCCGTGGGCAAGGAAGGCTGATGGCGCAGGGTGAAGCTCTTATGTCAGGCTACCAGCCCGCAGGCGGGCGTTACTGCACCAGCGGCAAACCGAATTAGCCTCCCACCTGCGGCCTTTTGTTACGAACGTTGACCGGCGCCAGATAGTCCGAGCATGGGCGATGCGCGATGCACGTTTGCAGCCCCACCCGGCCGGCGCAAGCAGATGTCGGCTCTCTCAGTAGGCTACTCGCCCGCCCTTCACGGCCCGGATGGGACGCCTGAGATTTTCCCCACCACGAAATTGCTAATTTGTAAGTTGTGTATTTACAATAACTTAGTGAACTTTCAAACGCCTTTGCGCTCACCGCGCGCACCAAAATTGTTTCACAGACGCACAGTGGGTAATATTTGCATCGCCCGCCCCTTACTCGCACTCGGTTACAATGGCCTCGAATGGCGGCGGAATCCCGGCCACTGGAGTTCAGATCGCGATGGAACACGGCTTCACAGAAGGAATTCGACTGTTCAATGAGGCAAAATTCTTTGAGGCCCACGAAGCTCTGGAAGCCCTATGGCTGAAGGCCACGGGTGAGCGCAAAGTCTTCCTTCACGGCCTCATCCAGGTGGCAGCGGCCTTCCATCACCACGCACGCAACAATCCCGCCGGATTTCACTCGCTGCTGGAAAAGGGCTGCCGGAAACTCGAGGCATTTGGCGCAGACTTCCAGGGCGTGGATCTATCTGGTCTGATGTCGCAACTCCAGCTTTGGAAGGAACAGATCTCCCAATCCTCTGCTGGCTCGCGGTTGGTCCCAACGCTTCCCCGGATCGAATTTACCAGCAGGCTCTAACTTCTCTGGTTCCGCTGGTGTTTACAGACAACCTCTCTGCGGCCTAATATTAGGCCATCGTGCCTTGACGTTTTGGAAGTTCCCAGGTCTGAAGTGGGCTTGGCTAAATGATGCGAGGTCGAACTTGGTGATTGAGCGGCTATGTTCCGGTTCGCGGACCAGTATCGCACGAGTGGTCCTCTTTGATTTCGACGGGACGCTTTCTCTGCTACGGGCGGGATGGGTCGACGTAATGGTACCCATGATGGTTGAAATTCTGGCCGACCTGAAGACCGGCGAAAGCGAATCGGACCTGCGCGCACGGGTGAAAGACTACGTGGCAGAACTGACGGGCAAGCAGACCATCTACCAGATGATTGAACTGGCGAAGCAAGTTGAGGCGCGCGGCGGGCGGCCGCTTGAGCCGCTGGCTTATAAGAAGATCTATCATGACCGCCTGATGGAGAAGATCCGGCACCGGCGGGGAGCGCTGCGGCAAGGCAAAGAGTCGCCCGACAAATACCTCGTTCCGGGCGCCCGCAATCTGCTCGATGCCCTCAAAGAGCGCGGGCTGAAGCTCTATTGCGCCAGTGGGACGGACCATGCCTACACGGTGGAAGAGGCTAAGCTGCTCCAGATCTCTTCCTATTTCGACGGCCGCATCTACGGGGCGCAGGACGATTACAAGAGTTTCTCAAAGGCCATTCTGATTCAAAGGATGATCGGCTCCATGGAATGCCGCGGCGATGAGCTGCTGGGATTCGGCGACGGCTACGTGGAGATCAAGAATGTCAAGGAGGCGGGTGGGATCGCCGTGGGCGTGGCCACCGATGAGCCCGAATGCCTGAAAGTTGACGAATGGAAGCGAGATCGTCTGGCGAGCGTGGGAGCAGATTACATCATTCCCAACTTCCTTTGCCGCGACGAGCTTCTCGCGACCCTATTCCCCAAATGATGGCGCAAAGATGAAATCCAAATACGCACTTTTCGATCGATCGAAACTCCTGATCAAGCCGCTCAGCGAGCGCAAGCACGACATGCAACTCGATTTCGTGCTGGGCCTTGACCAGCCGGGACCGGACTTTTCCCATCCGCAGTTTCCTGAAATCGCCCGTCGAATGATTGCTGCCAAAAGCAAGGGAGCGGCGCGAATCCTGATGATGGGCGCCCACGTCATCAAGATGGGCATGAGCCGCTACGTCATCGACCTGCTGGAGCGCGGCTTCATCAATCACGTCGCCATGAACGGCGCCGGAGCCATTCACGATTACGAACTGGCACGCATCGGAGCCAGCACCGAAAGCGTGGCGCGCTACATCCAGACGGGCGAGTTCGGTCTCTGGAAGGAAACCGGAGACTTGAACGAGGTGATCAAGGAGGCGGCGGAGCTTTCGCTCGGCCTGGGAGAAAATCTCGGACGCCAGATCGATGCCGGCGATTTTCCGCACAAGGATGTCAGCATCTTTGCCGCCGCTTACCGGCATTCCGTTCCGGTCACCGTCCACGTCGGAATCGGATACGATATCATTCACGAGCATCCCAATTGCGACGGCGCAGCGCTGGGCGCAGCCAGCTATCGCGACTTCCTGATTTTCACTCATACGGTGGAGAACCTGGAAGGCGGCTTCATGCTGGACTTCGGTTCGGCCATTATGGGCCCGGAAGTTTACCTGAAAGCTCTCTCGATGGCGCGCAACGTGGCGCGGCAGGAGGGCCACTCGATCAAGCATTTCACCACGGCGGTGTTTGACCTGGTGCCGATCGAGGGTGACATTCACCACGAACTGCCCAAAACCGATCCAGGCTACTACTTCCGCCCGCACAAAACGATCCTGGTTCGAACCGTCGCCGATGGCGGTGAAAGTTACTATCTGCGCGGTGACCATCGCGGCACCGTTCCGGCACTGCGTCACGCCCTGCTGGAGGTTGCATGAAGGCGGAAGAGATTCTCTCGGCTTTCCCCAAGCTGAAGGCCCTGGTGGTCGGCGACATCTGCCTGGACCGCTGGTGCACCTACGACCCGGCGACTTCCGAGCCTTCCCGCGAGACAGGCATCCCGCGCATCGGAGTGGTTTCCAGCCAGCCAACTCCGGGCGGAGGTGGAACCGTATGTAACAACCTGGCTGCGATGGGCGCGGGAGAGGTAGCCGCTCTCGGCGTCCGCGGCAAGGATGGCTTCGGGTTTGAACTGGAGCAGGCGCTGGCCGAGCGCGGCATTGCGGCGGAGCGCATGGTCAAGGTTCAGGGCTGGCAGACGTTCACTTACACTAAGCTGCTGAACAGCCAGACCGGCGATGAAGATCAGCCGCGCGTGGATTTCATTTCTACGCGCCGCCTGCCCAAGGAAGCCGAGCAGCGCGTGATCGATAACCTCATCTCAGCCGTTCCCGACTTCGATGTTATCCTCATCGCCGACCAGGCGGAAACAAACGCCGGCGGAGTCGTCACTCCGGCCGTTCGGGACTGCCTGATCGATCTTGCAGGAAGATATGTGCAGAAGGTTTTCCTCGCTGACTCCCGCAAGCGCGTGCATCTGTTTCGCAAGATGATCCTGAAACCCAACCGCGACGAAGCGGAAGCCGCCAGCCGCAGCCTGCTCGGGAAGGTCGATTTCCCCACCCTGCGGCGGAAGCTTGAAACCAAGACCCTGATCGTCACTCACGGCCCCAAAGGCGCTCTGGTTATTGAAGACTGCAAAGAGACCTGGGCGGAGACCCGCCATGTTGAAAAGCCCGTGGACATCTGCGGTGCGGGAGACAGCTTTGCCGCAGCCTGCGCCCTGGCGCTGGCCGTCACCGGCGATCCCGTAGCAGCGGCGCGCCTGGGTAACCTGGCCGCTTCTGTCACCATTATGAAAAAAGGTACCGGCACCGCCTCGCGTGAAGAAATTCTCGCCGTTCAAAAAGGTCTTTCCGCCTAAATCGATTCGCACAACGCCATCCCATCATCGCCGCATTTTCAGCCGGGCATGCCGGAGTGCGGAATTTTTCCTTGACACATTATGAGCATATGATCATAATGGATCTGATTGAAAAGGAGTGACGCCGTTATGGCAAGGCCTTTCTGCTGCCGCCGGGTTGCCTGCGAGCCGCAAAGCAATTACTTCAAACCCCAGGGCATCCCGCTCTCGTCCCTCGACGAAATCACGATGGCCGTGGACGAATTTGAAGCCATCCGGCTGGCCGACCTCGAAGGGCTTTACCAAGAGCAGGCCGCCGAACGCATGGGAATCTCTCGCCCAACGTTCGGCCGGATTGTCGAGTCAGCCCACAAGAAAGTTGCAGACGCGCTGGTGAACGGCAAGGCTCTGAGGATCGAAGGAGGTGAAGTCGAAATGCTTGGACAAAGACTGTTTCGTTGTAATGACTGCCAGCACGCCTGGAGCGTTCCGTACGGCACGGGACGTCCCGCGGAGTGCCCGCAATGCAAGAGCGCCAACATCTGCCGCGCCGCTGAGGAGCGGGGATTTGGCCGGGGACGCGGAAAAGGAATGCATCCCGGCCGCTGCCGCAGGCATGGAGGACAAAGAGGAATGGGAGGAGGACAACAATCATGAGAGTTGCAGTGGCATCGCAAGATGGCGAATCCATTTCGCCGCATTTTGGACGATGTGCTTACTTTATTATCTTTGACGCCGAGGACGGGACCGTCCTGCGGAAAGAGTTGCGGCAAAATACGCACACTTCACATGGCACGGGAAACTGCCATGCCGGGGGGCATGGCGATCAGCCGCACAGTCACGCTGCCTTGGTGCACACACTCCACGACTGCCAGGCAGCCCTCTGTTACGGCATGGGCTGGAGGGCAGCCAATGATCTGAGGCAAAATGGCATCCGGCCCGTCATTGTTGACAGGAAACGTTCGCCCGAAGAGGCCGTAGCCTTGTACGTTCAGGGAAAACTGGCGCCAGCTGACCGCGAATTCTGTGCGGGGCAGCGTCCGCATCAGCACTGAGGCCGAAGCACGCCTGAAGAACGCGCGGCTGGAACAGGATGAACCGTTTCCGGAATGCTTTCCAGCCGCGCAGGCCAGCCAGATCTCCAAAAGACACCGTACTGCAGGGAACAGAACTCAGCCGGAGCCAGGCGTGATGCAAAGCTCCGGCCATCCATGAAAAGACGATTCATGCGCTCACTGGGTCGGTGGTTGAGCTGGCATCCGCGGCCCGCCGGGACGATGAAAGCCCCGTGGCCCAAAGGTGCGATGAAATCCCATTCGCGTGGTCCGCAATGTCTTCCACTGCTCTTCCGTGAGCACATTGCGTCTGGCCAGCATTGTTTGAACGCGCGCCTTCTCGAGCGCCGCCCGAGCTTGAGAAACCTTGTCAAGCTGCGCGAGCACCTGAGCTTCGTCCGGGTGATAAGCCCTCATCATGGGGGCGAGAAGCACTTCCTGCTTTTCCAGGTCCGCCCGCAGGTCAATCATCTTCAGTTGGCCGTCCTGGTTGATCTTTTCGAGCTGCTGCTTCTGCTGGTCGGTCAGCCCGATTTTCTGGGCCATCTCCGGATTCATCCACCAGGGTCCCATCCCCCACCGGCGAAAGCCCATCATCTGGCCGCCCCTTGTTCGAATAAATAGCTCCCTACCACCAAACCGTGGCATCGGTCCTCCCATGAAGCCGCCGCCAGGGCCTCCTTGCGCAGCTACAATCGTAGGTCCACCCGTGGACCATCCCGCCGTACCTGCTTGCGCCATTGCCGTGCTGCTGCAAATCGCTACCACCGCCAATGTGCTGAACAGGCTTTTCATCATCACCTACCTCCGTTCTGCCGGGCTTCAGAGTATTGAAGTTTGGAGCCTCTGGCCAGTGAACCAATCCTCGGCTGAGTAAGATTCACGCTGTTCCGCAATCGAACTCCATCCAGCTCTAACTTCCAACTCATATTGTCAATCAGAATGCAGGGCGTGAATTTAAAGCCTATGTAAATTCTCGCGCCTCGCTTGCACAGAGGTTCACTGCACAAGCTCAGCCCGCAAAAGACCAGCGCTCTTTCCCGGAACCCTTGAAAGAAGCACCGATCAGGAGGTGATCTCCGCAAATCTGTTATCCCGGCTGTGCGTAGCAGGAAATCCCTTGTCCGCCCGCGACGGCTATGGATAAGGATATTTCTCTTCAACTGTCTTTACGGACACTTGTGCCCTGAGAACCGGCACCCTGTCACCCATGTTGCAGATCACTTGCAACAGTTCAATATCGTTGTATACTTTTTACCCGTCAGGTGACCAACATGCTAAATACCTCCGAAGAACTCTCAAGTTTTGTGCGTCGTGTCGTAGTTTCTTTGGTAACGGCTCTCACCGTTATCGCGTTTGCGGGCCCAGTGCGCGCGCAAGAACAGCAACACCTTACCCCGGCTGAAATCAATCAGCGCGTGGACCAACTGCTTCCCAAGCTAACCCTTGAACAAAAAATCAAGCTTATCGGCGGTGTGGACAGTATGTTTACTTACGCCATGCCACAAATCGGCCTGCCACGACTGAAGATGTCGGATGCCTCGATGGGCGTCCGCGTGTGGGGCCCAAGCATTTCCTACTCAGCGGGCATCGGTCTGGCAGCGTCATGGGACCCGGCGCTTGCGTACAAGGTGGGGAAATCAATCGGGCGGGACGCGCGGGCGCGTGGAGTCAACTTCGTGCTCGGACCCGGCGTCAATATCTACCGGCTTCCGGTGGATGGCCGCAACTTTGAATTCCTGGGCGAAGATCCTTACCTCGGTGCCCGAATCGCCGTTCCCTACATCGAGGGCATGCAGAGCGAGGATGTATCGGCCACGGTCAAGCACTACGATGCCAACAATTCCGAATATAACCGCATGCACGAAAACGCCATTATCAGCCACCGCACGCTGCGCGAAATTTATCTGCCGATTTTTGAAGCAGCGGTCAGGCAGGCGCACGCTGGCGCCCTGATGAACTCCTACAATCTCGTCAATGGCGAGCACTCCACCCAGAATCCGTGGTTGAACATCACGGTCCTCAGAAAGGACTGGGGATTCCAGGGCATTCTGATGTCCGACTGGGGAGCGACGCACAATGGGATCGCGGCGGCCAATGCCGGGCTGGACCTGGAAATGCCGTCCGCCCGGTACATGAATGCCGAAACCTTGCTTCCGGCCATCAAGGACGGCAAAGTTTCCGTCGCGACGATCAATGAGAAGGTACACCACATCCTGTACGACGCGGTCAGGTTTGGCTGGCTGAATCACGATCAGTACGATCTGAACATTTCGCGATACAGCCGGGACTCGCTGGCCGTGGCGCTGCAATCAGCCAAGGAAAGCATAGTGCTGCTTAGGAACGAGGGGCATATCCTGCCACTCGATATGAGCCAGGTCCACACCATCGCATTGATCGGGCCGGACGCTTACCCCACTCCCAATTCCGCCGGAGGGAGTGCGCACGTTACGGCCATTGCTCCGGTCAGCATTCTACAGGGATTGACCGACTCGTTGCCCCACACAAAAATCCTCTGGAACGAAGGTGTCGTAGACCTCGCCGATCTGCTTGGGCGGGGAGCCTTCTTCAGCTCGCGCGGCAACAGTTTCTCAACCGACGCCGCTGGCCAGCATCCCGGCTTGACTCAGGAGGATTTCGAAAGCGGGACATTTGAGGGCACGCCCAGCAGTACGCACGTGGTGCGCGGTGTCTACTTCTGGGGTGGCAATCCGTTCTCGCCACCCTCCCGCAGGAAGCTTGCCGTTCGCTGGGGCGGCTATTACACGGCAAAGGCTTCCGGACCACAGGAATTCATTGTTGGTTCCGTCGCGCGGGACAGTTACAGGCTTTACGTCAACAACAAGATGGTTCTGGAAGGACTGCCTGGCAGAGGCGAGCCGCAAAGCGTTGATATCAATCTTCGGGAAGGCCAGGCCGTGCCAGTGCGGCTTGATTACCTGCCGGAGGGGAACCGCATTCGGGCTGGATTTGACGCACTGCCGGCAGCAGACATGATCAAACCCACCGTCAGGCGCCTGGCCCGCATGGCTAACGTGGTGGTTCTCTCGGTCGGCTACGATCCTGAGACCGAAGGCGAAGGCCACGACCGCACGTATGCGCTTCCTCCGGGGCAGGTTGAACTGATCAAGGAAGTTTCCGCCGTAAACCCGCATACCATCGTGGTGCTCACCGCTGGCGGCGCCGTGGCTACCGAGGGGTGGCTGGATCGCGTTCCGGCATTCATCCAGGCCTGGTACGGCGGGTCGGAGGGCGGAACGGCGCTGGCCGACGTGCTGTCTGGCCGAGTCGATCCTTCCGGCAGGCTGCCCATCACCTGGTGGAAAACGCTTCAGGATAGTCCATCGTACAACAACTACTGGTCAGCGCCCGGATCGAACGACGTCACGTACCGCGAAGGAGTCTTCCTCGGTTACCGCGCCTATGGGCATAATGGCCAGCCGGCCCCGCTGTTCCCGTTCGGCTTCGGCCTCTCGTACACCACGTTCGCATACAGCAATTTGAGCGTCAGCCCCACCACGGCCAGCCCGAACGGTCCTATCACGGTAAGCTTTGACGTGAAAAACACCGGAGATCGCCCGGGCAGCGAGCCGGCGGAAGTCTACGTCAGCGATCCTTCGGCCAAGGTGCCGCGTCCGGAAATCGAACTGAAAGGCTTCGAGCGCGTCACCCTCGAACCCGGCCAGACCAAGCACGTCACAGTTACGCTGGACAAGCGCTCACTGGCTTACTGGGATGAGAGCGAACATGGCTGGAAAGTCGATCCCGGCACCTTCGAAGTCGCCGTCGGAAGCTCGTCCGAAAACCTGCCTCTGAAGGAGAAGTTTACGGTGCGGTAAGGTGGCAGGTGGTAGGTCGTAGATGGTAGCGCAGACCGCCGGGTTCGCGGTCTGCGGCTCTTGTCTTTTGCCAATGCTGCGGTGGAACACAAGAAAATCCGCGGACCTCAAAGCCGGAGGTCCGCGCTACTCGCTCGCTCTCGCTCGCTATTTTAGGGAAGGTTTTTTGTGTGCACGGGTGTTAAATGTACGCTTACCCCGCCCCGTGGGCGGCTGCCTGGACCAGCGTTGGCAGTGGTAGCCGCGACACTGGTTCTTGTGTCGCGGGTTCTTCATCGCCAACACAGTGTGAAGCCTCTTCATCGTCGCGAACCATCTGAAAAGGTTTTTACCAACCCTGCCGTGGAACACAGGAAAAACCGCGGACCTCAGAGGCGGAGGTCCGCGCTACCTGATTGCCCCTTTATCCTGCCGCGCTTTTTGTCCCTGCCTCGGCGAAGACGCGGGAGATGATCTGCTTGGCTTCTTCCTGGATTTTGTGCAGGTGGTCTTCGCCAAGAAAGCTTTCGGCGTAAATCTTGTTGACGTCTTCGGTCCCGGAGGGCCGCGCGGCAAACCAGCCGTTTTTCGTCACCACTTTCAGGCCGCCAATCGGCTGGCCGTTCCCGGGAGCTTTTGTGAGCATTGCTTCGATTTTTTCGCCGGCCAGTTCAGCCGTACGCACCTGCTCGGGCGCGAGTCCCGCAAGAATAGCTTTCTGTTCGGGCATGGCCGGAACGTCAATGCGCTGATAGGCGGGCGTGCCGAATTCGCGGGTCAGTTCAGCATAGAGTTCGCCGGGATCGCGGCCGGTGCGCGCGGTCATCTCCGCCGCCAGCAGGCCCATAATCATGCCATCCTTGTCGGTTGTCCAGACGGTGCCATCGCGGCGCAGGAAGGAAGCACCCGCGCTCTCTTCGCCGCCAAAACCGAGCGAGCCGTCGAGCAGGCCCTCGACAAACCACTTGAAGCCGACCGGAACTTCCACCAGCTTCCGGCCCAGCTTGCCCGCGACGCGGTCGATCATTCCACTGCTGACGAGCGTCTTGCCCACGCTTGCCCTGGAGGGCCAGCCGGGCCGATTCCGGAAGAGGTAGGAAATTGCCACGGCCAGGTAATGGTTGGGATTCAGCAGCCCTGCGCTGCGCGTGACAATGCCGTGGCGGTCGTGGTCCGTGTCGCAGCCAAAGGCCACATCGAAGCGGTCTTTCAGCGAGATCAGCGACGCCATGGCGTAAGGCGACGAGCAGTCCATGCGGATCTGGCCGTCCCAGTCGAGCGTCATAAAGCGGAAAGACGGGTCAACCAGTTTGTTGACCACGCTCAGCGGCAAGCCATAGCGCTCGGCGATGCGCGCCCAATAGGCCACCCCGGCTCCGCCCAGCGGATCGACGCCAATCTTCAAACCCGCGCCGCGAATGGCTTCCATGTCAACCACGGCGGCGAGATCATCAATGTAAGCCGTCGCGTAGTCGTGCTTGTGGGTGGTGGAGGATTTCAGCGCTTTTTCCAAAGTGATTCTTTGGACATCGTGGAGCTTGCCTTCCAGCAGAGCGTTGGCGCGGTCTGCAATCCAGCGAGTGACCGAGGTGTCGGCCGGGCCGCCATCCGGAGGGTTGTACTTGAACCCGCCATCTTCGGGAGGATTATGCGAAGGCGTAATCACAATTCCGTCGGCAAGCCCCGTCTTTTTCTGGCGATTGTAGATCAGGATGGCGTGCGAGAGGACCGGCGTGGGTGTGTATCCGTCATCCGCATCGATCATCACGTTGACGCCGTTGGCCGCCAGGACCTCCAGAGCCGTGGCAAAGGCTGGCTCGGACAAGGCATGGGTATCCTTGGCCAGGAAAAGCGGGCCGCCGATCTTCTGCTGCTCTCGATAGTCGCAAATCGCCTGGCTGATGGCCAGAATGTGGGCCTCATTAAAAGAATTCGTAAAGGATGAGCCACGGTGCCCGGAAGTCCCGAAAGCGACTCGCTGCGCGGGCGCGGAAGGATCGGGCTTTCCCGTGTAGTAAGCAGTGATCAGGCGAGGAACATTAACCAACATCGAAGGTTCTGCCGGCTGCCCGGCCCGGGGGTGTGCCATAACTTATCGTCCTCCGTATAAGGTTCCAAGACGATCTGCCAGGGAAAAAGACTCGGCTCCTTGACCAGCAGCAGATAATGCCATTTTCAAACAGCATTGTATCACTTGCGCTGGAATCATCATTCGACAGGGCAAATACTTGAAAAAGTTCATTGGGAATCAGCACAATACGAACAGCTCGGGTCAATTGACCATGGCCAGGCCCTGGCAAGAGCGGCGATACATCGCCGCCCCACACGGTTCAGGGTGCTATAATATGATGACTTAGCGCCTTGCGATGGAACCCATGTACTCCGTCTTATTGTGGCTGGCATTAATCCTTTATTTCGTGGGCATCATGCTGACAGTCCCGTCGGTAATGAGGCAGCGGCCGTCACTCTCTACTTCCGCCCTCACAGCTCTAGGAATAGGTCTGGCACTTCATGCCGCTTCTCTGGCTGTCAGGGGTGTTGATCTGGGCCGGCTCCCCGTGATCGACGTCCAGAGTGCGCTTTCGTTTTTTGCCTTTCTGGTGACGCTGGCGTTTTTCCTTGCCTACCTGCGCTACCGGATCAACTTCCTGGGTGTTTTTATGCTGCCGCTGGTTTTTGTCCTGACGCTGTTTTCGGCGCTACGCCCGGGACCGTCTCTCCGGGCAATGGCGCTGAGCGGTGGGTGGCTGATGGTTCACATCAGTTGCATCATGCTGGGCTATGTGGGCTTTTTCCTTACGTTTGTCGCTGCCGTTATGTATCTGCTCCAGGAACGGCAATTGAAATCCAAGAATCCGCGGGCTTCATATTACCGCCTGCCCTCGCTTGAAGTCTGCGATCAGCTTTATTACCGCTCTCTTATGTTCGGGCTTCCTTTTCTGACCCTGGGAATACTCACCGGCTTCGTCTGGGCGGCGCGGATGTGGCATGGCCCATGGGAGCTCGATCCAAAGATTCTTGCGGCACTGATAACGTGGTTCATTTACTTATTTCTGTTTTCAGCGCGGTTAAGCGGGAGCTGGCCAGGGCGGTTTTCTGCCTACATCGCTATAGTGGGCTTTGCCGCGATCATGGTGACCTTTGTTGGAATCAGTTTTGTCAGTGGCTGGCACGGGTACATACCCAGGCTTGGCAAAGGCCCGTAGTGTGACGTAGCTCACATACCTCGGGCGGGGTCCGGGGGGAGAATACTTTTTGCTGGTGATATAGAAGAAGATGAACCTCGCTCTTGTGGGAATCAACCATCGGACGGCGCCAGTGGAAGTCCGGGAACTGATGAGCATCCCGGAAGCACGGCTTCGCGAAGCTGTGCGCGATCTGGCACATCGCGAAGGCATCAAAGAAGCACTGATTCTCTCCACCTGCAACCGTATCGAAGTGATCGCATCTGCCCGTCTGAATGTTGCAGCAGAACCCATTATCCGGCGGTTCCTCGCCGATCATCATCACTGCAATCTGGCCCACTACGAAAAGCACTTCTATCAGCACCGGCAGCAGGGAGCGATCGAGCACCTGTTTCGGGTGGCGTCCAGTCTGGATTCGATGATCCTGGGCGAACCACAAATTCTCGGCCAACTGAAGCAAGCCTACAACGCGGCACGAGAAGCAGGGGCCTTGAATGGGATCTTGAACGAGATCACCTTGCAGGCCCTGGCTGTAGCCCGCAAGGTTCGGCGGAACACCGCTATCGGAGCATCGGCGGTTTCCGTTTCATATGCGGCGGTTGAACTGGCCAGGAAGATCTTCGGAGACCTTACGGGGAAGACGATTCTGGTCCTCGGTGCCGGCAAGATGAGCGAAATCGCGGCCAAGAATCTGATCCGGAGTGGCGCCGGCACCATTTTCGTTGCCAATCGAACCTACGAACGAGCCGTGGAGTTGGCAGAGGCTTTCCACGGCACGCCCATCCATTTCGAACAGATGTCTGATCATGTCGAAAAGGCGGATATCGTGATCTGCTCGACGTCGGCGCCGCACTACGTCATCCACCGCAGGCACGCGGAACAATGGCTGGCAGCGCGGAAGAACCGTCCCATGTTTTTTGTGGATATCTCAGTGCCTCGCAACGTCGATCCATCGATCAACCAGCTTGACAACGCCTTCGTTTACGACATCGATGATCTGGGCCAAGTCGTCGAGGCCAACAAGAAACAGCGCGAACGGGAAGCGGCCTGGGCAGAACAGATCATCCAGGAAGAGGTCCAGAAGGTGATGCGACGCCTTGCCTCACGAGAGATTGTGCCGACGATCGTGGCTCTCGAGCAAAGGCTTGAAACCATCAGGGAAAGCGAACTTGAACGCTATCGCAGCCGCCTGGACGGCTTGACCGCTCAGCAGCGTGAGGCCGTTGATGCTCTGACGCATGGCATCCTGAATAAGGTTCTTCACGGTCCTATTACCGAACTCAAGAGCGGTGTGGGGCGCCCGGATCAGAACTCACTGGTACTTTTGGTCCGCAAGATGTTCGGCGTCGCTGAGTGAGGGCCTGCGGCGATGGGGCTTCAGATCGCAGGCTTTTGTCTTTGTAAAGTCGTTTTGTTTTCCCGCTGGATAATATTGGAATTTTCTTGTCATCCTCATGAAAATTACTATCGGTTCCCGTGGCAGTTCGCTCGCTTTATGGCAAGCAAACTGGGCGAAAGACCGTCTGGCAGCCGCCGGCCATGAAATCAGCATAAAGATTATCAAGACCAGCGGCGACAAGCTCCAGAGCGCGCTGCTCGCTGCCTCCGGAACCAAGGGGTTGTTTATCAAGGAAATTGAGGAAGCGCTATTGGACGGGCAGGTGGACCTTGCAGTGCACAGCATGAAAGATCTTCCAACCGAACTGCCCAACGGCCTAGTGGTGGCGTCCGTCCCCGAACGGGAGGACCCCCGGGATGTCCTGGTATCGAAAGAGCGAATGTCGCTCCACGATCTGCCTGCCGAAGCCCGGATCGGAACGAGCAGCCTTCGGCGCCAATCCCAGCTTCTTGCGTTGCGCCCCGATCTCAGGGTGATTCCGCTGCGCGGCAATGTGGACACTCGGCTGCGAAAACTTAATGGCGGCGAGTGCGAAGCGCTGGTGCTGGCAGGAGCAGGATTGAAGCGCCTGGGATTTGCCTCACACATCACCAGATGGTTTCAGGAA
The DNA here is from genome assembly GCA_021827245.1 of Acidobacteriota bacterium. The sequence goes on along the minus strand of JAKAWN010000017.1, from coordinate 10,695 downwards.
GACGAAATATGCCCGGCGGTCGGACAGGGCGCTCTTGCCATCGAGATCAGCGCGCGAAACAGTTCTGCAGCAGAGGCGGTTGCCCCGCTGGACCATCAGTCCACTCACCGGTGCGTTCGGGCGGAAAGGTCCTTGCTCCGGGCGCTGGGAGGAGGTTGCCAGCTTCCCATCGCGGCTTACGCGAGGCTTGTCGCCGGGGGAATTCATCTGACGGGCGTGGTTGCCGATCCTAGAGGCGCACGCGTGCTCCGTGCGAGGGCTATGGGAAAGCCTGAGAATCCAGAGGATTTGGGAAAGCATGTGGCGGAGGACCTTTTCGGTCAGGGCGCAAATGAGTTGCTCTCCCAGACCGCCTTCGATGCGTAGTAGTTTTCTTTGGCAATCTGCAACATACACCTTTCGATGGTTCAAGGGTCGTTATGAGCGGAAAGGTTTTTCTGGTCGGCGCCGGGCCAGGCGATTCCGGCCTGTTGACTCTCAAGGGCAAGGCCGCTCTTGAACGGGCCGACGCGGTCATATACGATTTCCTCGCCAATGAAGACCTGCTGCGATACACAAGGCCCGATTGTGAAAAGATTTGTGTGGGTAAGCGGCCAGGTGAAAAGACAATGCCGCAGGGAGCTATCAATGAACTGCTCATCTTCAAAGCAGGGCAAGGGAAGACTGTGGTCCGTCTGAAAGGCGGAGACCCTTTCATTTTTGGACGCGGAGCTGAAGAAGCCCTGGCATTGGCCGGTGCCGGAGTTCCATTCGAGGTTGTGCCTGGTATCACGTCAGGATATGCAGCTCCCGCGTATGCGGGTATCCCCTTGACGCATCGGAACTTGTCGTCGAGCGTGATTTTCCTTACCGGCCACGAAGATCCTTCCGAATCCGCAACCGGCATTGACTGGCCAAAGCTCGCCACGAGTGCGGAAACCCTGGTCCTTTTCATGGGCGTACGCAACCTGCCAGGAATCACCGCAGTCCTGATCAAGGAAGGCCGGGACCCCAATACTCCTGTTGCGGTAATCCGATGGGGCACACGCGCGGAGCAACAAACTGTGAAAGGAACTTTGGCCGATATAGCCACCAAAGCCGAGGGCATCGAAGCACCCGCCGTCATCGTGGTCGGAGAGGTTGTCGGCCTCCGTGAGCAATTGAATTGGTTTGAGCGCCTCCCACTTTTTGGCAAACGCATCGTGACAACTCGCGCTCGTGATCAAGCCGCAGCTCTCAAGGAAGCAATCGAGGAACTGGGAGCAGAAGCGATCGAGATTCCGGCGATTGAGATTCGCGACCCGCAATCCTGGCAACCATTGGATGAAGCCATTGGACGTCTGGAAGAGTTCGAATACCTTGTCTTCACCTCAGCCAACGGAGTAAAGAAATTCCTGAGCCGCCTCCAAGTCTGCGGCCGCGACGTACGCGATTTGAAGGGAGTGCAGATCGGCGCCATCGGGCCAGGTACGGCGGCTGAACTCGCCAAGACAGGAATTCGCGTCGAGATCCTGCCCAAAGAATACAAAGCAGAAGGATTGATCGACTTCTTCAAGGGCCTCGATATTCACGGGAAGGCATTTCTGATCCCCAGGGCGAAAGTCGCCAGGGATATTCTGCCCATTGCCCTAACGGATCGAGGAGCCCATGTGGAAGTGGTTGAAGCCTATGAAACAGTTCGACCTAGGTTCGCTCCGGGCGAACTTGAACGGAAACTTACGCCTCAGCCGGATGCTATTGCATTTACAAGCTCATCCACTGTAACAAACTTCCTCCGGCTGCTCGATGACTATCGGCTGCGCGACGCCCTGACGGGAATAGTCATCGCTTCAATCGGGCCCATTACCTCAGACACGATTCGCAAGCATGGCCTGAAAGTCTCAATTGAAGCGGCAGAGTCAACGATCGCAGGCCTTGTCGAAGCCCTGAAGAACTATTTCTGGCATCCCGCTGATGCGTAAATCTCTCCCAACTCCTGACATGGCAGTGCACAACCACCTGGGCACCAGGCGCAATCGGGCACGGGCAGAAGTCTTCAAAGATTCAGCAGTTGCCGAAGTTTCCGTGTTTGCGCGCGGCTCACTGGAATCTCTGTTTCGCGCCGGTCCTGCATCTTCAGTTGATAGGAGCTTTTGAACCATGGCACAACTTCTTTGATCCGGTTAACATTCACGAGATAGGAGCGGTGAACTCGCCAGAAGATGTTGGGGTCGAGGTTGCTCTGCAGTTCTTCCACTGTTCTGAAATTGGACTGACCTTCAAGGTCTTTGGTCACAATGCTGATCACACCGTCTTCGATCGTCGCGTAGATGATGTCGGAGGAGTCCACGAGCACCAGGCGGTTTCCGCTCTTCACAACAAGCTTACTGGAGGATAAGGGCGGCCGGTCTTCGATCATTTGCACCAGCCGGTCCAGTTTCTCGAAAGCCGCCTCCGACGCCTCCACCATCCCACGTACGCGCTGCAAAGCTCTTTCAAGCCGATTTCGCTCGATAGGCTTGAGCAGGTAATCCACGGCATTCACTTCAAACGCACGCACGGCATAGTGATCATAAGCTGTGACAAAAACAAAATAGGGCAGACGCGCGTTCCTATCCAGCAGTTTCTTGATCACACCGAAGCCATCAAGGCCAGGCATTTGAACATCCAGGAATACAAGAGTAGGATTCAGTTCGCGGACAAGACTGACGGCCTCAACACCATTCTTGCCTTGCCCCACAATATCGACATCCGGAAAGTTCCTAAGCAAGTAGGCCAGTTCATCCCGTGCGGGTTGCTCGTCGTCCACAATGAGCGCTGAAATCTTCATCCTCTTCCTTCCTTTTGCAGGTTTGCCCCGCGCCAAGACAGTCAATCACGAGAATCAGTATACCAGTCCACATGAGCTCTCGGTACGGCCGTGCTTTCCAGCGAACCGGGACCACCGCCAACAAAGGACGAATCAGGAATCCTGCTCTCCGGTCTTTTAGTTGTGTTAGTATGTGCCACGAGAAGGCCTCCGAATTCCCGGATTGAGGCCTGCAACATGCTTCAAGCAAGCCCGGTTTAAAAGAAAGGAGCGGCCATGAAACGCCGAATCCTGATGGTTATTCTTACAGCGTCCTTTTTGTTCGGGCTGTCCATCCATCCGTTCTTCGGTCAAACATGTGACGACGATGAGGGAATGGTCAAGAGCTACCTCCTGAGCATAAACAACCTGATCAGCACAGTTAAAAAGGAAAACCTTTCCGATTTTGAAAAGGAGTACCACGAGCAAAGCTGCCTTACGCGGCTCACCCTTTCGCTCGGCGTGATTAATAGCCTCATCGATTGCCTGAACAAATCAGCCAAGAACACGACGGCGACAAAGGAACAAGTCGCCGCAATCAAGAGCAAACTTCAAACCTATGTTAAGCTCAAATCCGCACTTGAACACGACCGTGACGCTTTGAAGGCTGCAAAGGATACGAAAACTGCCAAGTCTATCATTGAGAACTTTGCAATTTCGACTTGATCGTTTTCACACCATCGTTCCACGCCTTTCGTAGATCCGCCAGAACTCGCAAACGAGTTTCTGTGGGAGAGAGAAAAGGAGGCCTTGGTTTCCGCATGGGTCAAAGTGTACGCGTTTTGAGCAGCAGGAGCTTGTACAAGGGCCGGGTTGTTTCTCTCAAACTTGATCGCGTGATCGAACCCGGAGATGTAAAGGCTTTCCGCGAGGTCGTGGAGCATCCCGGTTCAGTGGTCGTAATGCCTCGTCTTCCCAATGGAGACATCATTCTGGTTCGCCAATACCGCTACGCTGCCCGGAAAAGCTTATGGGAGCTTATAGCAGGTTCCATGGAGCTCGGCGAGAGCGTCCTCCGCGCAGCACGGCGCGAGCTGCTGGAAGAAGCCGGGTACAAGGCTGGTTCCGTGAAGCGGCTTTTGTCTTTTTATTCCAGCCCGGGGTTTCTGACAGAGCGCATGCATCTGGTCGAGGCGACTGATTTGACGCTGTCAAAGGCTAAGCCTGAAGCTGATGAGAGGATCCAAGTTGGTGCATTCTCTAGAATCCAAGTTGAAAAACTCCTCTGTGACAAGAAAATCATTGATGGGAAAACGCTGGTGGGCTTGCTGTGGGTTTGCTTCAAGCAAGGCATCGGCCGTCGCGGAGGTACCCACTAGTGCAAGTTTGTGCCCGCGACTTATAAGTCAATATTCTCTTGACAAGCTAATTGCAAAATATATACTTAGTCGCCAGGGAGTTTGCACGGTGTTCGCATCAGGAACGTGTTCTTGAATGGAAGGCCGGGAGTCCGGGGGATTCCTGGCTTTTTCTTTTTTAAGATCCTTCCGATGCACCATCGATCACCAATGCTCAGCGATTAAGGAGGAAAGCAAGTGGCACGTCTTCAGGGTAAGGTGAAGTGGTTTAATAACAGCAAGGGGTACGGCTTCATCGGGCAAGATGGAGGAGCCGATGTCTTTGTGCATTATTCGGCAATCGAAGGTGACGGGTTTAAGTCACTCCAGGAAGGGGACACCGTCGAGTTTGAAATCGTACAGGGGCAAAAAGGGCCTCAAGCAGACAAAGTGACTAAGGTGGGGTAATGCAATTAGCTGCTCCCTCGGATTGGGCCGGCGATTGGGGAAAGTGCTGGCTTTTGTTTTGCCACCGCGCCAGTTGAAATTTGACAATTTTTTGACAACGGATTTGGTCGATTCTCTTATAATAGAGTTTCCTAAAGGGGTTCTGCGTTTGGCAGAGAACATCCCCAATCTCGCTATAGGGTAAATTTTCGGCTCGCGCCAGGTCGAGAGGGGCAAACTGTAAAGCCCATCGAAATCCTCTTGGCGAAAGTTATGCTGGCCTTTGTGAGGAAAAACAATGCGACGACTGGTTAGCACTTTATTCGTATTCTTATTGGCAACACCCTTGTGCTTTGCAGCACGAGGGGTAGCTCTAGTCCGCCGGAGCGAAGTCCCTCACCGTCCTGTTGCCAACTCACTGGCTTTAACAGTCCCGGCAGCGACAATGGTCAACGCCCGTCTCCTATCGGGAATGCATACTTTGGTCAGTCATGTTAATGACCCGGTTTCCGCTGAGATGACTGAGCCCGTATACATCGACGGCCATGTGGCCCTGCCCAAGGGGACACTTTTCGACGGACACATCACCTCAATCCGCCGTCCAAAGTGGATGAGACGGAATGGGGAAATCGCCTTCCGTTTTGACCATGTTACATTGCCCGACGGAGAGCAGGTTCGCGTTTCAGCAATCATGACCCGCCTGGAAAAAAGCAAGGGCTTAGCGGGAGAACTTGATGCCGAAGGGCACGTGCAAGGACACAGACGGAGATCGTGGAAGATATTCCTGACAGGAGTAGCAGGGATAGGAGGTCTTACCGCAGCAAGATTGGCTATCGCCAGTTCTGCCGCTCTGACCGTGGCCGCTCCTGCAAGCGCCGTGGCTTTTGTCAGTTACGAGCTGTTCTTAAGGCGGGGAAACAATGTGAACGTGCCTCCCGAAACAAAGTGCCGCATCCGGCTCCTCGGCCCTCTGACGATTCCAGGCGTAGTATGAACAGTTTCTGGATGTTTCTACTGGCTCCTCCAGCAAGTACGATCCTTTACAGCCCTGAGCCGGAAATCTCGCTGTAATCCGCCACCAAGGTGACACCAACCTGGCTGCCTTGCTGGGTCAATTGCATTTTCTGAAAAGGATTGGGTTTGTTGGGATTCTGATTCTGCCAGGCAATCTGTTGGGCCAGCTTAAGCCCTTCGAGCACCTGCCTGAGGCTTCCCGCAACTTCCCCTGACTGGCAATAAAGGTCAAGGTTGAGCTGGACATCGTTGCCAGTCTGGATGTTGTAACCGAGGACGTTCACGCCCTGGAATACCTTTGCCCAATCCAATTCAACGTCGTTCTGCCTGGGCATCCAGCCTTTGAACCACGATGCGACGGCGGAAGCAATTGCAACACCCCATATTGGCGCTCCCTTCTGTTCCTGCTTTACAGCCTGGGCAAAAGTGAAATTCGATCCGAGCGCAGGTCCGCCACCATTCAGGGCTCCCATGATCTGGCTCAGCGTGCCAAGAGTTCCAAAGGCGCCTTCGGTCGGGCTCAGGACAACGACGCATTGCGTCTCCAGGCCCGCTCCAAGGCAATAGCCGGGTTTCCCCCCAATCTGCTGGGCAGGGATATTTCTCGCTGCTGCGCGAGCCTCGAGAACATCAGGACGAAAGTGTCCACCGGCAAACCCATAAAGATTTACATTGGACTCGTCGACGCTCCAGCCCAATACAAGTTGGTCGACATCATTCTCGGCGACCCCAAGCTCGGCCATCGAGGTAATAAGCTCTTTGAGACGGGGACCCATGTAGTGTTGGCGCAAGCTGGCATAGTCAGGCAGCTTACGCAGTGTTTCAGGACTTGAATATTCCAGCCGAATTGTATCCGTCGGAAAGCTATTCAGGGCCTCCGTGACCAGATCTTGCCCAAACAAGGGGGCTACGCCAATCCACACTGTCAAAACCGTTGCCAAAATCAGTAATCTCATCGACTTCATTCAAACCTCTTCTTCCGCTCTCAAGACCACCACTTCCCGCCGATGAGAGCGAGTGAGGAAGGTCTTGAGACTGTACCCTGCTGTCAGTTTTTCAACCTCGCGGTTCGTAAGCGGCGCATTCGGAAACTGCCCGACCCCCTCACGCTCGGCCCCGAGCGTTGTGAGGGTCTCAAACCTCCATCGGCCGTCTTTTCCCATCGCAAGGTTGGGCTCACGGAGGAAACAGAAGAATATTCCGCCGGGCTCAAGGAGAGCGAGAAGGAATTTCACAAGCTCGGGCAGATGGTTGCGAGGAACCAGATCGAGGAGATGCCAGCAGCAAATGAGCCGGAGCGAAGCAGGAGGGATACCAGGTACTCGTCTGAGCAGTTCGTCCAGGCAGAAAACAATCTCTTTTTCCGAATGTCGCCAATAGGCAGGATCATTGCGTTGCAAAGGAGCGATCAGATCCGCGACATAGACCTTTGCACGCCGCTGTGTCAGCGCACTTACAGTGGCCGAAGAAACATTGCCGCAATCCAGAACGTGAGGACTTGTCACGTCCTGCAAATACTTCCAAATCCACTCAAGAGCCTGACTTGGTACCGCGGAGCTGCTACGTGCAGAACCCCTGCTTCGGAAATCCTCCCGGGCCTTGACTAAAAACATCGGCAAACTCAAACGACACAGATAACCCCGCGCCAGCGCAACCGCGGCACGAACCACGTGAAACGCGTCACCACTAGATTAGCATAACTGAAACGCTACGCGACCGGCCTCTGCTGCAAGTCGACAAGAACATACGCTTCTTTAGTCGTTGTCACTGTAAGCGGTTGCGGCAGTAATGGGAGTACGTTCTTCCTGTCTTGCTTCGCGGAGGATATCGATACTTCCTTTGAAATAGGCCCCTTCCTCGATTGAGATGCTGGCTGAAGTCAAATCTCCCGTCACATTGCCGCTACGGCGCACCTCAATCTTGTCACGCGCGTTCACGTTCCCATTGACCGATCCCAGGATAATCACCTGCCGAGCCTGGATTTCGGCCTTGACTTTTCCGTTCGTTCCGACAGTCAGACAGTGGTCTTGCAGGTTGACAGTTCCTTCGAACTGACCCTCGATGACCAGATCTTCGTTTGCGGAGAGTTCTCCTTTCAAAACGATTGAAGGGCCGATGACAGCCTGTGGCTGGCCATGAGAACCTACACTTGCATCTCTTCGATTGCTTTCAGGCATAGAGGTTTCCACCTTAGAAGTTACTGAGGATACGGGGACGGCTGTCTGTGAAGTTGGAACACTGGACTGCAACTTCTTTTCCTTTTCCCACCACATAACAAAATGCTCCTGCTATCATATTTCATGGCGGAAAAGACCGCCCGCCCCCTCGTCGACCTGCATATTAACTCGAAAGCCAACAAGATTGCAATGGCCTTCCGCGCCCTCGCTCACAAAAGATTGCCCGATTGAGGCGGAAAATAGCGCGCTCTTATGCTTTCCCTTTCGGATAGAAGCGCGGCGACGCAAGCAGTTTTGTTGTTTCCTCGGCAATCAGGTTCCCCATGCGGGCGGTTGAAAGAGAACGTTTGCGGCCTGGCAGATCCGGGGTCCGGGCTCCGCGCTTGAGGACTCTTTCGATGGCTGTCTCAATCGCCGCCGCTGGGCGTTCCATGCGAAAGGAATAGCGCAACATGAGCGCCGCTGAAGCAATCGCCGCTATGGGATTGGCGAGTTTCTTGCCCGCAATATCAGGCGCAGACCCATGCACGGGCTCATACAAACCTGATCGTTCGCCCAGGCTCGCCGAAGGCAACAAGCCAATCGAGCCCGTCAGCATAGCTGCCTCGTCACTCAGGATGTCGCCGAAGATATTGTTGGTGAGGACGACATCAAAGCTGGTCGGCTTTGCGATCAGGCGCATTGCGCAGTTGTCAACGTAAAGATGCTCCAGTTCGACGTCGGGATAGCTCTGGCCGACTCGAGTCACAACTTCTCGCCAAAGCCGTGAACTTTCAAGCACGTTAGCCTTGTCCACCGAAGTCACCTTCCGCTTTCGCAAACGGGCAAGCTGAAATGCCCGGTGGGCAACGCGCTCAATCTCGTGTTCGCGATAGACCTCAGTGTTCACTCCCATTCGCTCGCCGTTCTTTGAAAAGATGCCGCGAGGATTGCCGAAATAAATTCCTCCCATCAGCTCCCTGACAATGACCAGATCAGTGCCCTTGACGATGCCCGGCTTTAACGCTGAGATGCCTACCAACGAATCGATGACGCGAGCCGGCCGCAGGTTCGCATAGAGCCTAAGCCTCTGACGTAACTGCAGCAAACCATGCTCTGGCCGGCTATCCGGACGTCTCGAGTCCCATCGAGGTCCGCCTACAGCCCCCAAAAGGACCGCTTGGGCATGATTGCAGATTGAAATGGTTTCCGGAGGAAGAGGAACGGCGGTGGCATCAATCGCACAACCTCCGACCAGTCCGGTTTGGAAACGAAATTTTGGCCCGATAACGCCCTCAATCGCTCGCAAAATTTTGAGAGCTTCTTCGGTTACCTCTGGTCCAATTCCATCACCCGGTAATACAGCTATTTTGAATATTGCATGCATTTGATAGCAGGCATCTTACACGAAGAATACCTGAAAGAACAAGATAATATTGAACTTAAAGCACTGATGTGGGCTTCTTGCGGGAGCACGAGATTCCGAATGACAATCAACCAATTTATTATCAATAGGTTACAAAACTCGGATTGAGCTGAACCGGACCGGCCAAGGTCCTCTCGCACCGACAGGAATTACGCATCTTGTACACGGAGTGTGTCCTGAGAAATGCGAAGACAACCGCACGTGAATGATCCTGCCAAGGAGATGGTTTCCCGTCTCAAAAGCGGACTGAGGCGTTGGGAGTCGTATGTCCGATAAAAGCCACCCCTGGTCCACCGCGCCGGCCAACAGCGCGTGCGAGTTCAGTACCCCCCCGGCAAGAGTCGATCGACCAACTCATTCTCGTGAACGGAACCTCTCCCTGCAGCCGACTGCTCCGCAGCCCGCCTGATTTCGTAAACTCCCTTGTTCGCAGCCTGCAGATAGGCGCGAGCTCCCGCCTCGACCACATTGCAGCTTACCGACTTGCCTGTAAACTCCCGCTCCTGAAATCGAGCCCGGATTGAGACTTCCGCCGTTCCATCAGCCCCCGCGCCTACTGTATGCACAGAAAAATCGACCACAATGCCCGGTGTCCCTGTAATGCGGTCGATCGCCCGGAACGCTGCATCGCAAGGGCCTTCGGCGGTCGCCGATTCACGGTAGGACTGCCCATCCCGCTCCAGTTCAACGGTTGCCGTCGAGCGCCCTTCGCTGTTCGACACGCTCTCGAGCAGCCTCAGAGTGTAAAGTTCCGGGATATGTTCAAATCCCTCGCTAACAATACTGATCAGATCCTCGTCGTAGACGTTCTTCTTGCGATCGGCAAGCTGTGTAAACAACTGGTAGGCACGCTCGAGTTCCGGTTTTGTGAGGTCGTAGCCCAATTCCCGATAACGGTTCACCAGTGCGTGACGTCCGGAATGCTTCCCAAGGACAATGTGGTTCGCCGGCATACCGACCGTCTCGGGCGAAATAATTTCATAGGTGATCGCATTCTTCAAAACACCGTCCTGGTGGATGCCCGCTTCGTGGGCAAAGGCATTACGTCCGACCACAGCTTTATTCCTTTGGACTTGCATCCCCGTAAGGCGAATCAACATTTGGCTTGCGGCATAAAGCTCCTCAGTGTGAATGTCAGTATGGACAGGTTCAACATCCCGACGCACGTAAACGGCCATCACAACTTCTTCCAGAGCCGCGTTGCCTGCCCGTTCGCCAATCCCGTTGATAGTGCACTCCACCTGGCGTGCCCCGCCGCGGACGCCGGCAAGCGTGTTAGCCACTGCCAGGCCCAGATCGTCGTGAGTGTGCGTACTCAAAATAACTCTTTCAATTCCAGGAACTCCCGCCTTCACGTCGGCAAACATTTTCTCGTATTCAGGCTCAAGGCAGTACCCCACAGTATCCGGCAAATTCAGCACCGTTGCGCCGGCCTCCACTGCAGCGTGGCAACATTCAATCAGATAGCTCCGGTCAGTTCTGCCTGCATCCTCCGGGGAAAATTCCACATCGGCGCAAAGTGATTTGGCATGGCCAACAGCCCAGACAATAATCTTAAGAACTTCATCC
>JAKAWN010000346.1 GCA_021827245.1 Acidobacteriota bacterium | reverse complement strand
ATTAACCCCAGCCACGGAGACCAGTTTTCTCTCAGCTGCGCCTTGTGCGGCGCCCCCCCTGTGCTTCTTTTCGTAGTCGTCCCTTATCTCAGGTGGAGATTTACCCACAAATTCTGCTATGGAACCGGTTTTCCATGCACTGCCATCAGCCAGCGGAAATCTTACCGGGTTTGTCCCCATTCCACGGTGTCGGCGTGCCCGGACACGTGCCCGGATACGCGTTGAACGCGGGCGATTTACGCTGTAAACTTGTGAGTTTCTGAGTCTGCTCTGTTCTCACTCGAGCGAAGGGCGGTGAGACGTGAAACGGAGAATAAGCGCCATCGTTCATGATGCGCTCCTGGCCCGGTGCATTATGGAACGGGCGAAAGGCAATGGAACATTAAACATTTGCGATGCTGCCGAGCGTCTCTTTGAATCACTTTGGGATAGGTTGACCCCCGACGAAAGGAGGGAATACGAGGCGATTGTGGATCGCGCGAGAATAGAAGATGCCCTCGAAGAGATATACTCAACCCGGTTCGGCCCGAATTAATACGCAGCTTGTGATGTGTTTCGAAGGCTCTGTTCCCAAATTAACATTTCGCCTTTCCTCCCAGGGGATGTAGAACATGAATTGCGGAAGCTCCGCATCCGACAATTTGGCCTCAGCACGAGAAATCCACGCGGAATTCGTTCGAACGCCTGCTGAGAAGGCGATGCAGTTTATTGCCGATCATGGCGACGAGGTGAGGGCACACATCAAAAAGTGCGACCTGTGCGCGCATAAGTACCAGGAAACGATTGACCGCTATGTAGAGTCGTTGCCCGAAAAAAAGAGAATGCGACTCAGGACCATGGCACGTGTCATCGTCAGGGCCATTAGTACCAAACAATGAAGGACAAGGCGAGGGGCGGGGACGCTAGTTGCACCCGCCATTGCTCACAAGGTCATGGTATTGCTTTCCCGGATGATAGAGCTTAGAAGACTGCAATTGGATCGGTAGGCAGATACGGAGAATCAAGTGGCACCGTGCCCCGTAAAGATTAGTAAGAATGTCTTGCGAGACTTGGCAGCCTGTACAGAGAGGCCGCCGGCGTTCGCGACCGAGCGCGGAGAACTTTTTATTGGGAAAGGCATTCCGGCAGCATGCATCCGCCTCAAGATGACGTTCGCCGAGTTCGTCGAATACCTCGGCCAGGTGCCCGAAGCGGAACGCCCAGATCTTCTCTCAATCATTCCCGTCGAAGGACAGGCATTCGACCTGGTTGTAATTGGCAGTGTCGAGATTGACGGTAAGTTCACCCGTGTAAATGGGAGGCAGGTGTCCCTCCTCTGACTGTGTACTGTGCCAGACGTCCTGTTACAGGGTGGACATTCGCTCGACTGTCGCGGTGGAGCCCCCGCCGGATCGGCAGCAAACACGGCACACTCGGCCATAATATTTTGCTATGATTAGCCTTAATGGGCGGCGGGGTGCGCGGTCAGTCACTATTTTGGACCATCCAAGTCATAACGAGGAGTTGCTTACCGTGAGACCCTATTTCTTGGTTGGGCGACCTAACGCAATCTTATTGGCTCACCCGGGTTCCTTTACTCTCTGGAGTCACTCGCTGTTGGCTTCTGTCTGGGATCATCGTGTATGGGCCTGCCCATTGCAAACCTAGAACATATATGTTATCCCATCTTGTTGTGTTGAGGTACTTACTGCCATCGCGCGGTTGGTGCGAATATTCGTCGAAAGCAGTCGGCATGGTTCGGCGTGCAAGTCTGGCGTCGTCCGATTCAGTTGCGGCACTTCTTTGAATGGGCAGCACAGAAGCGACGAGCGAACACATCTCATGAAACCCTCTAGGTACAACATTTGGGTGGATGACCCTACGAGCGGCCGCACTCTCCTTTATAACTCGCTCTATGGCAGCCTCGTAGCCTGTGATCAAAAGGAAACAGACGTTGTGAGGCGGATTCTGACGGAACCTGATCGATGCCAGGAGACCGATTCTGAAACTAAAGCTGTCCTTATCGAGCAAAAATACCTGGTGGAGGACTCTGCCGACGAATTAAGGATCATCGAGGCGCGAAAAAGATCAGGGATACAGGATGCCAATCGTCTAGACGTCATCATTATGCCGACTCTTGATTGCAACTTTGCGTGTACGTATTGCTATGAGGTTCGGCGACCTTCGGTAATGACGGACGAAACCGAGAAGGGCATCCGCTTGTGGTTGGCAGCCGAGATTCCTAAATTCAAGGTTGTCATGCTGCTCTGGTTCGGGGGCGAACCCCTGATATGCTACGAGCGAGTCATATCCATTTCTGCGGCTGCCGCAAGGATCGCCTCGGAATCCGGGGTCTCCATTATTGCCCACATTACCACAAACGGATATCTGCTGAATCCAGATCGGGTCAACGGGCTTGTCCGTGCGGGTATCCTGGATTTCCAGATTACGGTCGATGGCCCGCCCGAGACGCACGATAAGATGCGAGTCTTGAGAAACGGCAAAGGAACCTTCAAGAGAGTTTTCGACAATGTCTGCAGTCTCGCTCGCGCGGATGACCGCGTGAAGGTTTCACTTCGTGTCAATTTCAATCACAGCAACCTCCACAGCATCCCTCGATTACTCGAAATGTTTCCCCAAGATGTTCGACCACATCTTCGGGTTGTCTACGAACCAATCTTTGGTCACTGTTCCCTCAGTGCGACGGACAACCTGGCGAGTGGGGAGATTTCTGAAGCGGTGGCCAAATATTATAAAATGGCAGAACAGCTTGGGTACGAGGTCATCCTGGGGTGGACTGGAGTTCCGACGGGGAAGCTTGTTTACTGTTACGCAGAACGAGAACACCAGGTAATCCTTGGACCGGACGGTAGCGTCTTTAAATGCAGCGTCAGCGAGTTCGGCCCAGATGACAGAGTCGGTTTTATGAGTCCTGATGGTTCGTTCACAAGGGACCATGAAAAATGGGACACATGGATAAACGGGGATCTGTTTGAAGAGAAATGCTATTCCTGTGCGTTCCTTCCGTTGTGTATGGGTGGCTGCCGAAGGATGCGTTTGTCCCACAAAGGGACAGGTAGCTATTGCTCTTTGGTACCAACAAACGCCTCATACATTTTGAAGCAAGTGGCTTTGGGCAGTCTTGGTACCGTCCTTCAACAGGAAGCGAGTAAATAGGTCTGAAGGCAAGGCGTTCGTGCGGCAACGCCGGGAAATTTCCTGAAGAGAGGAGGTGGTGCAAATGAAAGTAATCGCCAAGCCTAGGCAGGAGGAAGAGATCCTGGCATCCACAACGAAGGAGGCCGATGCAAAGGAAATCTTCAATAGCATAGTGGCGAAGGCGGAGTGTTGTGTGGATCACTTGTGCGGTTGCTCTCGCGGCTGCTAGCCGAGCGTTCCCTCATATCAGGGGAACGTGCCGCACCGTTCCCCTCTATTCATTTTATTGCAATCGGAAACGAACGGATGAAGCCCTCCCGATACAACTTTTGGGCGACTTTCAACCCGGATCAGCATCTTCTCTTTAATGGAATCTCGGGTGCACTCTACGAACTCACTTCTCAAGAAAAAGACACGGTACTGAAGATCCTCAGCGCGCCAGGTGGACGCGACTTTCTAGCAGAGAGCGAGATGCAACAGTCCCTCGTTGACGGGGGATTCCTAATACCGGGGCACGTGGATGAGATTTACCTCCTGACGAAACAGGCGAGAGCAGCATGTGCGCCCCATGAAATTTTGGAGCTATTTCTGGTTCCCACCTATGAGTGTAATTTCCGATGCAAATATTGCTATGTGAATTTCAAGACAGGTGTGATGTCGCGCGAAGTGGAAAGGCGGATCGTAAAATACTTCGAACGCGTACTGCCACAGTATCGGCAAGTCAATGTTACTTGGTTTGGAGGCGAGCCTTTGCTCCGCCTGGAAACAGTGATGCGGGTGTCTACTAAGATGACCGAATTAGCGTCTGAACATCAAACACAGCTGTATTCCATGGTTAGCACGAACGGCTATCTGCTAAGCCGTGAAGCTGTCCGAGAGCTTTTCAAGGCTGGCATCCGCTTTTTCCACCTTACTATCGACGGTCCGGCGGTTTACCACGATCAGCGGCGGCCATTGTCGAGCGGACGGCCGACGTACGAGAGAGTCAAAGAAAATCTAAACAATGTTCTACGGGAAATCGAAGAGTCACGCATCACGCTGAGAATGAATGCCGACGATTCGAGCGTAGACTCCTTCTACCAAGTCTTGGATGACGTACCTCCCGCATATCGTCATCGGATTCAAGTCAACATAACTCCAATTCTTGTTGGCGACAGGAGCCCATCGCTGGAGTTATATAGGCGTATCAACCTAGTGCTCCGGTGCGCGCTGAGGAGCGGTTTCCTTTACTATGACAATCAAATCCCTTTGGGTCGAAAGACATTCTGTCAAGCCGACAAGTCGGGGAACTTGCAGATCGGACCAGAATGGACGCTGTACAAATGCAGTCCAGGCAAAGATAAGCAGGGGGTCGAAGTGGGCGGGCTAGACGCTGAAGGTGTGGCCCATTTCACCCAAGCTAAAGCCTTGGGTTGGTTCATTCAAGCGCGTCCGACACAATGGTCACGTACATCATCGAGCGGCTGCGTAAAGATGGCGAGATTGAGAAAGACATTAGCCCGAATCTTCTGATCCGTAACTGGAACCCCGCATTCAAAGAGTGGAGCACCAAGGCGGTAAGAGATGCTTTCTTTGCGTCACCGTTGTTTCCTCGCCTTCTTGATCCCGAGGCTGTCCGGGACACGATCGCACGGGGCGTGTCTGGCGGCCTTTTAGGTTACGTGGGTAAGTCAGCGCAAGGGGACTACCAACCTTTTAACTACGAACGCAGCCTCGCTGCGCCGGAAGTTGAAATTTCCAATGACATGTACATCATCACTCGAGAGACAGCGGAGGTCTATAAGAAGCAAAAGGAGAAACCACCAGTTCTTACGTCGATTGTCATATCGCCCGCAGATGTCCAATTGCAACCAGGGATGAAACAATCGTTTGTGGCAAAGGGGGCCAACCAGTACGGCGGCGAGATCGCCATAGGGCCACTTGAGTGGAAATCAACAGGCGGAATAATTGACAATGAGGGAGTGTTTACAGCTGGCAATGACGAGGGCAATTTTGTCGTGACCGTGACCGAGGATACCGTGAAAGGTTCCGCGACACTGACGATTGCGAAGCCTGGCCGCATTATTACGCCTCCCCTTCCACCCCCTCCTCCGGGCGTGTTGAGGTGGAGCGGCGAGGTACCGCCACAGAAATGGATGAACTTCTACACGAAGGTGCTTTCCAAATTTGCCGGCGGGAAGGGACTCAAGCTTACGCTGACTTTTGAGGCGGCGCCTGAAAGTGGGATTTCAGCACAGAAAATCGAAGAGACGAAGGCCGCCCTAGATGAGTTGGGGCTGAGCCCGAATTTGGAAATGAGGTGATCTGTTCTCCCGACGGTGCAGGCACGTCTCTTTTGAGATAGCAAAGGTCGGCCTGCCCACAAC
Source organism: Acidobacteriota bacterium (assembly GCA_021827245.1). The sequence goes on along the minus strand of JAKAWN010000346.1, from coordinate 1,815 downwards.
TGCGGGATCATTGTCAATCGTGCGGAGCACACAGGAGGGCACCATGCTTGATACATTGAACAGTGAAATTCAGACAAGGGTGGGGGCGCTTCTATCCAAACTAAGGACCCTTCAGAATGACGACGGTGGATTCAAGGCATACTATTGTCACGATTCATGCAGTGGTGTTTGGACCTCCGCAGAAATACTGCATATTGTTTCCAAAATGTATACTGATGCAGACCGCGGCTGGCTCATCCGTGGCCGCGACTATCTGATTGCATGTCAGAATCCTGATGGGGGGTGGCCGTTTCGAAAGAATGGAAAATCGATAACGGACATAACCGCTTGGTGTTGTCTTGCGCTCAGTCAGTTCGATTGCCCGCAGGAGGTTTCGAGGGGGGTTACATTCATCTTGAACGCTCGAACAAACGAAGGAAGTAATTCTGAGGAAGCATGGGGTCTTACAGCGTACGAATCGGATCGCACATATTCCACCTGGATCGCCAGTTATTGCCTATCGAGATTATTGCGAACGTGCTTTAAAGACGGATCAAGCCCTTTTGTGGGTGAAATGGAAAAAGCGGTCGAAGGTGCAAGGGATTGGTTGTTGAGATCCAAGAATGATGACGGAAGTTGGGGCACAAGGCATGGCGCGCCACCTCAATACACGAGCACTGCGGTTGCATTATTAACCTTGTTTCTCGAGGGGATGAATCCCATTGAGTTCAAGCGCTCGTGCGAGTTTTTACGATCGGGTATGCGAGGAGGCCTCTGGGAACCAGAAATCGAAATCATTGTGACTAGTGAAGGATACGAACTACCTCAAGAATGGTTTACTTCGGCACTCTGTTTTCGCGCTCTCATTTTTTTCTCAGAGCTAGGTGTTGTCCCAATAGACGAACTTCACGATACTTATCGGAAGCTGATAGAGTTAATTCACACCGACGGCAGTGTTTCTATTTCACCGAACGCACCTCCAGATCTTGCGTGGTCGATTCCGTACATGCTGGAAGCGATGGTGAAATACAGGACTTTTGTGTCATCGAAGGAACGCGAATATCGTATCTTTTTGGAGCATAAAGCTCGGGAATTCGTCCAGCATCGGAAGCACCAAATGGACTCTCGTCTTCAGCACGAGTTTCCGTACCCGATAAGTCATGAGTTTTCTGCCTACCAGCATGAACTTGATTTTCAGCGCAAATTCCAGTTGGGACTCCAGTTGTACGAAGTTGCAGTCAAATATTCGGTCGTTGTGGCTCTCGCAGGCTATCTATATGAGAAGGAAAAGGACCCCACTATAAACGGGTTGCTTGCCACCAACTTTAGGCGCCCCAGCTTTGGTGATTGGTGCAATCTACTGCAACTCTTATCGAAATCCTCTGCTGGATTCGGCAGGCTCCTCCACCCCTTGACAGGCGAGGATATCCTCCGTTCGAGACGTGACTATCTGGATGAGAGCGCAGAAAAGTCAAATTTGAATCAAGTGCTTTCCGCCATCACATCTCTTAGAAACACGACAACCGGGCACGGTGCCTTGCGGACTCTCTACGAATACAAGCTGATGGTAGAAAAGGAAGAAGGGAGGCTCTACTCGTTCTTTGACCGAATCCGCTTTCTCGCAAGTAGCAATTCATTTTTGGTGTTGGCATCGCAATACGATGAATTCGGAGAAGGCGATCGTTACAAGATCAGGATTTTCAAAGGACAGGATATTAGTGACAGCGATTTGGAGACTGGACTTGTCCCCATTTTTGAGACAAACAGTTAAGACTCAAAATTCAGCGAATGGCATGAAAATGCCATCGAAAGGAGAATGGAGTCATGGGTTTGTCT
>JAKAWN010000345.1 GCA_021827245.1 Acidobacteriota bacterium | reverse complement strand
CGAGGCATTCGGCACGATGATTGACTTATGTGCCCCGCGCTGAATGCGATAGCCATTGACCAACGGCGACAGCCCGCGGGCCGTGAGCACGCTCGCATTTAGCGCTCCGGCGGCTCGACGGTGCGGCACCGGTGGTTTCCTGTGAGCCTGCGCTTTCCGCTTCATTGTCCGCCTCCCCCATCGAAAAGGTTTGCTGAGTTATACAGCGCCTAGCCACCATTCACGAGACATTTGAAGAAAGCTGACTCTTTCTGGGATAAGCCGTGAGCCACAGCTCCGCACTCGTCTCCTGGGCTCTCATAGCTTTCCATTGTTTGAAACCGTGGGACATAAATTGTCCTGAGTTCACAAGCTCGTCGCGCTCCCATTCCAGATAATGTCCCCCATTGCAATATATTTCAAACGGGGAGGAGTCTGAACCCTCAAAAACAGATGTCGTTTCCTGCTGAATCATGCGGTCTTTATATCGCGAGTGTTTCTTTTCGGCATTCAGCAACTGAAGCATACCCAAAACCAACAATAAGGAGGACCTATTCGTGTTCACTGAACTCATGCCGCTTCTCGCCGAACGCACCGTGCTCATCACGGTGGCTCGGGACAGCGACAGCACCATTCGACTCAATGTTTGTCCCAAGCGCACTACGGAAAGCGAGAACGTCGCCCTCTCGACACCGTTGAGTTTCGTCGGGACGCCGGAGGAACTGGACCGGGAGTTTGCAAAGGAGCTGGCAGCGTACGTCGATACGCACCGGCAATTGGGCAGCACTCTCGCGCAGGCAAAAGCCACGATGGAAGCCGCGGCTAAGGCTGCGCAAGAAGAAGCCAAGCGTAAGGCGGACGAGAGGCGGAAAGCGAAGCCTTCGAATCCCACGCCGGCTCCGGCATCCACGACGCAGCCCGCGCCGACCGCCACCCCCGATCCCTCACCGACGGCTGCCTCTAATCTCTTCGGCGCAGCGCCGGCCGAACCAGTCCAATCCCAAAAAGAAGGAGGTCTACGCCTGTGACTGTCACCCCAGCGGTTCGTGAATTTTCTTACATGGGCGTTCGCTTGCCCGACCCTAACAGTCGTCTCTCACCGGAAGAAGTGAAATCCGTATATGCGGCTCAGTATCCGGAACTTGCTACCGCCGCCATCAACGGACCTGAAGCGGTGGGTGAAAAGTTGCGGTACGAATTTGTCCGCGCAATTGGCGCCAAAGGCTAGCGCCATGCGGAAGACGACCCGCAAATCAAAAATCACACGGGAGGCGGTCCTCGCCGAACTTGCAATCATGGCCGAGGGCCGCCACCCCGAATGTCAGAACATCACAGGGAGATTTGTCAGGTGCCCAGATCTACAGCGAGCGTCCAAGATTCTCGCCGATGCAATTCACGTGGAATCCTATCGCCAGCTTGCGAGGCGGGAACAAATTCCGGCGCCTCCAGGCTGGCTCTTGCCCATCTGATGGGCCAGGCGAGTGGCGTAGTTCTGCCGAAACTCGGTGGCGTGCCGATCGAATACCGCCTCTCGGCAGAAGATCCGCGCGCCATCAAGCTGGCTCAAACCCTGACCGTCATCGGAATCGCAGACCCGTGCGATTGGGAAGAAGCCAAGCACTGTCCCGCGGGTTATGTGCAAGCAGCCCTGATGCGTTGGCTCGCCTCACACGGCGGCGACCAAATTCGGCAGAACTTTGCGCTCAACGCCATGATCAGCGGCAGCCCGGACCCCTACTGCGGCGAAGAGGGCCGGCAGGAGTTGCTGTATCTCATGATTGATCCCGACTCGGCTGGCTACATGGTTCTCGGACCGACTCTTGAAATGCTGGAGCGTATTCACCCACGTCTACCAATAACCTTCTACCACCTATTTGTCGGGGCCATACAGCGATGTTTGCGGATATACGATTATCGCGATGCCCAGGACCGCGTGGAAATGCTGAAGGAGTGGGCCGAAGGAGAAGCCGACCAGGAGCAGTACGAATTTCCTGAAGTTGAAGGTTGCATTCCGCCGTCAATGAAGTTGAAGCCTCTTGCAGTGAAGCATGCGCAGCGGATTGCTGACAGGACAGATGACCAGTTCTGCCGTCATCTTCTACAGACGGCGGTCGATTTGAACAGGATTTCGCGAAGCCTCAAACGTCCAGAGATCAGTGAAGAGACGCGCGAGGCGCTTATGGATTCAAATCCGCCGCTGCCTGCTTTGCTCGTGAGCTTCAAACACCATGATGCGGTGTGCGCTTGTTACGACGACGAGGCGCAAGCATTTTTAGAGGCCAGCCCCGAGCCCAACCTCCTCGTGGAAATCAATCCCAGCGATCACGCGAGCGTCCGGCGGGCCTTTGACACGCTCGCAGTCCTGTGCGAGACGATGGCGGCCGCAAGTCGCATGGCGGCGTTATTGCCCGGCAATGACCAGGATGGGTAGGAGGCAAAGGGATGGAAGGTCATGTCCAGATCGGCGCAAGCGCGAATCTGCAACTGCGTCACGCCTTGCTTGTGTACACGGACCAGCAGAGGGCGTTTGCAACTTTGCACGACATCATCAGCCAGGAAGAAGGCGCTCCGCTTCTCGCGGTCGCCCACCCGCTCAGCTTGGGCTTTCTCCGGAGGCTTGCGGAGGGTCTTGGGAGCCAGGTCGCTCCGGAGGTCCTACCTGAAAATGTGCTGGCACGCACGCCCGAGATGATCATCTGGTGGAGCCCGGCGGCACGCCGGATTATGTTCTTTGGGGAAGCAGATGACGAGGCGAGGAAACTCAATGGCCTCAACTTTCCGCATCCTCCGCTGGTGTTCAAAGTGCGAGGTGGGGAGCTTTTCGTGCGAGCGGTTGAAAAGAACGCTCGTCCTCGGGCAGATACGCCGCTCAAAACAGCTCCCTATTGGAATACAGCGGGCGGCGACGGAAGAGTCTGTTTGGGAACTACGCGTGCGCCGGAGAGCGCGTCCGTCGAGTCCATCAAGAACTGGGAAGCTGCTTTCTTCCAGAGTTCCTTTACGCATGCTCTGGGAGCTGTGCGGCTCATCAGTTATAAGGGGGGATTCATCGGACTCTGGCGCACCCTGGCGCGCAAGAAAGCATTCCCGGTGCGTTACCTCACTGACGCCAGAGAAACTCTCCGGGAGTTCGTTAGCCGAGAGCGGTGAGTGATGGAAACACATAGACTTCACGCAGAATTATTGGAGCGCGAGGTGCGCGTACTTGTCGTTGGGTGCGGCGGCAATGGGAGCGCCATCGTGGCCGGACTGCCGTACCTTCACAGCGCGATGCTGGCGCAAGGGCATCGGGATGGATTACATGTGACGGTGATGGACGGCGATGCCGTTTCGCCATTCAATTCTGTCCGCCAGCCTTTCGCGCGGAGCGAAATTGGATTGAACAAAGCCATCGTGTTGGTGAACCGGATCAACCTGTTCTGGGGGCTGAACTGGCAGGCGATTCCGCAACCGTTCAGAGCGCAGACGCTCGCGCCGTCTTATGCTGGTTACTCCGAACGGCACTTGCGTCCGGACATTGTCATCGGCTGCGTGGACACGCGCGCGGCACGGGCGATGATCGTCAAGGCTGTTTCCGGATCGAGTCTCACCCATTATTGGCTCGACGCAGGGAATGGTGCATCAAGCGGACAATTTGTGCTTGGCGAACCCCAGAACGAAAGGAACAAGCGGTCACGAATCCGCCTGAGAACCGTGGTGGAGCTTTATCCTGAAGTGGCCGACCAAGCTCTCGATGATGACAACGAACCGAGTTGCAGTGCGCTTGAGGCCATGGAGAGGCAGCAATGCTTCGTGAACGCGGTGCTGGCACAGCACGCCCTGGCGTTGCTTGCGTGGTTGTTCCGATACGGCCAAATTTCCCATCATGGCGGCTTTGTGGATGTTGCGAATGCGCGCTGCGTGCCATTGCCAGTGGATCCGTTGTTGTGGCGACGTGTGATCCGGCGACGAGCTAAGGTAAGAACGGCAGCTGAGGGCAAAATCTATGCCGCCTAACCGCTAATAGTTCACCTCAACCCTTCGATCGTTTCTTTGACCAATGACCAGGCCCGGTCGGTTCATTTGGCACAAATGGGCACAGTCTGGGCACAGAAAGAGTCGGGTCAGTGGAGTTTGGAGTTCTGTGTTGGGCTGAACCTCAGATTCACAGCCCACAAGTCCCGGCGACGAGATCGAGCTCAGAAGAAGAATTCCCCAAAAGCCTGATTCGGCGTTCCTTCATCTCCGGTCCTTCCAAGCCAGTGCCAGACATTTGTCGGACATCTGTGCCCTTCAGCAACGCATTGAAAGGGGAACAGAGGGAGGCAAAAGTGCTTGAGGCCGCTCCCGGTTAATTAAGGACGGGCACAATTTGGGCACAAATCCGCCCTGATCGTCCGCTGAAAGTCTCGTATCAGACTGGGATTACAGGGCTTCTGTTCTCACGGGGAGTGGTATTTCAGTCCCCTCTTCATCGGGGAAGTCTCTTCAACCGCTCGTTTCGCGCCTTGTTTTCAGCAAGATATGCGGCTGGCAAGCCGAAATTCTTCGAAAACCCCCAACTTGCAGGAAATACTGGGAGGTTTGCGAAAATCCGGCTTCCAAATCCGTTGCCTTTACCTGCCTCAGGCCTTCCCACTTCGATAACCCTCTCTTTCTTCAGAAGATATCTCCGCAGTAGTTTCTAAACTCGCATTCTTCGCACCGAGCTCGCACCGGAGTCGGTTCGGGCAGGATCGCCTGTTGAACCATCTGCCGAATACTGGCGAGTCGTGCATGAACAAGCCCCTTCAACCTGTCTGTGACATTGATACGGACAAGCTGATCGCTCGGCGTCAAATACACAAACGCCATCGGTACCGGAATCCGCATCGCGTCTTCGACCAACAAGCCATATGCTGCGAGTTGCATGACATGGTTCCGCCTCGGTCGGTCGCGCGTGTACTTGAAGTCGACAGGATAACACGCCCCGGGTGTGACGATCAGAAGGTCCAGTTTACCACTCAGCCCTAATGCCGGGGAGTTGAGCCAAACATGAAAACGGCGTTCACCCTCGCCTAGCCGGTATCGGCGCAGAGTGCGCCGTGCTTCCAGAGCGTCCAGCTTTATCTCGATTTCTTTGCCACGCTCCATCTTGACCGTGCTCTTCCGCGCCACCGGCATCACCGTGTTGTAAAACACAATCCGCGGGCAGTACTCCCACTGCTTCATGTCGTTCACTCTCAGGGGAATCAAACTGGTTTCCGCGTCTAGCATCATATCCGATCGCCTCCCAGGCGCGGGAATTCGGGGAGCGAATCGAGGGGCACTTTCACAAGCTGGAGACTCTTCCGCCAGAGGTCTTGAAACACCTTTTCCCTTACGGGCTGGAATCCATGGGCGAGAATGGATTGGTTTCGAGCGGTCAGTGGCGAGTCACGCTGATCCAGCCCCAAATCAAAGAATCTCTTCCCAAGGGGTTCGCCTAAGGTGCGCAGAAGTTCATAGTCATCCTGAAGGCTGAGCCGGACAAACCCATCTTGAACCCTTGCGTTCCACTGGACCTGAAGAGTTGAGGGTAACTGGCCGAATGGGACTTTGGCAGTCGCGGGGAAACCACATTGTCCAAGGTGGATTTGTGCCGCAGCCTCGACTACGCGGTAGAGACGCGCCACCGCATCGTCGAAGCGACCGTGCTCGGCTCGGCGGCGAGCGTTGGCCAGCAGATCGGTCAAGAACTTGACATCCGGATCAGGGTGCAATAAGCGCCCGAGGAATTCCCGGTGCTTCTTGATTAGAGCTTCCAACAGGTGCTGCTTTCCTGGGAGCGCATGGCCCAGGTCATTGATCTTTGCCAGGATAGAGCCCAAACCTGAATCGGCCGCTTGATGGTCAAACCGGTCCCACGCCTCGTAACTCTCGGCCAATTCCTTAAAGGCCTGCAAAACTTTCTTGGCTGAGGCGTCTGTAGCACAATTCCGGGCGCTTTCGGCGAGGTGTGCCGCAGCCGCGAAATTCCCCTCGTTGAAGAGTAGCGTCGCCTCTTCAATCGTCTGGTAGCCCAAGCTGTCCCAAGGGTTGGCCGAGTAGACGAATTGCTCCTTGCCGCTGAGAACGACGCCGACTCCATTCTTTGAGCGTTCTTTCCCGCCAACGTACAAGAATTCGCAGGGCCAACGGCGCGCGACCAGCGCCAACGCCGCAGACATCAGCTTTGTGCCGCCTGTCAGGTCAACCGCCGCCTTGTCGTGGCGAGACTGGTGAATCCAATCTAGCACCAGCGGTTCGAGTTCCCGCAGAGTCTTGACACAGAGTTCAAAATCCTGGGCGTCTGGTACGGGCTTCACATCATATACCGGAGGTTCTATCCCCTCACCCCGAAGCATGGAGAGGATCCCTTCGATATCGGCCTTGGTTTGAGGCGAAGGTACGAATACGGCTCGCCTCGGCCTGTGATGCTTCAAGGAGGCCACGATCGCCTCGGGACTGCCACCAACCGTGTAGATGATAAGCATACACACGCCATTCGTTTCGGCCATTGATAATCATCCCTCCGGCCAGCGCATGGGGACGGGGAAGGCCAAGGCATAGTGGAAGAGTGCTGGGAGGGGCTGGCCCGCGCCATCGAGCGCCGGATCGAGCAAGCCGTTCAACATGCGGCCGTAATACGCACGCGCCGGTTTGCCCGCATCCAGGCGAAAACAGCTACCCGCCCGAAGCCGTAAGAATGACTTCACGCGCCATTCGTCTTCTTCGCCAAGAGCCACTCTCTTACCGTTCACAAATTGAGCCGGCACGGGATGCTTTGCGTGGAGTTTCCACAAACCGTCTGTGGGATCGTTGGCGGCGGGACAGAAATGGCTCAACGATACAAACCCATCAGACTGCTCCGCGAAGGTTGGCGGCTGCCAGGGTTCAAAGCTCTTGAAGCGAAGGCGACCCAGGCCCCTCGACCTTGCGCTTCCCCAACCCTCCTCGCAAACGCGCTTCAGCGCTTCCTCAAGCTGCCTCGCCCCGTCCGCTTTCCGAAGCCTCAGGAAGAACATAATCTCCGGAGGGGAATAGACGTGCGTTGCCGTCATGTAGAGCTGGCCTTCAAGGCTCTTACCCGAGAAGCGATCCATCGCTAGGTGGGGCTGAAGGGACGGTCGCACTTGCGGCGCTCGCTCCTTCAGTTGGAGCAATTCCTCAGCGTCCGGAGGATTCCCGCGGCACAGGCTGTCGAAATTGGGTAATGGTATACTTTCCACCTTCTTCAGCTCTTTGCGATGGGCACCATCCCTCTGCTGGAGTAAAGAGCTGGAAAAAAGGGGTAGCGACACCCACGGCTGATGCTGCGCATCGCACTGGAAGCCTTCCGAGACCAGCAGCGGGGGCTGCCAATTGGCGTTCGGCTTCAACAGAAGCTCGTTCA
>JAKAWN010000016.1 GCA_021827245.1 Acidobacteriota bacterium | reverse complement strand
AGAAGAGTCACTACCAGCAAATTACTACGGAAAACGAATTACAAGGAGCGCAAATCGGGCGAAGTCTGCCTGCAAATAAGCGACTTTGAGTTTTGACCGGGCAGCCTTTGCGCTGCCTGCCGCGAGCGCGCTCCGCGAACGGCCAATGGCCACTACACTTAGCTCTTGACGGGCCAGGCAGCGAGCATTTCGACCGTAGCCGCACGCCAGGTCCAACGCCTGGCCGCTGGGAGGAGAAAATGCGAAAAGCACACAAGGAGAGCACTCGACTGGGTGGGAGCACACCTCCGGCCTTGTCCTTCAGGGGACACGATTCCTGCTTTTGGAAAGGGAACGTACGGATCGGAGCGCTTGTCAATCAGCCTGCAACCGCAAGCGCCCGCCCGGAGCGCCAGCTAGGTGCTGAATGAGCTTCCGCAGCCGCAAGTCGTCTTAACGTTGGGATTGTCGAACTTGAAGCCTGAGCCTTCCAGGCTTTCAACAAAGTCGATTTTGGTCCCGTTAAGATACATCAATGATGCCTGATCGACGAAGACCTTCAATCCGTCAAATTCGTAAACCTTGTCAATTTCATTGGTCTCATTTTCGAAGTTCATCTGATATGAAAAGCCGGAACAGCCTCCACCCACAACAGAGACGCGAAGCCCCACAGGCGCCGGGGTCTGTTGCGCCAGGATCTCTTTCACTTTATCGACTGCATGCGGCGTCAGTTCAATAGCCATTCTCTACTCCTTTGGCTTGTCGAATGTGTATCGTTGAGTCACAACTTACTCTAAATTAACTTAACAAACAGGCCCGCAAAAAGCAAGTTCGCCGGCATCCGTGGAACTTGCAGCAGGGGCAGATTACCCGACCTACAAGGCAGGCGACACGCAGGCCTGATAAAAGTATCGTCCCTATGGGATCGAGACATTCCGAATATGGGATAAAGTGGACGCATTGCAAGATAGCAGTGATAATAGAGTTTCGAAGGCGGTGAGATCCGCCGCACGGTTGTGCAGGGCGCAGAAGAGGGGCGTTGCTGGGAAGCTCCGATGGGTAATGGCACGCGCCTTTGCAATTCGGTTATTTCTTCGTGATAACTGTCTCTGACTCCGGGGGTGATTTTTGGAAGCCACGCGACGACCATTCTTGCGGACAGTTTTTTCCGTTCCGTTGATCGCTGCCGCCCTCTTTTTCACCATTCCGCTTTACGGACAATATGCCGGCTCGGACGCGCTGGCGAGTTTTCCGGCGGATACTCAGCAGATGGCTTATACAAATCTGGCGGAGCTTCGAACGGTACCCCAGTATCCGCTCATCGAGGCTCACCTGCTGAGTCCGCAGCTTCGCAGTCTTGAAACCATGCTGAGAGCGGCGGGCATCGATCCGGATAAAGATGTTAATGAGCTCGTTCTCGGCTGGCGAGGAGAGGCGCAGGACACGACGCGCTTCTTTGGGCTGGCCGAAGGCACTTTCCAGCCCGACCAGATACATGAGTTCTTCGCCAGTAATAACATGGCGATTCAGCGATATGACGGCTATGATCTTTACTCGTTTGGGGGCGGCTCCCCGAGGACCCAGATCTTTTTCACCTTCATGGACAGCTCGACAGCGGAATTCGGCCGCCTCGACGACATCAAAGCTTTGATTGATGTTCGCAATTACAAGCGCCCTCCCCTGAGTTCCAACATCAATTTCCAGCGCTGGGAGGGCGACCTGGACGGCCGGGCGCCTCAATGGGGCATTGCTACGGGGCTTGCTGCTGCCAACCAGGCTATTCCGTGGTTGACCCAAGGCAAGAATATCCAGGTTGATCCCAGCGCCCTTTTCGGCTCTGTGAAAGCAGTTCTTTACCGTGTGAACTGGGGCGGTAATATCACGGCTCATCTTTCGATCCTTTGCCAAAATCCGCAAGCCGCCAACGGATTCAGCCAGCTTCTAAGCCTTTTGCGCAATGCCCAACCGGCGCTGCGGAAGAATGTATCCCCCGCGCTTTCACAGATCCTGCAGAACATGAACGTCGATGTCGACGGCTCGAAGCTGAGCCTGGAAGCCTCAACTTCAATCAGCGACCTGGCGCAGTTGCTGAACGCTCCGGTTGCCAACCAGGGCCAGCAATAAGTTCGGTACTGACAAAACCAGACACTTGTCCTTCAAGGGAAAAGCATGAGCGCTAAAGTGACACTGATTCCTGGTGATGGTATCGGGCCGGAGGTATCCTCCGCTACCGTGCGGTTGCTCGAGACTGCAGGTGCAGAAATCGAGTGGATTGAAATGCCTGCGACCCCCCTTGTGGGCAGACGGACTGGTGAAACTGAAATGAACCCGCTGGTTGAGGCGGTTCGAAAAACACACGTGGCGCTTAAGGGTCCCATTACCACTCCGATCGGGGCCGGCCACCGCAGCATCAACGTCGCCTTGCGAAAGGCCCTTGACCTTTATGCCAACCTGAGGCCGGTCAAGTGCTTTTCGGGCGTGAGAACTCCGTTTAAGTCAGTCGATTTGATCATCGTGCGGGAGAACACCGAAGACCTGTATTCGGGTTTGGAACACGAGGTAGCTCCCGGCGTTGTCGAGAGCCTGAAGGTGATTACTGAGTATGCCTCCACCCGCATCGCGCACTTTGCCTTCGACTATGCCCGCCGGATGGGACGCAAAAAGGTGGCGGCCGTTCATAAGGCCAATATCATGAAACTCTCGGACGGGCTGTTTCTCCGCTCCATTCGTGATGTGGCCCGCGACTATCCCGAGATTGAGCTTCAGGAGTTTATTGTCGACAACTGCTGTATGCAGCTCGTCATGCGTCCCGATAAGTTCGATGTGCTGCTGCTCGAAAACCTTTACGGCGACATCATCTCAGACCTGTGCGCCGGGCTGGTTGGAGGGTTGGGCCTGGTTCCGGGAGCAAATATCGGCGCCGAGTGCTCCCTGTTTGAAGCGGTTCACGGCAGCGCCCCGGATATTGCTGGCAAGCATCTGGCTAACCCCACGGCCATGATGCTCTCCTCGGTTCTGATGCTTCGCCATCTCGGCCAGAATGCCGTTGCCGACCGCGCCGAGCACGCCATTCACAGCGTCTATCGCGAGGGCCGCTATCTGACGCATGACGTCGGCGGCACAGCCACGACGGATGAATTCACCTGCGCAGTTGTGGGAGCCTTGAAGTAAACCCCGAAATGACCCCTTTCCGCAATGCCGCATCTTCAGCTATAAGCAGGTAGCGACTTCGTTCGTTGAAACTCTGTGGGTTTCGATTTTGTAACTGGGCCTAAATATAATGTCTCATTTGACATTTTCGAAGCACGCCGCAAACTCGCGGACAACCACCGGAGAAAAGCCGCAGAGTAGCGCGCACCGAGCCCAACTCTGCGTTACCCGCTACTTCTTTTCCGGTTTCATCAGTGGCAGATGAGGGTATGGCGCATGAGGTATGTGCGCCTTTGATTTGTAAACGCAGGTGCGGTAAATCACCCGCTCCTTGAGGTTGGACGGCACAGGAATAATGAGCGGCGGGTTAGGTTTCTGGTAGAAATCAAACGCCTCGTTCATGTCGCCGCTTTCCAGGTCGCGCTTAGTAAGATTAGGCAGATTGAAGCGTACCTCAATAAATCGCAGCATTGACGTAAGACCGCCTCGCTGGTGATCGGTGTACCCCTTTTTGGCGAATGGCGAGATCACCAGCAGGGGGACGCGCAGCCCGTAACCATAGGCGTCGACCTGAGGCGGAGGCACGTGGTCGTAAAAGCCTCCGTAGTCATCCCAGGTGAGAAAGACCACGCTGTCATGCCAGTAGCGGCTCTGCATGAGCGCATTGATCAGCCTCGTCACATGCCACATTCCCTGCTCCGGGGTGGCCGGAGGATGTTCGCTGTCCTGGAAATCGGGAACGATCCAGGAAACGGCGGGCAGCGTCCCATCGCGCAAATCGCGTTGATACTGCTTCAGGTTAACGAGATGGGACATCAGAGTGCGGCTGTCGCGAATCGCCTTGAATCCAGGAAGAGGGTTCCATAGGCCCATTTGTTGCGGTTCCGGATTAACCACGTGGCAGTCATCATTTACCTTGACCGGGGTGCTATTCGTCTCCACATAGTATTTCCACGAGATGTCTTTCCTCGCGAGCAGAGTGACCATGGAGGCAAAGCTAAATCCGTCCTTGTCGTGCATGATACGCTTAAGGAGTGCGATTTCGTGATTCTTGGAGCAGACATTGCGGATCAGCCCTCCCGAGGTAGCGGCCACCGTATAAACATGGTTGGGCAGGCTGGGTCCGATCAGCGAAGAAAAAAAATGATCTGCCAGCACGTAATGGCGTGCGTAGGCCCAGTAGTTCGGAATGTCCCGCTGGTCCAGGTAGCCCATGGTGTATTTCGACCCTTCGGCCCAGACAAAGCCGTCCATCTTGCCATGGTCGTACGCTGCATGGGCAACATTCCAATTGTGGTGAAGGTCGCAGGGGATCGATTGCGGCATGTGGAAGGGCTTCACGCAACTCTTGGAACCCGGGCGCGTCGGCAGGCAAGTGCCCGAGGGGAAACCGTCAGCACCCGGGTATGTTCCAAAATAGTTGTCAAAGGATCGGTTCTCCTGGATGATCCAGATGATGTGATGAACCTTTTCGATTCCCGGCGGAGCACCATTGCCAGGCGAAGGAAGATTTTGGCCGGGCCGGGCCCACATTGTGATGGCTAACATGCACTGTGAAGCGACGACCCATATGAGTAGAACTGAAAGGCGCTGTATCTTTCTATTTATCAACGTACCTCCACAGAATGTAATAACCTCATAGACTCGCGAACCTTTTGAATGGTTACCCGGCGGCGAAAAATCAGCCGGTTCTCCTGAGTCAGGCTACTAAATGGCAACCGATTTCCCACAATCGAATTGACGATAATCGAGTCCCACTCCTCCTGCCGGTTTGACGCGCGGGTGCGGGGTACGTCTCTTCAAAGTGCCCAGGAAAAGATTCAGTTTGGAAGCCCGGCGCGGCGTATAGTCGTTATCATTCGCGGACGGGGCCATACCAGCGGGCGAGGTGTTCCGCAGGAACGCCCAACGAGTACAGCGTCTGAATCCAGATCCAACTGAACAGTGTGGGTAACAGGCCCTGGACGCGCCAGCGGCGGTCAGAAACAAGTAGGGGCGGGTTCAGGCAGGCCGTGCGCCCGGCACGCTCCATGCGGCGGACGAATTCATAGTCATCCATGATGGGGATCGGCTTGAAGCCACCCAACTGCTCGAAGACTTGGCGGCGCACAAAGAGTCCCGAGTCGCCGTAATAGATTCCGAAGGGCCTCCGCACTCTATAGCACCAGGTAAAAAACTTCGTAGCAGTTGAATTGCCTTCAAACACGATCTGAAAATTCCCGCCAATCACCGAGGGATTCAGAAGGCTACGCTCCACCGATTCCACGGCGCCCGGTGGCACGCGTACGTCAGCGTGGAGAAACAGAAGGGAATCACCACAAGCCCGCTGTACCGCGCTGTTGGATTGGATGGCCCGGTTACGGACGGACTCAACCAGACGCAAGTAGTGCGGATAACGCGCAGCCGCGTGAAGCACCAGTTCTTGGGTCCGATCCGTACTGCCACCATCAGCCACGAGAATTTCAAAGGAGCCGCGAAGGTCCTTCAGTTGATCAAGCAAGGCAGGAATACAGCTTTCTTCGTTGTAGGTTGGAATGATAATGCTGACCATACTGACATTGGGCGATCAGGAACGGGCAAGGATGCGCAAGGTCTGCCGGTCAGCTCTCCTTTACAAAGGTGGCAAGCGCACGCAGCCGCTCATTGCGCCGGCGATGAAGTTCATCACTGGAAAGAGCGGTGAGCTCGTTGAGGCTTCTATCCAGCGCAACCCGTATTGCCGCGGCAGAAGCCTGCGGGTCGGCGTGTGCGCCTTCCGGCGGCTCAGGGATAATTTCGTCGATGATTTTGAAGCGGTGCAGGTCTTCCGCTGTCAGTTTCAAAATTCGAGCTGCATCCTGCTTGTGTTCCCAGTCACGCCAGAGAATCGAAGAACAGCTTTCCGGAGCGATCACCGAATATGTGGCGTTTTCAAGCATCAAAATCCGGTCGCCCACCGCGATGGCCAAAGCGCCGCCGCTGCCGCCTTCACCGTGGATGATGACCACAATGGGAACACGTAGCTTGGGAATTTCCTTCAGATTGAAGGCAATGGCTTCGGCCTGGCCCCGCTCCTCTGCCCCAATGCCCGGGTATGCGCCGGGAGTGTCGACAAAGGTTATGATAGGAAGGCTGAACTTGGCAGCCAGTTGCATCAGCCGGAGTGCCTTGCGGTATCCTTCGGGATTGGTCATCCCGAAATTGCGGCGGAGTTTCTGCTTGGTATCACGACCCTTCTGATGCCCCACAACCATTACGGGCCGGCCGTTGAATCGGGCAAAGCCTCCCACCAGCGCGCCGTCGTCGCCAAACCGGCGGTCACCGTGAAGCTCAGTAAACTCCGTGAAAAGCATCTGGATATAGTCCAGAGTGTAAGGACGTTGGGGATGGCGCGCCAGCAACACGCGCGCCCACGCATCCCTGCTCGCTGCCCCGGCGCTTGCCTGCAAAGATTCCACCTGCTCCTGAAGGCGAGTGATTTCTTCCCGCGCTACCGAACCTGACTGCAGTTTGAGTTCGGCAATCTGCTTCTCAAGATCCTGCACAATCGCTTTTTGTTCATTTAGCTTTGTCATTGGCGGCGGCGCGTCACTGGCTTGTCATTACAGTCTATTGACATACTCACGGTCTGCTTTCAACGCCATTCGGCCTGTCCACACTAACAGCTTGTTCCCCGAATAGTCCGCGAAGGCTCGTAAGCAATTCATCACTCGCATTCACGACTTTCGGGTCCTGCGGCCTCATCAGCGCCCTGAAGTCGCCGGGCCGCTCCAACTCAAAGAGCACCGGATTCTCCCCTGGATGAGCACGGAGCAGGCCGTCGAGTTGAGTGAGCAGATCGTCCGTCACATCACCCGGGTTGATCCGAACACGCACCGCAGGCTTCTTACCATTGATAGCAGCATCAAGCGGTTTGGCCTCATTCACCACAACTTTTGGACGCGCATTCTCATCATGCCGCACCTTTCCCTTGATCAGCAAGGCTGCATCAGGCTTCAGAACTCCTTGAAGCTGCTGGAGCGCCTGCGGAAAGATCAGCAATTCGACAGTGCCTCGCAAGTCCTCGATTGTTCCGGCGCCCCACAGAGCGCCTTTCCGGCTGGGACGAATACGCAGGTTAGTGAGGATTCCAGCCAATGTGATCGAGGCGTCGTTCGGCATTTCGTCGATGGTAGAACTGTTGGATGGCGCTAACTCGCGCAGGCGGGGCAGATATTTCTCCAGAGGATGGCCCGTCACGAAAAAACCCATAAGTTCCTTTTCGCCGGCGAGTCGTTCGGACTCCGAAAGTTCAGGGAGGTCCGGCAGTTCGACGGGGGTTGCGGTGGCTGGTTCGTCACCACCGCTAAACAGGCCGTGCTGGCCGCTCTCGACGATGCGCTGGCGGCGCTGGCCCCACTCCATGGCACGATCGAGCACGGCGAGCAGTTGTGATCGCCGGGCGCCCAGAGAGTCGGCCGCGCCGGCCTTGATCAGGCTCTCGATTACTCTCTTATTGAGCAATCGAAGATCGACGTTCTCGCAGAATTGAAACAGGTTATCGAAACGGCCCAGCTTGTTCCGAGCTTCAAGAACGGAAAGGATCGCCGCATCGCCGACATTCTTGATGGCCGTCAGGCCAAAGCGAATGCGCCCTTCGCTGGGAGTAAACGTCCGTTCGCTGGAATTGATATCCGGAGGAAGAATATCAATGCCCATATCGCGGCACTCGTTGAGATAATGTGTCAGTTTGTCCGGATTGCCGATTTCGGAGGTCAGCAAAGCGGCCATAAATTCCACCGAGTAATGCGTTTTCAGGTAGGCGGTGTGATAGGCGACCAGGGCGTAGGCAGCGGAGTGCGACTTATTAAATCCGTAACCGGCGAACTGTGCCATCAGGTCAAAGAGCCTTTCGGCCTTCGCGGCCGGCACATGGTTCTGTTTCGCCCCCGCCAGGAACTTCTCCCTCATCGCCACCATCACTTCGTGCTTCTTTTTGCCCATGGCGCGTCGCAAAACGTCGGCCTCGCCCAGGGTGAAGCCTGCAATGGCAGCGGCAATCTGCATCACCTGTTCCTGGTAAACAATAACCCCATAAGTCTCATCCAGGATTTCCTTGAGTTGCGGCAGGTCATAGGTGACGCGCTTCTTGCCGGTCTTGCGGGCGATGAAGTCATCGATCATGCCGCCCTGGATGGGCCCGGGACGATAGAGAGCATTTAACGCCGTCAGGTCGGCCAGGCGGCTGGGCTTGACCCTGCGCAGGATTTCCGTCATGCCGCGACTTTCAAACTGGAAGATGCCCGCTGTGAGCCCTTTGCCCAACAGTTCATAGGTTTCGGCGTCGTCTTTCGGCAGAGCATCCAGATCAAGTTTTTCACCGCGTGCGGCCTCGATCAACTTCAGGCAATCGTCCAGTACGGTCAGCGTCGTCAACCCGAGAAAATCCATCTTGAGCAGGCCGATCTTTTCAAGATCGTCCATCGCGTACTGGGTGGTGATTTCATCCTTGCTGCTCTTGTAAAGCGGAACAATTTCCTGGAGCGGCTGGGGCGAAATCACAACTCCCGCGGCATGCGTAGACGCGTGGCGCGCGAAGCCCTCGAGGCGCCCTGCGACTTCAAGAACGTCCGCTACGCGCGGATCCTGCGCTTTCAGTGCGTGCAGCTCAGCGGATTGCTTCAGAGCTTCGTCGAGCGAGATGTTCAGAACAGGCGGCACCAGCTTGGCGATTTTATCAACTTCCGCAAAAGGCATATCGAGCACGCGGCCGGCATCACGGATAACGGCCTTGGGTCCCATAGTTCCAAAAGTAATAATCTGGCTGACGTTTTCCCGGCCATATTTTTCCGTGACGTAGCTGATCACCTCGCCACGCCTGCGCATGCAGAAATCGATATCAATATCGGGAAATGTGATTCTTTCAGGATTGAGGAAGCGCTCAAAGAGAAGGTCGTGCTGCAACGGATCGATATCCGTGATGTGCAGCGCGTAAGAGACCAGGCTGCCCGCCGCCGATCCGCGCCCCGGCCCCACAGGAATGCACTGCTCGCGCGCAAAACGGATAAAGTCCCAGACGATCAGGAAATAACCCGAAAAGTGCATCTGCTTGATCAATTCCAGCTCGCGCTCCAGGCGATCATCGTAGGCTTCGAGAGGATGCCGCAGTTTTCCCGTTGCCTGCCGCCGCTCCAGCCGTTCACGGCGTCTAGCAAAGCCTTCCCGGGTGACCCTTTCAAAAAAGCTATCCAGAGTTTCGCCCGCCGGAACCTCAAAGTGCGGGAAAACGTGTTCCTTTTTTTCCAGATGGACCTTGCAGCGCTCGGCAATCTCTAACGTGCGCGTTACCGCATCCGGGATTTCGCTAAATACCGCGGCCATTTCCTCGTAATTCTTGAAATAGAACTGGTCGGTCGGGAACTTCATCCGGTTGGGGTCGCTCAAGGTCTTTCCGGTCTGAATGCAGACCAGAACTTCCTGGGCGCGAGCGTCGTCCCGGGTAAGGTAGTGGCAATCGTTTGTTGCCACCAGGGGGATCCCCGTTTCCTTTGACAACCGAACCAGATGCGGATTGATCTTGTGTTCCTGAGGAACTCCCTGATCCTGAATTTCCAGGTAGAAATTCCCTTTCCCGAAGATTTCCTGCAGGTCGTATGCCGACTGCCGTGCAGCGTCATAGCGTTCCGCGGAAAGCGCTACGGCCACTTCTCCCCGCAGGCACGCCGAAAGAGCAATAAGCCCTTCCGAGTGGCGTGATAGGAGATCCTTGTCGATACGAGGTTTGTAATAGTAGCCTTCCGTATAGGCGGAGGAGACCAGCTTGACCAGATTCTGATAACCACGCTCGTTTTCACAAAGCAGAACGAAGTGATAGGGGCGATCGACATCGGGCGAACGATCAAAACGGTTCGTTGCCGCAACATAGACCTCGCAGCCGATAATAGGCTTGATTCCCCGTTTCAAAGCTGCGTCATAAAATTTCACGGCTCCGAACAAGTTTCCGTGATCGGTGACAGCCACTGCCGGCATCTTGCGTTCAGCGGCGAGGTCCATCAGCCGGTCGATCCCGCAGGCGCCATCCAGCAGGCTATAGTCGGTGTGTAAATGCAAATGAACGAAATCTTCGCAAGCCATTGGCAGTCATTTTACCAAAAAAACCTTCACCGTGGGGTACACGGGATTAAATGCTGATTTCGAAGCGGTTGGCTCGGTGCAGCCCCGCGACAGAAGACCCGCACGGAGCCAGTTGGACCTTTGGAGTTATCTTATTTCCAAGGCAGAAACCCGCACGCCTTGCCCACCCCCGCCAACCATCATGGTTGCTGCACATCCGCCGGGGATCGGTTCCAAGGTAGGCACATTCCTGCATCCGTCGATGAGGGTATGCGCGAGCAAGTGAAAACTGTCACGCGCAGCGAGGTCCCATCGGATCCGATGCCAGCTCCAGGCTCGCCCGCTAATCCGCTATTTGTGAGCGGGCGCGGGCTTGCCGACGGCGGCACTTTTCCCTTTAGGCTGTGCTGGCGTTTGAGGCGGAGCTGTAAGCGCCTGCTTGACGTCGGGTGGCAGTCGGTCGGCGTTCGCCAGCAAAAGGCTGACATTCCACAACTGCTCATCGGTCAGCAAACCGGTGAAGCCAGGCATGCCGCTCAAGCGGATGCCATGTTTTGCTTTCCAATAAGTTACCCCGACGGGATCGTCCGTAACCATGTGGCCGGGTTCAAAAAGTTGCGGCGGCCGCGGGAACATTCCTTTCGCCGCATTTGAAGGCTGCTTTCCGGGAAGACCATGGCAGCCCGCACAATTGTGCCGGTAGACATCGATGCCGGCAAGCAACTCCGCATCACTCGCCTTGGTAGAGTGTGTTTTGGGCGCATCGCGACTGATCGTCGCGTGCAACGCGGTCTTGGCAAAGAATCTTTCAAAAGGCATTGGTGATGCTGATGTGGCAACTGGCGCATGTCCGGACACGCAATAAAGATAGAACACGGCCGGCACCAAGATAATCCCGATAATAATCCCAAAGATGAATTTCCCCATCGTCTTTTGTCACCCCGCTTATGAACGTCCTTTTGAGAATACCATGTTTCTTATCGTTCTCGCTTATCTTGCCCTCTTCGCTTCAACTCGACCGCCTGCTCCTTTTACGCCTGGCGTCGGCGCTAGCAATCTTCGCAAGCCGTCCCGCCCGCTTGGGATGCAAGGTCTGGGCGGCTTTCGGAGGTGGGCTCGGTGGAACAGGCGGTTCCTTGATTCCTGCAAGGGAGCGCAACTCCTTTATCAATTGCTGATGCGTCTTGATTTTGCCATCCAACTGATCAAAAAAGATTTGCTCCAGTATCTTGTCGAACTTAGGCCCCGGCTTTATTCCGAGTACCAAGAGCTCACTTTCGGGCAATTGTGCGCTGATTTGAGGAGCTTTCTGCAGATAATTCTTAATCCGGTTCTGAATCTTAGCCTGAGGATAATACGCCAGCAGGAAAAGCAGCAACGGCTTGGGCTGGGGTATGAGCACTTTGTACGCCTGGCTGGGAATTCCGCATTTGGCGCTTGACAGGGTGCGGGCGAGGGCTTTCGCTTCACGCTCCATATTGAGCGCTAGTTTGATCGTTTGGGGGTCCCGCAGAGCTTTCTTGGCCAATCTCTGCCTGTGTGGCGCACCGAGTTGGGATACGAGGCAGTTAAAATTCACCAGAAACAAGTCTTCGCCCGGAAACTTTCGCGAAAGGGCGCCAACCTTGCGAAAGGACTCATACGTGACCTTGGCGAGACTCGGGTCCAAACCAGCCAGGATTCCGCGGTCCTGGTACAGCTTGAGCACCCGTTCAGGGTTGTCTTCACGCAGCGCCGACTCAAGCTCCCGCCCTTGCTGCTCTGGCGTGAGATTAGTCCAAGCTCGCTCCGCCAGCGCGGCTTCCAGCCATCTCTCAGTTTTTCCCTCGGGTTTAAAGCCAAAACGAAGTCCCAGCCGGAACAGCCTGTAGATCCGGACCGGATCTTCCAGGAAGCTTCGGGGATGAAGCACACGAATTTCCTGCCTCTCAATGTCACCGGCGCCATTCTTAGGATCGAGGAGGAGCCCTCTGGAGTTCGGGTGCAATGAAATGGCCATCGCATTGAAAGCAAAATCCCGCCCTTTAAGGTCATCAAAGATCATGGCAGGCATCACGTCCGGTGGGCGTCCAGGCTTTGATGGGATTTCCTGGCGGCACTGGGCAATTTCGGCCCGAACATCGCTGGTGAACAACAGCTCCGCGGACCTTCGGCGCTTGTCGATTCTGGAACTAGCCACTTCAACCCGCCCA
Organism: Acidobacteriota bacterium; assembly: GCA_021827245.1. Next base: position 26,083 of record JAKAWN010000016.1, on the reverse strand, counting down.
TGGGCCCATGCGGAGGCAGCGCGCTTCGAAACTTTCGCTTTGTGTCCGGCAAAATGCAAGTGACGGAGGATTTTCTGAATGTCTCCTTCGACGGCAAAATCCAGATCACGGACCACAGCCTGGCCAAAAGTCATGTCGCGAACCGCACCGCCAACAAGGTAGATGTTTACACCCTCGCCATAAGCGATCCGACTAAGCTCATTGACAAGCTGGAATTGGGACGGTGAAAGCCGGCTTTCCATCAGGAAATTGTAGTCAGTCATATTTACCTGCGCACGAGCATCAGCCTGACCTGGTCTTCAGGCTCGCGGGTGATGAGATTGATACACTTGCCGCAATCGCTCTTTGAGGACATGCGTGTAAATCTGTGTCGTCGAAATGTCACTGTGGCCGAGCATCGTCTGGATTGACCTCAAGTCGGCCCCCCGTTCGAGTAAATGGGTTGCAAAAGAGTGCCGGACCATATGCGGAGTCAAAGAGATGGCGATTCCAGCTCGGCGCCCGTATGCCGACAGAATCTTCCAGAACCCCATGCGTGACAACTGCCCGCCGCGTCGGTTGAGAAACAGATACGGAACGCCCGGTTTCTTCGCGAAGCTTTGCCGTGCATGCAGAACGTATGCTTCAACGGCACGCAAAGCCGACTTGCCAACTGGAATCAGTCTTTCCTTGCTCCCCTTCCCCAGGCACCGCACAATGCCGAGATTGGGCTCAAAATCTTCCCACCGCAGGTTCAGTAGTTCAGAAACTCGCATCCCGGTGGCATAAAGAAGCTCCAGCATTGCACGGTCCCGAACGCCGGCTGGGGTGTTCGGATCGGGCTGGGCCAGCAACGCATCAACTTCGTGGAAATTCAAATACTTGGGCAGCGAATGGGAAAGATGAGGAGCTTCCACATCGTGGGCAGGATCCGCAGCAACCTTTCCTTCCTTGACGAGAAACCGGAAAAAATGACGAAGCGCTGCCATATGCCTTGCCACAGATCGAGCGCCCAGACCTTGCCCATAAAGCGACTCAAGAAACTTCCGGATATTTTCGCGCCTGACCTGGTCCAGCTTCAGTCCCGAGTCTCGCGCGTAAAAAGCAAACTTTCGCAAATCCCGCTCATAAGCCTCAATGCTGTTTGATGCCAAGCCTTTCTCGATCCTGGCGTAATCCAGAAAAACATCAATTTCTGATGAGATGCTGGCAAATGAGTCCGGCATTCGCTGCCTCTGACGCCTCTTCCTTTGGGATCTACGGATCGCTGGAACCTAAAGTTATTAGTTATAATTAATTTGTATGTTGTTTAAATGAGAACAATTACAGTTTTTAAGTTGACGCCTTTCTCCGACTTTGAACAGTTTCGTCGGCACTCGAAGTCAACATGGCCCTTCATGTCTGTAGATATAATAATCGTTGGCTTCCGTGCTTTGTCAATAGTAAGTGCCGTTATGTCAATGTAATAGCCGTGGTTCCCAGAAAAACCTTACCCAGAACGTGCCGACTCGAAAGGCTTAAATCGAAAGGCATCTTAGCATAGGCTGTTTCATAAGGCCAAGTTGCTTTTTTGGGAAGGACCATGTAGTCGGGGCCAAACGGCGGCTTGAAGCCCATAACCCGGACAGGCCTTTGACCTGCAAACGGTCGGAGCCTCTTCCACTCGTCCGTATCCGGCGCACGCCAATGGAAGCGTTCGTACGCGGCTAGATGAAAGAATCGACAGACGGCAGTTCAAGCCGCTGATGGATGGCGTAAAGAACAAGTTCCAGGCGGTCTGAGACTCCTACCTTGTCATAGATGGACCTGAGATGGTTTTTGACGGTTTGCTCGGTAATGGTGAGATGTCGTGCGATGTCCCTGTTGCGCCAGCCCTGTGTCAAGCAACTTATGATCGTTCTCTCTCTGCGGGTGAGGGTATCCACCGGGCGCGGCTGGTGATTGTTCTGGCCCGGGACTTCTGCTTCCTCAGTGGTTCCTTGCACCTGCGGCAGGACCGTTTGGCCGCTGATGACCATGCGTACATTCTCGACAAAAACCTCGGGCTGTTCTGACCTCAGGATCACGCCCGAAACCCCCTCCCCGGTGAGTTCCTCTTTCTCGCCTTCGGTCAATTTTGACCCGATTACGATGATCTTGCATCCGTGAGATTTTCTGAAGATTTGCGCGAAAAGGTCATGGCACCCATCGAGAGCAATCTCTTGCTGGAGAATGGCCAGGTCGGGCCTGAATGACTCAGCCATCGCCACCACTTGCAGACAGTTTTCGGCCTGCGCCACAACGCGGAGGTCATCTTCGACGCTGAAAAGCTTCTTGAGTCCCAGACGGAAGACCGCTTCGCAGTCAGCGATTAGGAGTTTTGTCTTGGTTCTGTGTTTGACGCGGTTTCTCGCCAGCATGTTTGTGTTGGAGGGAACAATACCAAGGGGCAGCGTGCAAGCGCCTGCCAGCAAAGAATCCGGAGCGGCTTGCATGCCGTGAAACCCGAGCGGCATTGGTCACGAAGAAACAAATACCAAACCAAGGCGCTATATGCATCCCCTGCGCGGACTGACGGCCATCTTGCACCAACTTACACCCTCGGCTTCGCGGCGGATAAATGGTAATCGTCAATGACCACGCCAAGTCCCGCAGACGTCCCGGTCCTGTGCCGGCGAACAACCCGTCCCACGCAATGCAACTGCATGGGGACTTTGGTAATTTCAGCCGGAAGCGTGATTGTCAGCGTAATCGGCATGTCGTGTCTTAGCCGCAAGGGTGCCATGATGAAGAGGCCATTTCCGCTCATGCTGCCGGTCTTCCCTTGCACGAATCGCTCGATACCGGCCGGGCTTTTCCAACGAATCTGGACCGGAAGCTGTACGGGGATTCTGGTGCCTGCGCGAATTCCTTTCTGTCCGAGGCTCATGGTGTTCCTCTCCAATTCAAGTATCGGAATTTCAGGGGTGGTGCTTTACACTTTCGTACTGACTATTGTCACCCCGCACGGCCCTTGGTAACCTTTCACGTGAGGCAAGGATTGCCAGCGGGGAAGATGAGAACCGGACATAATACCGCTGGCGCGCATTTAAAAGGAGCTCAACGTCATGAAACTTGGCGACATTGCAAAGAGGCTGGGTTGTACCTTGGTGGGGCCCGAAGAGCTTGAAATTACAGGTGTTGCTGGCATCGATGAAGCGGGGCCGGCTGACCTGACTTTTCTCTCAAACCCCAAGTATCGGCGGAAGCTTCCACTGACTAACGCTGCGGCCATCATCCTGTCCTCGCAAGATCCTGATCCGGGACGCCCGGCCTTACGCTCGCCTAATCCTTATCTGGATTTTGCCAGGGCCCTGGAGATTTTTTACCCTCCGGCGCGCCCTTCGCCGAGCATCCACCCGACGGCCGTCATCGCCCCGGACGCAAAGTTAGGAAGCAATCCTTCGATCGGTCCTTATGTCGTGATTGAATCGGGCGTTGAGATCGGGGATGACTGCGTGATCAAAGGCCATGTAATGATTTATCATGGCGCCAAAATCGGGCACCGCTTTTTTGCTCACTCGCATGTTGTTGTGCGCGAAAATGTGCTGATTGGCAACGATGTGGTGCTGCAAAACGGAGCAATCGTCGGCAGCGACGGATTCGGATTCGCCCGCCAGTCCGACGGTTCTTACTACAAGATCATTCAAGCCGGCAGCGTTGTTATTGAAGACGGTGTTGAAATACAAGCCCATACCTGTATAGATCGGGCCACTGTCGGGCTGACACGAATTCTGAGGGGCGCCAAACTCGACAACCTTGTTCACGTGGGCCATGCCTGTGAAATCGGTCCGGATTCCCTGCTCTGTGCCCAGGCTGGACTGGCTGGAAGCAGCAAAGTCGGGCGGAATGTAGTTCTGGCGGGCCAGGTCGGTGTGGCTGGGCACCTCACAATTGGTGACAACGTGATTGCTACGGCACAGTCGGGAATTCCCTCAGACGTTGAGCCGGACAGAATTATCTCCGGGTCCCCGGTTGTCGATCACACCCGCTGGCTCGCGTGTTGCGCCGCCTACGCACGGCTTCCGGAAATCTACAGGGCAGTCCGGAACCAGATCAAACGTCCAGATTCTCCAGGCAAGACCGGGTAAATGACGTCAGAACTTCACCCCTTCCATCGCGAAATGGAGCGACTCAGACGGCCTCGGACTCGATTGGCAACTCCTCCGGGGAAAGTCCTTCCATAATCGCCCGGCGAACCTGCGCCACCACCTCCGCGCGGTTTGCAATGCTGTACCCGGCAGTCGGAACTGGACTGTGAATAGTAATTCGGACGGGCCCGGGATGGATTCGAAAATCCCCTCTGCGCAGGATCTTGTTTGCGCCAGAAACCGAGATCGGTACGATAGGCGCTCCCGCTTTGATCGCCATGACGAAAACACCCTTTTTGAAGGCTTGCAGGCGGCCGGTCGTGCTTCGTGTCCCTTCCGGAAAAGCCAGGAAAGAATGACCGGCCTTCAAGGCGGCGACTGCGTTGTCCACGGCGGCAAAAGCCCGCTCGCGGTTTGTGCGGTCCACGGGGATGAATCCCCGCATTCGCATGGCTGTTCCCAGGATTGGCACACAGAAGAATTCTTTCTTAGCCATGATCAGGACCGGAGGAAGAATGCTTGCCACGGCAGGTGGATCGCAGTTGCTCTGGTGATTTGGCATAAAAACCGCAGGCGTCCCAATCGGAATCTTTTCCTCGCCTATAACGCTCAGCCTGACTCCCGCGAGTCGAAGCGCCGCCTTTCCTCCAAAAAGGCCAACTATATAAAGGGTGTCGGTATTTCCGGAGATCGCGCTCCATAGAAGCAAGGGAGGGCCAAGGATCAAGATAAAAAGGATTATGACGGCATAAACAAGGAGGGTTCGGAGCATCACTTTTCCGCCGGCGGGCCTTCTGCAGTCTCTCCCTTGAGCCATCCCCTGCGCACTTCGAGTTGAGCGCGTGTGGGATTTGGCATTTCTTCCACCTTATAGGCTATTGCGCTCCTGGCTCCCAGCAGAAACCCGACTTCGAAAATCTTTGTGCCGCGCTGGACGGTAAATGTGACTCTTTGACCAGGCTTGAAGTAGATAAGTTCGCGATCAGGCGTCACTGGCAACACGACCCCGTCCATCTTGAGGAGAACGTCCCCCGATTGAAGCCCCGCCTTGGCCGCGTTGCTGCCGGGATCGACAGATTCCACGCGAACCGGACCGATAAAGCTCTGAAGCGACTGAAAACCCAGGTCGGGTACCGTTGCCGTTTCCGTCTTCAGTTGCAGCCCCGCGTAGCCGAGATATTTCGCATAATCGAGCTCGTGTGTCCCATCGACGTAGTCGCGGAAGAATTCCGTGCACTGAAACCCTGGGGCTAGACTGGAAATCATTCTTTCGAGATCGGCATCGGTAAAAAAACGGCCACGTTTGGCAAAATCCTGATTGAGCCGCCGCATCAGGTCGTCCAGGCTATAACGATTATGGCTTGCGTGACGGATTCCCAGATCGAGGAGATAACCAAGCAGTTCTCCCTTGTTGTAATACGAAATGCTTCGATCGGGCCGGAAGTAGTCAGCATATTTTTCAAGCCAGGCCTCGCGGCCCGATTCTTCAGCACTTTGAAAATGCCGCGCTGGCCGGGACTGAAGTTCTTTGATCTGGGTAGCCAGGTGAGCGTAAAACCGCTTTTTTTTGATCAGGCCCGAGCGGAGCAGAACGAGTTCCGCATAGGTACTGGTAACGCCCTCACAAAACCACAGGTCGCTCGTGTCGTTTCCGTGAATGTAGTCGATGGGTTCAAGCCCCTGAGGTCGAATCCGCTTGACATTCCAAAGATGAAAAAACTCGTGAGCGGCAATGGCTTCGAGATTACCGAGCCCAGCGCGCATCTCATCAGCCGGAATGCTGATGGCTGTGCCGTCCCGATGTTCCATGCCGCCGCCTCCGCGCTGGGGGAAGAAAAGCATGAACGTGTATCGCTTGAAAGGGACGTCACGCATGAGGACAGTTTCAGTAGCGGTGACCCGTTTGATCACGGCAACCAGCCGCTTTGCAGAATAGAGGTCCTGGCTGCCATCGACAACAATTCGATACGTGGCGCCCCTCTGAACATAGTCATATTCCTGAAACTTCCCTGCCTCAGCGGGACTATCAACCAGACGGTCATAATCGAGCGCCTGGTATTCGCCGGGTTCTGGTCCGTCGTTCAGCATCGTGACCAGTTTCCATGCTTCCGGCAAAAGGAATTTCACCCGCACGGGCCGCTGGCGGTCGTGCGGCAGATAAAACAGCAGAAGTGCGAAATTCAGAAACGCGTGACGGCGGTCCAGAATGGCGGAGAAAACATTGTCCTGATTTGCATATGCGGCATAACGAAGTTCAAGATCTGGGCAGCGCTTCAAGCTCTCCCATGTATCTATATTCACGCGGCGCAAGGGTTCCGGCTTTCCGCTGCATTCCGCTTGAACATCCTGGATGTCGCGAACGAAGTCGCGGATCTGATAGAGGTTGCTCCATGTGGGAATCTGGAATTCAGTACCCGGCGCGGCGTTCGAAACGCTCATCGTGACGTACACCAGGTGCGAGGCCGGCTTTCTGAGGTCGAGTCGGTAGAGGATGGGAGAATCCTGCGTGCCGCCAAATGCCGCTCCCGCAAAGAGCAGCCAGATCGAGACGAGAACGACAGGGACAAACTGATGCCGCTGAATAGCCGCGCAGATTGGTTTGGGTAATTGCTTCATTCGCCGGGTCAGGAAATGGCGGCCTGCACTGATAGGCCTCCTTAATGGAAAAAGCATTATACCTTACGCTGGTTTTTACTTTTACGAGCCGTCCAAAAGTAGAGCCCGGCTCCGCAGCAAACAGTCAGCAGGCCCAGAAACGATTCCATGGGACGGAGCCTGATGGTTGAGACCAGCATCCCAGAACTCGCAATCAGAAAGACGACTGGCACGAGGGGAAAAAAGCGATCAACGGCCGGAAGTTTTTGCCAGTTCTGCCGTTTTCTCAATCGAAAGATTCCAGCCGTTGCCAACGCCGCAAATAAGACCAGCATGAAACCGATGTAGTAGATGAGCGCCTCAAAGGTTCCCGTGATGATCATGGCAATAGTGGCACCGGTCTGGAACAATACCGCAACCACCGGCGTCTGGAATCGCGGGTGAACGCGCGCAGCCGAAGAAAAGAAGCAGCCGTCCTGGGCCATCGCGTAATAGACCCGGGGACCCACAATCACCATGGCGCTGATGCATGAAAGCAGGGCTGCAGCCATCATGCCACTGAAGATCGCTCCTCCGCGGCCCTGAAACAGTGCCCGCGCCGCTTCCGAACCGACGGGCAGGACGCCTTTCAGACTTCCAAGAGGCAGAGCGTAGATAAAAGCAACGTTGCACGCCAGATAAAACACGATAACGAGGAGGGTCCCACCGACCAGGGCCAAAGGCAGTGAGCGTTGTGGTGTCCGAATCTCTTCCGCCACATAAGTGGCGGCGTTCCAGCCGCTGTAAGCGAACATGACGAAAGTCAGGGAAACGGCAAATTGCAGCGCAATATCATGAGACGAGACCCGTGCCGATGCCTGCACGAAATGATGCCAGTTTCCCCTCCCAACGACGAAAGCGAGCGACAGAAACGCCGTGAGAACACCTATCTTCAGCAAAGTGAGCATGTTTTGCAGACTGGCGGCGAGGCGCAGGCCCAGGATATTGACCACAGCGAAAACAATGATCACGCCGACCGCAAGCAATTGCCCGTTGCCGAGGTGGATCCATCGAATGCCCGAGTGCAGTAGCCCATTCGTGGAAGTCGGCGAAAGCGATGGCACAAAAAAGCTGAGGTATGCCGCGAACGCCAGCCCGCCAGCGGCAATCGGCGCGGAAAACCCTGCAAAGAATGAGACCCATCCGCTCACAAATCCCCAAACCGGTCCCCAAGCCTCCCGCAAGTAGACGTATTCGCCTCCCGACCGAGGTAGATTAACGCCCAGTTCGGAATAAACCATGCACCCGGCAAGAGCAACAATGCCACCTACAATCCATACGCCGAGAATTAGTGAGCTGCTGCCAAGATCGGCGGCCAGGAATCCTGTAGTCGTGAAAATGCCGGTACCGATCATGTTTGCCACTACCAGGGCCATGGCGCTGAAAGTGGTTAATTCCCGTTTAAGTGAAGGTGGCATTGGATGGTTTATCCCTCAGTGGAGGGCCCTTTCGGCCTTAGTGCTTTGCAGTTCACTGAAGATGCTCGGCCGAGACTTTGGGGCAAGTCTCTATCGCCTGAACACCAGGAAGTATTGGTACTTTAGAAAATCGTACTGCCTGACGAGATGAAAACCTGCCGATTCCGCTTCGCGAATCATATCCGCCTTCGCGATTTTCTCATCAACGGACGGACCGACTGGAAGAGGTCGCTTGTAAAAATCAATGTTGACGAAACGGCCGCCGGGCTTGAGCGCGCGAATCAGGAATGGATAATACGTGAGACGGTCCGAAATGTGATGGAGCGTGTCGCAGATAAAAATCACGTCAACTGAAGCCGGGGGCAGTTTGGGGTTGTGAGGTTCCGCAAGAATGGGCTGAATATTCGTCAGATGCTCCGCTTGGGATTGCTTTTCAAGATAGTCCAGCATCTCGCGCGAGATATCAACGGCATAGACTGTTCCGGCAGGTCCCACTGTGCGTGCAAAACGAAAAGTGAAATAGCCCGGTCCTGAACCCAGATCAGCCACCCGGTTTCCCGGCTTCAGACCAAGTGCGGTCATCACCTTCCGCGGTTGCTGCCATGCGTTTCGGCTGGGACTATCCAGAACCCGAATGTACTGACCGGCATCTTCGGGAGGATGGTGATCTTGGTTCGCCGCCTGGGCAACGGCAAGGGTTCCGGCCAGGAGAAACAGAGGGATGAACCGCACGGCGTTTCGGCATCGAGTCATAGGGCCTCCTGCGGCTGAGCCTGCCAAGCCGCTATCGACGTGCTACTTGTTCGGTTCCAATTACGCTCATTATACTCTTGCCGGACTGATTTGGAGCCGCTCCTCTTTCAATAACATAGCCACCCTCTCAAATCCGCACCATCCCGAGTGATCGCTATCACTGCGCGAGCACGGGTTCCACGCGGATAGTTGAAATAGAAGAGGGTACGTTCTGCGGATCAGGAGGACAGGTTTTTAGGGACTCGTTCCTGTTGGGGCGAGCAGTCACTTCTTCAGACATTTTCTGAAAAGAGGCCCCTAAACCTCCGGGTCTGCCAGCGTGCCCCATATTCGAGGAAACAGAGTCAAGATGCATACCCGGCGTCGTCAAAAAGAGATAGCCTGGCTGGCGCTGGCTGGCGCCCTGCTCCTCCCGGCCACTACCAATGTCTGCCAGAAGGCTCCGCTGCCCCAGGTTTCCACCGCTACTGCGCCTCAGGAAGCAGATCCGCGGCGCAAAGCACGCGATCAAATGGTGCAGCAGCAGATTGCGGCGCGCGGCGTCCGGGACAAGCGAGTCCTCAAAGCCATGCGGGAAGTGCCGCGCCATCTGTTTGTACCCCCAGAAATGCAGCCTAACGCCTATCTTGACAGCCCGCTTCCGATCGGCTACGAACAGACGATATCGCAGCCCTATATCGTGGGATTTATGACGGAGGCGCTCACACTCAGGCCGGAAGACCGTGTGCTGGAAGTTGGCACGGGATCAGGATATCAGGCTGCTGTCTTGTCCGTGCTGGTGAGCCAAGTCTATTCAATCGAAATCATTGAGCCCTTGGCCAAGGAGGCAGCGGCACGGTTGCGAAGGCTTGGTTACTCCAACGTACAAGTTCGTGCCGGCGACGGATACCGCGGGTGGCCTGAAGCGGCCCCTTTTGACGCCATCATTGTGACTGCCGCTCCCGACCATGTCCCGCAACCGCTGCTTGATCAGTTGGCAGCCGGCGGCCGGCTGGTTGTCCCTGTCGGCAGGTACTTTCAGACACTTACCCGCATTCGCCGTACGGCCACAGGATTCAAAAAAGAAAAACTTCTACCCGTGCGGTTTGTTCCCATGACGGGTGAGGCAGACAAATAGAAAGGCATTGGAGTGGTCGGGCGGTTTCTGGAGTTTTCGCCTAAATGGCGGGATAGTAAATTCCATCTGCAATCAATTGTGCGGGCCCGGCAAGAAGGACTTCCTTGTCTTGTGGCCAGGAGACTTCAAGCGTGCCCGCAAGAGTGCGAACTTTGACCATCCGGCCCGTGAAACCGTTCAGGATGCTGGCGACGGTGGCTCCGCAAGAGCCTGTTCCTGAAGACATTGTTTTCCCCACGCCCCGCTCCCAGTAACGTACTTCTACCTCCTTTTTTGAGACAATCCTGACGAATTCGACATTGGTGCGGTTCGGGAACAGAGGATTGCGTTCGATTTCGCGGCCCATTTCCTCCCAGGGGACGGTCGAAAAATCTTCAACAAAGATGGAGCAATGTGGATTGCCCATGGATGTTACCGTTGCCGCCAAAACACCATGAGCGGTGCGAATCGGAAAGCCCACAACGGGAAACGGATGTTTTCCGGCGACGAACGGGATTTTCGAGGGATCAAGGATCGGTTTACCCATGTTGACGCGGAAGTTCCATTTCCCCTTGTTCATCTGTTCCGCCGTGGAAAGCAATTCCAGTTCTTTTACTCCAGCCGCTGTTTCTATTCGGAGCCTTCGTCTACGTCGGTTCTCACGCAACAGGAAAGCCCCTGCGCAGCGGATTCCATTGCCGGACATCTCGGCTTCGCTTCCATCGGCATTAAAGAACCGCACGCTGGCGTGGTGTTGTGGACTCAGCGGTTTCTGAAGCATGAGAAGGCCATCAGCCCCCACTCCCGTGTGCCGATTGCAGATGGATTGTGCGAGTCGGCCGATTTCCACCGGAAGGCCGTTGCCGCGCACGACGACAAAGTCGTTACCGAGTCCATGAAGCTTTGCGAAGCTGATCTTTGGAGTTCTGGACATTGTTCACATCCCGCCTGTCATTTCAAATTGGTTCTGTGTAAGGTTCCGAAATGGCCAACGCTTTATTGCCCGCCTTTACGCCGATAGATCGTGATGCTTCCCTGTTGAGAATAATGCCTGTGAAAGACCGGTTCGAAATCCGTAAACGCCTTGGGGTAAGCGCGCATCAAGATGTTAACGGGATCGAGTTCGCCGCTGACGATCCATTCCACGAATTTCTGCGCTCCTTCGGGAAGCTCGCGCCAAACCTTGTGGTTATCTCCGTTGAGGATTTTGCGATAGGGAATCCCCAACGTTGGGGCGACGCAGGGCCATTCGCCGGACTGCATAAGGATTCTTTGGCCATCATAATGTTTCCTGAAGAAAGCAATGAGAGCCTGGTCAGGCTTGAGCTTGCAGGGAGTGTTGAGAATTCCCTCCTCAACGACGGGCAGCTTGCGTGCTCCGCCGGATATCATCCAGGCATTCTGCGCGGCCAAAATTGCAAGACAGCCCGCGAGCATTCCCGTTCGGAAATTCCCTGCCACAGCCGGAGAAAGCACAAAGGAGGCAAGCAAGGCAATTGCCGGCAACATTTCAATTCCGTAACGAAGATTGTAATACGAATGGGGAAAGTACGTGGGAACGTACAACGCGACGGCCGCGCTTGCCATAGCCTGAATGTAAAAAGGAAATAGCACGAGGAGAATCAAGGTGGCAGATCGCCTGGCGCGGTAGCGGCGCTCAAGAATCCACATCATCAGGCCCAGAACCGCGAGCACAAGGCTCCATGGACCGATGATCAGTTTGATATCTTCGATGTAATACCGCGCCGAAATCAGGAGGTGGCCTTCAGTAGGGTAACGAAAAGCTGTGGTGGCAACCTGGTGAGCGTAGATGGCCTTCGCCGAACCCGGCCCGTTGTAAAACGCGATTGGATTATGGTAGCTGATGGCATCGTGCAGAACCCAGAGCACAGGTCCGGCGCCTGCGATCACAGAGAACAACACAGCATGGCGAAAACGAACACTCCAGGAATTTTTACGCGCCAGCAGAACAAACAACGTGGCAAAGGGCAGGACATACCATTCGCCGTAGCGAGTCAAGGTTCCCAGGAATGCGGCAACGCCCGCTCCCACTACGCAGCGCGTCCGCCCACTCATTTGGAACCGGAATAATCCATAGACAGCAAGGACTGACCACATGATAGCGAGCGGTTCCGTCATGGGAGTGCTCGCCAGATAAAGCATGCTCGGGCATAGCAGGAAGACGGTCAGCGCGACGAACGCAGCCGCAATGCTTCCGTTCATTTCGAGCGCCAGCCGGAACAGAAACCACGCGCATACGCAGAAGGCCGCCACTGAAATCAGGCTCCCGGCCAGACCGCTGCGCCACAAATGGTTATTGATGGCCAAGGGCGCGGCCAGCAAATGAAACATCGGCAACCAGACGCTGCCGATTTCCGCGTACCCGGGCGTCAATGAGTCAGAAAGGCGCCGCGCGGCCTCCATGTGTGCGAATGCGTCCCCGTAAAGCTGCGTCAGGCCTCGGGCATAAAAAAAGTGGAGGCTGCCGAGAGCCACCCCAAGGATGGCGGCCCAGACGGCAGACGTAACTCGGGCAGGAAGAACAGAGCTCGAATGTGGCGACAAAGAATCGGCGTCAGGCCGGTCAGACATCAAATCGGGTCAGTTGCGCAAATTCGCGCACGCGTCCTTCAATTTCCTGGGGTGTAAGTTCCAGGAGACGTTTGAGGCCAAATTCCTCAACCGCAAAGCTCGCCATGACGGAGCCGTATACGACGGCACGCCGCAGGTTATCTTCTGAAAAGTCACCGGTTCGCGCAAGATGGCCCATAAATCCGCCGGCAAATGAGTCGCCCGCTCCGGTGGGATCTTTGAAATCCTCCAGCATAAAGGCAGGCGTGGAAAAGATGGAGCCGTTATTGAAAAGGCTGACGCCGTGTTCGCCCCGCTTAATCACAATAATCTTAGGCCCCATCTTTTGGATCGCCGTTGCTGCCTTGCGAAGGTTCTGGCATCCGGAAAGCATACGCGCTTCGCCTTCATTGATAACCAAGGCATCCACGGCGCGGAGCGTCTGCTTCAGAGCATCGAGGCTTCCTTCAATCCAGTAGTTCATTGAATCACACGCCACCAGCCGCGCCTTGGAGAGCTGACGGCGAACATGGAGCTGGAGCCGGGGATCGATGTTTCCGAGAAAAACAAATTCGCTTGAGGCATGCGTGTCAGGGACATGAGGGCTGAAGTTCTGGAACACATTGAGCTGCACATCGAGGGTCCGCGCGTCATTCATGTCTCCGACGTATTCACCTTTCCATCGGAAAGTCTTGCCCGGCGCCCGCTCGATCCCGGAGGTTTCAATAGCGCGGAGTCGAAAGATCTCGAGTTGCTCATCGCCGAAGTCGTCCCCCACCACGGCGACAACCTTGACAGGACCAAACCAGCTTGCGGCGACTGAGAAAAAAGTTGCCGAGCCGCCCAGGATGCCATCCGCTTCCCCACGGGGTGTTCGGATCGAATCGAAAGCTACGGAACCAACCACTAAAAGTGACATCGCGACTTCTTCTTCCCTCCCGAATTGCCGATCACACAAATATCGTTAAGTTTACTTGAGATATTTCCCAACGAGCAAGCCCAGGCGCTTTTTTGCCTGCGGCGAGATCTTTCGGCGGTCCGTGAGAATGGCATGAGCAAGCGCTGATCCACACTTGCAATCCCTTGTCGTGGGCAGATGGCTGACTGCGGCCCGCAGGATCTTTTGTGCGTTCTCGACATTGCGATTCAGATACTCGATCACCTGACTGACCGTGACGGCTTCATGGCCGGGATGCCAGCAGTCATAATCTGTCACCATCGCCAGGGTCGCATAACAGATTTCGGCTTCTCGCGCGAGCTTGGCCTCCTGAAGGTTAGTCATGCCGATAATGTCCATGCCCCAGCTTCGGTAGGTGTTTGATTCGGCTTTGGTGGAGAAGGCTGGGCCCTCCATGCAGACGTAGGTGCCGCCTCGGTGGACGGTAACGTTCGCGTCGGCACAAGCTTGCGCCAGCGCTTCAACGACCGCCGGGCACATAGGATCAGAAAAACCAATATGGGCCACAATACCGCCGCCGAAGAAGGTTGATATCCGCCCGCGTGTCCGATCAAAAAACTGCAGCGGCAGGACCATGTCCATCGGCTTGAAATCTTCTCTTAACGAGCCGACGGCGCTTACCGAGAGGATACGCTCAACGCCCAGCTTCTTCATTGCGTAGATGTTGGCGCGGAAATTGATTTCCGAAGGACTGATCACGTGCCCTCGTCCGTGGCGCGCGAGGAAGGCAACACGCCGGCCTTCCAGAACTCCGGTACGAAAAGCATCCGAAGGCTTGCCAAATGGCGTTGCCACCCGCACCCACTTGCTGCGGGTGAGCCCTGCCATCTCGTAAAGTCCGCTTCCGCCAATAATACCGATCTCTGCCTGAGCCACTCTTCCTCCTCTACTATCGAACTTCAACTCATGCCACTGCGACCGGCTGGAATGCCAGCTTTCCCTCAACATCAGTCAGAAATCCCCATGGAGTCTCGGCATCATGCGGAAACACAACGAGCACGCGGTCCTCCGCAAGTTGAGGGAGCAGCCGCTTTTTCGAGGCGAGAGTATCCATAGGATAAAGATCAAACGCCATGATCCAAGAAAATGGAAGGTGCACATGCGTTGGGACGAGATCAGAAATAAATAATGCCCGCTCGCCTTCCGATTCAATCCACACACACTGCAGGTCGCGAACATGCCCCGGCGCAAGTTCGACGCGGACTCCAGGGACAATTTCGCATGCGCCATCAACAAACTCCGTCTGGGATTCCGCCGGAGCGAACCATTCTTCAATATAGCTTGCACGGTCGCGCTCCGTCGGGTGAAAAGCGTGTTCCCACTCGCCACGCTGAACAAAATAACGAGCCCGCGGAAAAGTGGGCGTGGTTTGCCTTCCCTCCCGGCGCGTGTTCCACCCGCAATGGTCGAAATGGAGGTGGGTATTAATCACAATGTTGATGTCGCTCACGCCCAGACCGTGAGACGAAAGCTCATCTGGAAGGCGGGATGAATGACGAATGTTGTAGATGTCCGCATGCTTGGCATCGAACTTGTCACCGATACCCGTTTCAACCAGCACATTGTGCTTTCCCGTCCGGACCAGCAGGGTTGTCAAACCCAGCCGGACACGATTGCGTTCATCGGCAGGAAGTCTCCTTTGCCACAACTCTTTGGGTACCACACCAAACATTTGCCCCCCGTCCAGGCCAAACGTGCCGTCCGACAGCAAACTGATTTCAGAGTGTCCCAACTTCATTGAATTCCCTTGCCTTGACGTGTAAACATCATTTGGAGTTGCGATCTTCCACCAATTCAATCAAAACGCCTGACGTACTGGACGGGTGCAGAAACGCAATCGACTCACCTTCCGCGCCGCAGCGGGAACTGCGGTCAACCAGCCGGAGTCCACGCCCTTCAAGATCGTCCAGCGTTGCCTGCAAATTGTCAACTGAGAGCGCCACGTGGTGGATGCCAGGGCCGCGCTTTCCGATAAAACGGGCAATTGGCGAATCAGGCGAGCTGGCCTCGATCAATTCAATGCGGCTTTCTCCCATATGGAAAACAGCAACTCGAACTTTCTGGTCTTGAATTTCTTCCATCGAATCCGGTGGATGGCCCAGCAACAGTTCGAAAATCTGAACCACCTTTCCCAGAGATTCCACAGCGATACCCAAGTGATGAATTCGCATTCTTACACCGTGCGGTTCGAAGAGATTGGCGCCCCAGGCGGCAACGCCGTTCGCCGTTTAGCAATCGCGCTGCGCCACCGGGTCAGGCGCCTGCAGAGAGTACGCCCGACGCCTCCATCATTTCCTCAACGATGGAATGTGGGTCTCGACGTCGCGCCAGAATCTCGTCCACGTACTCGCTGATCTTCTCCTGGTCGAACTGATCCCGGGCGACTTTTTCAAACAGGCTCTGGCGGAGCAGTTCCAGAAGTTGCAGACGGGTATTTTCACGCCGGCGTGCAATCCCGGCTGAACTGTGTTTGCTGGCGGCACGAAACTTTTCCAACTCGTCACGCAGTTCCGCGATGCCTTCGCCGGTCGTCGCGGTCGTTTTTATAATTGCAGGCCTCCAGGAGGCCGGCTGTGAGGCTACGGAAAGGAGAGCATTCAACTGGCGCTGGACGCGTTCGGCGCCCGGCTGATCGGCCTTGTTGATCGCAAAAAGATCGGCAATCTCCATAATCCCTGCCTTGAAAGCCTGAACGTCGTCGCCCATTCCCGGCACGACAAGAACTACCGTGGCGTCCGCGAGCCTTGCAACTTCCACCTCATCCTGGCCAACGCCGACCGTCTCTACAAAAACTACGTCGCAGCCCGCCGCATCAAGAATCAAGGCCGCATCACGTGCGGCGGGGGAAAGGCCGCCCAGTTGCCCGCGCGTGGCCATGCTGCGAATATAAGTGCCTTCGTCCGTTGCAAGGCCTTGCATGCGTATCCGATCGCCCAGAATGGCGCCGCCGGAAAAAGGACTGGTTGGATCGATCGCAATAATCCCCACGCGTTTTCCGTTTCGACGGTATTCAGCGGCAAGCTTTTCGAGAAGCGTGCTCTTGCCCGCCCCGGGCGTACCGGTAATGCCGATGACGTACGCCCTCCCTGCCTTGTGAAAAAGATCCTTCAACAGGACCCTGCACGAGGGATCCCGCCTCTCGACTGCGGAAATAGCCCGAGCCATGGCCCTTCGATCACCCGCACAGATTCTTTCAACCCATTGTTCAAATGCTGCGCTCATCGAATCATCATGCGCGCCCCTTTGAGGCCGGCCTCATCACAGGATCGCTACATCGGTTCCCCAAGCGACTCACGAGCGATAATCAGGCGCTGAATTTCGCTGGTTCCCTCGCCGATCGTACATATCTTGACGTCGCGGTAGAACTTTTCCACCGGATAGTCCTTGATAAAACCATAGCCGCCGTGAATTTGAACCGCTTCGTTTGCAACCCTGACGGCAACTTCACTGGCAAACAGTTTGCCGATGGAACTTTCACGTGTCACCCTCTTGCCCTGTGTCGCGAGCGCTGCGGCGTGCCAGGTCAGGAGCCTGGCTGCTTCGATTTCTGTCGCCATATCGGCAAGCTTGAATCGCACGGCCTGAAAGCTCGAGATGGGCTTCCCAAATTGTTCGCGCTGCTTGGAGTAATTGAGCGAGGCTTCAAACGCGCCCTGGGCCATGCCGACAGCCAGCGCAGCAATTGAGATTCGCCCTCCGTCAAGAACTCTCAGGCTGTCAATAAATCCGTGACCGCACTCGCCAAGGCAATTCTCCCGTGGAATTCTGCAGTCGTCAAAGATGACTTCCCCGGTATTGCTTGCCCGCATTCCCAGCTTGCTCTCTATTTTTCCAGGCTGAAAACCTGGAGTGCCCTTTTCAATGATAAAAGCGGAGATGCCGTGCTTGCGTTTCCCCTTATCGGTAACAGCCATTGCCACGCAGATATCGGCATAGTGGCTGTTGGTGGTAAATGTTTTCGAACCGTTTAGAATCCATGTATTACCTTCAAGCTGAGCAGTCGTCCGTGTGCCGCCAGCATCCGAGCCTGCGTCAGGCTCCGTCAGGCTCCAGCACCCAAGCTTCGTACCCTGTGCCAGGGGGACAAGGTACTTGTGCTTTTGTTCCTCAGTCCCGGCAAGCAGGATGTGGTTTGCGCACAAGGAATTGTGTGCCGCCAGCGCCAGGGCGATAGAGCCATCCACGCGAGCAAGCTCTTCAATCGCAATAACATAGGGGATATAGCCGAAAGCAGCACCGCCGTATTCGGCAGGGATCGTGACACCCATCAGTCCCAGTTCGGCCAGTTTGGGAATAAGCTCTTGTGGAAAATGCTCAGCCTCGTCCCATTCGCGAACGTGAGGGCGAATTTCCTTTTCCGCAAATTCTCTTACCGAATCCCTGATCTCGCACTCTTCGTCGGTCAGTTCGAAGTTCAGCGGCCACCCCCTTCCCGGTCTCCGCGGGCACCCGATTCATGCCTATTCTAACATGGTTAAGCATAGCGGACTTGCTGGCCGGGGCATCCTACAAGCCTGACACGCAGTCCAAGCGCGAGGTTCTGTGCTAACATTGATGGCGCCGGTGATGAAGAGTCGCTTTCACGTCGTTCTCGCACTATCGCTAGCCTTGGCTGGCAATGCCTATGCTCTCCCCAAGTGGTTCCACAGCAAATCGAAGAAGAACGTAAAGGCAGATCTGTTTGCAACTGTTGTTGTCGATTCCAGGCTACCGGGTTGCAGGGTGGATATTGATGGCGAGGGTTCAGGATTGACAGGCGTCAGGGGAGTGCTGTCGGTCAAATCAGTTGATCCGGGAGACCATTACCTTCACGTCCAGTGTCCGGGCCAACGCGAAATGTCCTATTTCATCCGAACGGAGGCTGGGCAGGAGATACAGGTCGATGCTCACACAGCCGCCACGTCCTCACAAGCATCGCAAATCTCGCCACTCGCCGCAGCCGAAGCAAAAAGAAAACTGAGGCGCATGGTTTCACAAGCTGTTCAGTTGAGAGCAAGCGGTCAGTTCAAGGAAGCTGTCGAGCTTCTTCGCAAGGCAACCCAGCTTGACCCCAGAAACGGCGATTTGCACCGCGAACTGGGAATCACCTTCATGATGTTTCATGATTGGGAAAGAGCGCGGGTGGAAATGCTTGAAGCAATTCACCTCGAGCCCAACCGCGTGGAGGCCCACAGTGGCCTGGCGTTCGCACTTGAAAAACTCGGAGACCTCCAGCAGGCGCTCAAGGAATATCGGATCTGCACTCAAATGGATCCGCATGACACTTCATACCGGGACCATTACGTGGAAGTCCTGGGCATGCTTTACACCCAAAAAGCCCGGAAAAAACGCTGAAGGTCCGATTCACATGAACTTCCATAGGTTCGTGTGATCCTGAAGCGGCCACAGGGTTGGCCGGACCATACCTTGCATTCTCAAACAATTGCAGTCCGGCGAACGCCGGAGAGAACGTCGTGCAGCACTTGAAGGGCGCGCGCGCATCCAGCACGATCAACGTCGTAATGGGTCACCATGCGTATGCTTGTGGGGCTTGTTGCGTCAGCCAGCACTCCCTGCTCAGCAAGACCCTTTGAAACTTCGTGCGCTGTGAGTCCGCTAGCTGAAACATCGAAGAACAAGATGTTCGTTTTGACTTTGGCAGGATCGATCTTCACGCCGGGAATTTCCGCCAGCCCTTCAGCCAGAAATCTGGCATTCTCGTGGTCCACGTGCAATCGCTCGGGGCTTTCCTCAAGCGCAACAAGGCCGGCGGCGGCCAGAATCCCTGCCTGGCGCATTCCGCCGCCAAGCATTTTGCGTACACGGCGAGCCTCATCGATGAATGCCCTGCTCCCCGCCAGCATTGAACCAACCGGGGCCCCAAGTCCTTTCGACAGGCAGAACATAACCGAATCGAAATTGCGCGTCAGATCAACCACTGAGCGTTGCAATGCCGTGGCAGCGTTAAAGATTCGGGCCCCGTCCAGATGTACCGGAATACCAAGTTGATGCGCACGGCCGCAGATTTCATCCGAAACATCGATCGAGTAGACCGATCCACCGGCAAGATTTGAAGTGTTCTCGATTTCGACCAGTCCCGTCCTGCTGTGGAAATCGCTGCCGCTGCCGGTATTGACGAGCGGCTCAATGAGACCCCAGGCCAGAATTCCGTCAGGCGCGTAAATCGTGCGTGCCATGCATCCTGAGAATGCGGACATCATTCCCATCTCGTGCACGTAGATGTGAGATCGCTCTTCACAAATCACATCCTGGCCATGGCTGGTGTGGACCTTGATCGCTGTCTGATTACCCATGGTCCCGGAGGCGACAAAAAGCGCGGCTTCCTTTTCGAAGATTTCCGCCGCGCGTTCCTCTAGTTTATTGACCGTCGGATCTTCGCGATAGACGTCATCACCCACCTCGGCCGAAGCCATGGCACGCCGCATTGCCGGAGTCGGACGGGTCACCGTATCACTACGCAGATCAATCATGATTGGGCCATTGCACTATCTGCACTCCTAGTGTCTGTACACTTCTATACGCCGATGAATTCCTGAAAGACCTCGTTTGAAACGAGCAAAGCGCCGTCGGCAAGACGAATGCGTCCGTCGGCTCGCTCAAGCCAGCCGTTCCGTTCGAGGCTGTCGATCTTTTGCGCCCATTGTCCAACAAGCGCTTGTCCCCAGCGTCTTTCGGCTTCCGCCAGATCGATACCCTCTGTTTGGCGCAACCCAAGGAAGAAAAACTCCTCGATGCTGGCATGAGAAGATAGTGTATGCTGCTCGCAAACCGGCGATTCGCCTCGTTCCAGGCGGCGTTCGTACTCTTCCACTTGGGTCGTATTCGCCCAGCGGCACAGCCCATCGAACGAATGCGCCCCTGCCCCCAGGCCGAGATAGGGTTTCAGTTGCCAGTACTTGCGATTATGAATCGACTCGAAACCCGGCAGAGCGAAATTTGAGATTTCGTATTGAATGTATCCATGCCTGCAAAGAAATTTGCGGGCCTGATCGTAGGCGTCCGCCATAAACTTTTCATCCGGAACCATCTCGCTATGGTAGCGCGTTCCGTGCTGCAAAACCTCAATGCCGAGCCGGCTTTTTTCGTCAATTTCAAAAAGATAAATCGAGATGTGTTCGGGCCGTTCAGCAACTGCCGAATGCAATGATGACGACCATGATTCCGCGGACTGGTAAGGCAGGCCCGCAATCAGATCCAGACTGATATTCGCAAACCCCTGCTCTCTCGCCGATCGAATGAGTGCCCGCGTGTCCTCAGCCGAGTGCAGCCTTCCCACCGAGCGGAGTTCGACATCCGCAAAAGACTGCGCGCCAATACTGAGCCGATTTACACCAAGCCCCAGTACGCGATTCAGGAGAGTTCCATCCGCAGAACCCGGTGTGACTTCCAGGGTAAACTCGGCGGATGATTCAATCCTGAATTGATGCTGGAGATTCCCGACCATGTTTGCCAGGCGCTCAGCGCCAAGGAGCGATGGCGTGCCGCCCCCGATATAGACCGAATCGACGGGAGCCTTTAACAACCCACGTGCGATTCCGCCGGCTGCGTAAAACTCAGGAAGGTGTTTAATCTCTTCAATGAGAGCCTGACAATAGCGATCGTAGACGCTTTGGGGAGCCACGCGCGAACTGAAATTGCAGAAGCTACACTTCGAGGCACAGAAAGGAACCTGGAGATAGACGCCCAGCGTTTCCATGGCTAATCCGCGACGAGCTTGATGTGCAAATCACGCCGGCGTGGCCCGTCAAATTCGCAGAAGTAAACACCCTGCCAGCGCCCCAGCAGAAGCCGGTGGTTTTCAATCAGCAAGGTCTTCGAGGCGCCGATGAGGGCCGCTTTCAGATGAGAATCGCAATTGCCGTCGTTATGCTGATAATCCACATCGGGGGGGGCAAGCTTCTTTAGGAAATCAGCGATGTCCTGGCGCAGGGCAGGGTCGTAGTTCTCGTTGATCAGAATCGCGGCGGTGGTGTGAGGGACAAACACGTGGCATTGGCCGCTTTCAATCCCCGATTGCTCGATCAGGCGCTCGATCTGGCCGGTGATATCTTTGAACTCCACGCGGGAGTGCGTTTCAATGTGAAGAGCATGATGCTGGTTCTGCGGTTTGCTCTGAATCGAGGCTTTCGCTGCTTGTTCAGACATTGTTCCCTCCTCTTCTCGCCCTTCACCAATCCTCTAAGATTTAAAGAATGGCTGATTCATTATAACAAAGAGATTTCCCGGATTCCCTGTCCGGCAATTCCATGAAACAGAGGCAGGACTGGCGCTCGACGAAGATTCAGAGATCAGAAATTCATGACACGGTGATCGGAAGTGTCGGCGGGTATATGCTCGAGCAAGCGGTCGAGCAACCCATAGCCGGCGCGGCCCAGAAAGTAGACTCCGCTCACGCTGCGTTCCTGTAATTCCCTGTCAGGTGTAATGGCACTGAGAAGCGCCTGCTCATGGCGGGCAAGAACTTCGGACTTGCTGAGCGCCGAACGTGTCATCTTGCCTTTCAGCCTCTCAACCTGATATTGAATCTTTTCTTCCGCGTGATTCAGCGCATCAACCAGGGTAGGGTCGAGAGCTTCTATATCTTTTCTCAGCCGTGCAAGCAGATGAGCAAGGTCCTGTTCCGCCTGATTGAAGCGCTCCGACCATCCTTCGGCAAAGACAGTAGAAGCGATGCGGTGACTCAAATGTTCTTTGCCCTCCCAGACGTCATCAATCGCCACCTGGTATTTTTCCATCCACCGTTCAATGCGGCGGTCAATCAGGGTAAAGCCGCTTCGAGGGAAAACCGCGGGCATGGGGCGGCCAAAAGCAGAATAAAGAACCTGTGCCTGGCCCAGATAGGCAAGCTCGGAAGGCCCGGCGACGTAAGCAATAGTTGGCAACAGGCTATCCTGCAAGAGCGGACGGAGCAGCACATTGGCAGAGAAATTGAGCGGTTTTTCTTTGCACTCGGATGTCAGCTCTTCCATCCGGATTTTTTGACCTTCACCGATGGAAAATCTATTCTTGCCGTCTGCGGCAATTGCATGCACGGGAAATCGATCGCCGTCCCTTTCCGCAAAGAGCAGCGTTGAATCTTCCGCAATGTGAACCTGCGCGTGGTAGCCAGCCTTGACCAGATCTTGGGAACGGTCCTGAAGTTTCATTCTCAACTCGTCTGCCTGCCGGAGAGCTTCCTGGTAGATGGGAACACCCAAGCAATGGATGGCCTCATCCATCGGATCAAGCAGCACGACGCCCCAGCGGCCACAAAGCCGCGTCAAGAACTTTGCGAATGAATGTGACCACGTTGCGCCGGGCTGATACGATGATCGAAGGTCTGCAAGCAATTGCGCACGGTCATCACCAGCAGGCAGGGTCGCTTCCAGCCGATCGAGGGCCCCGATAACAGCCGGCGTCAGCCTGACGCGTCCGACCGGAGATTGCGGCGCGGGCCGTTCACCTGGATCATGTAAAGGGATCTTTTCGTATTCGTCGTTGAGTGTATAAGCCTGGGCGACTTCCTCCAGATCGTGGTCCTCGGTAGCCAGCCAGAAGACCGGAACCGTCTTCAGGCCCTGGGAAGCGAGCGACTGCGACACGCGCACCGTTGTCAATGCCTTATAAAGGGTAAACGCCGGGCCGGAGAAGAGGCCCACTTGCTGGCCGGTGACGACTGCGAAAGTGTCCGGGTCGGCAAGGCGGCGGATATTCGCGATTGTCTCCTCGCCTGCCCCAAAAGCCTCATTCTGTCGCAGCAAAATCCTGACAAGAGCCTCACGGTCGATGTTGAAGCCGCGAAGTTCCCCTTCCAGCCGTCTGTACGTGTCCGAACGGAAAGGCGACCCATTGTAGAATCGCTCAACGCGCTCGAAATGCTCGAGATAATCCACAAGCAGCTTGCTGGATTTCGGGATTCGAGAATAAGGCCGCGACACGCAATCCATAAATTCTCCAATGCTACACTGCTGATACAAACGCAACAACACCCCAGCGAAGCTCGCGGCAACTCCTTTATCGATGCTGCAAAGGTTGTTTAGGATTCGGATTGGAATTGAAAAATCAGGCAGCCGCGCGCCGGTTCAGGCGAATGCCAGCCTTCCGGAGAGCGGTTGCTACCCTGCGCTCCTCAGCAGACCCCAATGGCAGCAGAGGACCGCGAGGCTTTCCGCCCTTATAACCACACAAGTCAGCCGCGTATTTGACTCCGGGAATCCCACAACGAACATTCACTTCCTGCACCAAGGGCACAAGGCGGTGTTCGATTTCCAGCGCCTTCTCGACCTCTCCCCGGCAGTAGAGCCTGTAAAGATCAACGCAAATGTCCGGAATGTAGTTTGCGGGGCCAAGAATCGCCCCAGATGCCCCCGTTTGCAGCGCCTCGATCATGATCAGCGCCGACCCTGCAAGGATGCGGAATCCGGGGACTGCCTTCTGAACGACCTCGCGCAAGAGATCGACGTTGCCTGAGCTTTCCTTGAGTCCGGCTATGTTGCCGTGTCGCGACAGGCGGCCGATCGTCGCCGGTTCCATGTGAATCCCGGTAAATTGAGGAATCGAGTAAATCATGAGCGGACGCCGCAGCGCATCCGCAATCGTCGAGAAGTGCGCTGTCAAAGTGGCAGCGTTCATGCGATTCTTAAAGTAGCTTGGGGTCAGCACCAGCACTGCGTCGGCGCCGCGGGCAACGGCCTCCTTGCTCAGATGAATCGTCTGGCGCGTGGTTTCGACGCCTGTTCCAACCAGCAGAAGTTGCGGCGGCGGAATCAGCGGCCGTGCCAGTTCCACCAGGCGCAGCCTTTCGTGTTCGGCCAGATAAGGCCCTTCGCCAGTGGAACCCGCCACAAGAACTCCGTTAATGCCTTCCGTGACATAACGCCGAACGTTGGATTGAAAACCGGCTTCGTCGATATCCCCGCGGCGATTGTACGGTGTCACAATTGGGACAAAGACTCCCTTAAGATTGGACACAATTTCTTTGCTTGTCATGAATTCAGCCACCTGGGTTGAGCGTCCTGCTTACGACAGAACTCTGGGCCATCGCTCGATCCCTGATATGGAGTTCCTGCAGGCAGGCCACTTCGATTCCACGTTCGCGCTGGGCGCGGATGCCGTTCACGGCAGCGGTCGCCGCGGAGATCGTGGTAATACAGGTTACACCGTGCTGGACGGCCGCACGCCGGATTGCTTTTTCATCGTACCGTGAATCCCTGCCGAGCGGCGTATTAATGATGAGGTCGATGGAAGCGTTCTTGATATGGTCCACCACGTTCGGACGCCCTTCTTCCACTTTGTAGACCCGCTCCACCTTGATTTTTGCCGCTCGAATAGCCGCAGCAGTCCCGCGGGTTGCGATGAGTTTGAAGCCGAGCCCGGCAAGGTCACGTGCAAGAGCAACGGCATGCGCCTTGTCGTGATCGTTGACAGAAATAAACACTTTGCCGTTCATCGCGATCTTCTGTCCTGCGGCCAGTTGGGCCTTGGCAAAAGCCAGGCCAAAGCGGTCGGCCACGCCCATCACTTCTCCGGTTGATTTCATCTCGGGACCCAGCACCGTGTCGACACCCGGAAATTTCTGGAAAGGGAACACCGGAGACTTTACGTAAAAATGGTGGACCGGAAGCTCGGGGTCCAAACCAAAGCTACTTAGCTCTTGACCCACCATTAGGCGTGCTGCAACCTTGGCCAGCGGCACGCCGGTGGCTTTGCTGACGTATGGCACCGTGCGTGAAGCGCGTGGATTGACTTCAAGAACAAAAACCTTCCCATTCTGGATGGCATATTGCGTGTTCATCAAGCCAACAACATTCAGTTCCCGTGCCAGCCTTGTGGTATGGGCGGCAAGGGTGCGGCGATTCTCTTCAGAGATGTTTACGGAAGGAAGCACGCAAGAGCTATCGCCCGAATGAATGCCGGCTTCCTCGATGTGCTCCATGATACCCGCAATCACGACATCGCGCCCATCGGATAGGGCGTCGACATCAACCTCGGTAGCATTCTCAAGAAAGCGGTCAATCAGGATCGGAAATGCCCTTTCAAGATCTTCAGCGCGGCGCACGTAATTCGCCAGCATCTTGCGGTCGTAGGCAATCACCATGGCCCTGCCGCCCAGCACGTACGAGGGCCGAACCAGAACCGGATAGCCGATTCGGTCTGCAACCTCAAGCGCCTCTTCCACGCTCATGGCTGTCCCGTTTTCCGGTTGCGGAATGCCAAGATCTCGAAGAAGTTTTCCGAAGTGTTTCCGGTCCTCAGCGAGGTTGATGGATTCGGGCGAGGTCCCAATAATAGGAACCCCGGCCGCCTTGAGTTGCCGTGCAAGGTTGAGCGGTGTCTGGCCACCGAACTGGACAATGACTCCGGTCGGCTGTTCCTCTTCGACAATCGACATCACGTCTTCAAATGTCAGCGGCTCAAAGTAGAGGCGGTCGGACGTGTCGTAATCGGTCGAGACGGTCTCGGGATTGCAGTTCACCATGATCGTCTCGTAGCCTTCCTCCTTGAGGGCAAGGCTGGCGTGAACGCAACAGTAGTCGAACTCGATACCCTGGCCGATCCGGTTCGGGCCGCCGCCCAGGATCATGAT
>JAKAWN010000015.1:7694-38481 GCA_021827245.1 Acidobacteriota bacterium | reverse complement strand
AACACCGCCTACGCTGCAGTGGACCGGCACCGCCTCGACGATTTCCGGCCTTACATCTATCGAACCCATGACGGCGGCAAGATCTGGCAGGAAATCAGTAATGGCATCCCGGACGGCGCCTTCGTGCGCGTGGTACGGGAAGATCCCTTGCGCAAAGGGCTGCTTTACGCCGGCACGGAAACCGGTGTGTACGTCTCCTTCGACGACGGGAATCACTGGGAGTCTCTACAGCAGAACCTTCCGGTTGCTTCGGTGCGCGACCTGATCGTCCATGGGAACGACCTGATTGCCGGCACGCACGGGCGCTCGATCTGGATCCTGGACGATGTTACGCCCTTGCGCCAACTGGATTCAGAAGTGGAGCAGTCTGACGCGTGGCTCTTCCGGCCGGAAACTGCATACCGCTCGCGGTTCGGATCAACGGACGAGGGCACGCCGCTCCCGCCGGAGGAGCCGGCTGGGCAGAACCCGCCCAACGGAGCTATCATTGATTATTATTTGAAGTCCAAACCCGCGGGTCCGGTCATCCTTGAAATTCTCGACAGCAACGGCAAGCTCGTGAGCCGCTATTCAAGCGCCGAAAAGCCACCGAAAATAAACCCGGCTACAATGCGAATCGCAGCCTACTGGGTACGTCACAAGCATCCGCCCTCCGCAGAACCCGGCATGCATCGCTTCGTTTGGAACCTGCTCTACCCGTCGCCCGCCGCACCATTTGGGTTTGACACTTGGGCAAAATCCGGCATGTGGGCCGTGCCGGGAAACTACACGGTCAAGCTCATCGTGAACGGGAAGACGTACTCCCAACCCCTGACCGTCAAGATGGACCCGCGCATCAAAGTAACTCAAGCGGCTTTGCAGGAACAATTCCAAGTAGACAAACAACTCATCCTGGCGCGCGACAAGGTTTCCAGGACTCTGGCTGAAGCTGAAAAGGTTCAGAAGCAACTGCAATCGCTCCGGCCGAAGGCTGCAGGCAGCCAGGAACTCAGCGACGAAATCAACGCCGTCAGCGCCAAACTGGCTCCGGTGGTTGGGCCTGCGCCACCATCCTCCCCTAATTTCTCCGGCGTGTTTGGACCTGCAAGAGACCTGACGAGCCTTCGTTACCTGGCCGGAGCTTTTGGCAAGCTCCAATATGTGGTGGAGAGCGCCGACGCAGCTCCCACGCCGGATGCGCTCAAGGCCCTCCGCCAAAGACGGCAGGTGATGGAAACAACCCTCGGCGCATGGAATGAGATCGAAACGCAAGACTTACCGCATTTGAACTCGCTCTTGCGCCACGCGAACCTGCCGGCAATCAACATTGAGAAGCCGGAAAAAGATTCTCAATAGCCGGTATGGTTCTCAGTTTGTTTCAGCGGCGGGAGGACCTCCTGCAGGATGCCGGAGGTCCAGAAACGATCACGTTCTTGAACAGAGCTTTCCGGTGTCCGAGAGTGAAAAACTTCCAGGTCTTAGCCCCCTGCTTGATGCACTCCAAAGTGCGTCCGTGGGGATTGGCGGTCATCTTGTGATGAGCCCAGCAATTGGAATCGCTGATGCCACACACGAGGCAAGGCGTCGTGGAAGTTCTTTCGCGGTCGCGCGAACCCGCCAGCACTGCGCGGTGAGGCACGCGCGAGGCCAGACTGCCCTTCTGAAAGCCCAGATCGCGGTTCGTTAGAAGGCCGACGAGTAAGGGCTGGGCGCTGAGGAATCCGCGGCTAGCCTCGGGAGGCTAATACACCGGGACTACAGCCTTCTTGCGACTCTCGGTCGCCTTGGAAGTGGGGCCTCCTACAAACTTTGTGGTAGACTTTCAGGGTTGCATTTGCGGAAAATCCTGAATTGCATTCCGGTCTGGAATTGACTTCTCACGATCTTAATAAGTATGACGAAACCATACCTCAACGAATCGCGCAAGTCTTTTCTTTTCAACATGCGGGGGTGGCGGAACTGGTAGACGCAAGGGACTTAAAATCCCTTTTCCCTTACGGGAAGTGAGGGTTCGATTCCCTCCCTCCGCACTAGAGATGCACTTTTGGAATCAATGAGTTAGGGGGAGCGATTCTCTTCCGTGTACCCCGCGCGTGCCTTTTGTTGAACCGCGGAGTTATGTCGGGGAAATCCAATTGGCCTTAACGTAGGTCCGAGTCGCCCCTGTTGAGCACAATTTTCAGTTCTGTGACGCCGCCATGTCTTCCGTAAATGAGGGCGGGGCGTCATCCGGTTTGCTTCCCCACTGCTTGTTGGGGGTCGCAGCGAGCGTGAAACGGAGTGTGGCGCCCCGTTCAAGAGTTTCATACGGAATCCAGGTGTGCTCGTAAGGCTTGCCATTTACGCTGAGGCTTTGAACGTAAGGAGTTGCGGCCGCGGCGTTTTCTCCCTCGATTATGACTTCACGCCCGTTCCCCAGATGAAGGGTCGCCTTCGGGAAAAGGGGGCTGTCGAGAGCAACGCCACCCACACCGGGAATCGCTGGGTAGAATCCAAGGGCAGCAAAGACGTACCAGGCTGACATAGCACCCAGGTCATCGTTGCCCGGCAACCCATCCGGCTCGGAGGTATAAAGCTCTACTTCGACCCGCCTCACCACATCCTGCACTCCCCAAGGCGCGCCCACAAAGTCATACGCCCAAGGCACCGCAAAGCATGGCTCATTCCCAATCCAAAAATAAGGGTGGTTCGGTCCGGCATTCAACTCTGTGAAGAACGTATTGAGCCTCTTAACCACAGCAGCGTTTCCACCCATCAGGTTAAACAGGCTGCCCATGTTGTAGGGGACCATCCAACTGTACTGTGCCGCATTCCCCTCAACAAAATACTTGGGTGATGCCGGGTCCACGGGAATGAAGGAGCCGTTGTTCCGGCGCGGCTCAATGTAACCTGTTTTTGTGTCGAAGGTGTTCCGCCAGAATTGCGCCCTCTTCATGAAGGCTTGGTACGTGGATGTATCCCCCAGTGCTTTGGCCATCTGCGCGATGGAGAAATCTGCGGTGGTAAATTCCAGCATCTGAGAGGGCCCACTGTGTGTCCCCGGTTTGTGGCCTTTGTCATCCGGGCCAAGGTATCCTCGCTTCAAGTAGCTGCTCAGGCTGTCCCATTCCTGGCAACCGTTGCAGTTGGCGCCGGGATGGGTTGCGCCCTTCAGCATGGCCTTCAGCGCCGCTCGGGCGTCAAAGTCGCGGGCGCCAAAGGCGTAGCCGTCGGCGATGATCGGGCATGCAGGATTGCCCACCATCTGGCAAGCCTCATGATTGGCGACCGGCCACATCGGCAAGCCGCCTCCTTGCTCCGCATCCTGCACCAGCGATTGAATCATGTCACTCGTCTTTTTGGGGTGGAGCAAGGCCAGCAGTTGTATCTCGTCGCGGTAGATGTCCCAGCCAGAGTAATTGGCGTACTGCGTATAGCCCTTGGCAACATGGACGCGGTTATCAAAACCCATGTACTCACTATTCACGTCGCTGAATACGGTCGGATCCTGCAAAACGTGGTATAAGGCCGTATAGAACACCCGACGTTCTTCATTGGTACCGCCGCTCACCGCTACCAGTCCAAGCTCATCATTCCATTTCTGGTGAGCCGCCTTCTTCACCGCATCAAAGTCCCATCCTGGAATCTCCTGGTCCAGATTCTTCCATGCGTTGGCGACACTGACGTAGGAGAGCGCAACCTTGAGTTCCACAACCGGATTCTTCGTCGTATCAAATCCCACAAACCCGCCCGCGCGGCGCCCGCTGACGGAACGCCTGCCATCCCTCACCACGGAACCTGTCCATGTCCCGAATCGGGTAAACGGACGGTTGAACTCACCAGCAAAATATACGGTGTACTTGTTGGGATAGGAGCAGAACCCGCTGGTTGCGACACTTCCTGAGATCTTCTGGTCCCCGGCAATTTCAACAGTAGCCTTACTGACCCCGAATGCATTTGCGTCATGGCTTGTCTCGAAAAGGAAATTCGAATCGGCGGAAGACGGAAAGGTGAAACGGCCAATGCCCGCCCGTGTCGTCACTGTCAATTCAACGTGAACGCCGTTCCCGAGACGAACGGTGTAAAATCCCGGGGAAGCCTGCTCACCGGCATGCGAAAACTTCGCTAAGTAAGCCTTCTGGTCGACGGCGGGTGAAGCGGTCACAGTTCCAACCCAAGGCATGATCGGAACGTCGCCCATGATCGTGCAGCCTTGCCCGTCCAGGTGATTCAGGCTGAATCCCCGCAAAACGCTATCGCTGTAAATGTATCCTCCGCCATGGTCAGTGAGTCCCGAAGCAGGGCTCCATTGGATCATCCCAAAGGGCATCGTGGCCCCCGGAAAGGTGTTTCCACCCGCCGCAGTTCCGACAAAAGGGTTTACGTCGTCAGCCGGCTGCGCCTGCGGAGCGGGACCCAGTCTAGCCGAGCGCTGCCCACGCTCGCAGCCAGCAAGAAACGCCATTAGTGGGATAAGAAGGAAAGATATCAAGAACAACTTTCTCAGTTCGCGCATGGTAGGCTCCTTTACATACGCCGTGAGTCAAAATCGAATCGGCCTGCAGCAAGTCGCTGCGTTCCCACCGCCAAGAACCTTCAGGTTCAGCTTGACCGGCAAACCCACGATACGGTCTCCGCCCATGGCTTTCGGAATCACAATCCGAGGGCGAAACCACACCGGCTCCCACCCTACAACTGCCTCCCCCAAGCCCTGGGCAGAGTTCGGTCTCTGGGGAAGTTTGAAATTCTGCCAATCAGAAACATCCAACACCGGATCCTCAGGATGGGGCAGGTCATCAGCGTGCCACTTCCTGCCGGTGGCGGTTAAACCGCTGAT
The DNA here is from genome assembly GCA_021827245.1 of Acidobacteriota bacterium. Next base: position 33,686 of record JAKAWN010000015.1, on the reverse strand, counting down.
GGCATCGAGTCGTGCGATCGGCATGCGCAAGAGGTTTGCAGACTGCGCACCGCTTCGGGGCACCGCATTGGGCACGGCTTCGAGAAGGCCTTTCGGAAGTACCGTTAGTGCAGAAATCCGTACAAATTGCCTTCGGCTCAGTTCCGTTATTTTTCACCACCGGAACTCAAGGGATGCGTTGAACCGGGATTCCTATCTTCGAAACCCGGGCACCACAGTATACCCAAGCCGGTGCGCTTGCAATGCCAATTCTGTGACGCAGACACCAGTGTGCCATCCGGCAACCGGTCGTGGGCTTTTGGGATGGATTAGCTGACAACCCGGTCCGGTCGCCCGCAATTTCTCGTAACCATCGACACCACAGAATCAGGGGTTGGCCCACTTTGTCATGTCCCCCATCTTGCTCTATATTCATCCTGGGCTAGCGCCATGGCTTAGGCACACTCCTGCAGCATCCAAGTCTAGATCCCCTTGCTTGCTGGACTCTGCTCCGAGTAGGGGGCACGAGATTTTAATCCCATCAGCGCTCGAGTGTCTCGTTGGATGTACACCACTTGGGGCTACAAGACCTCCCTGCGCACGATCCAACAGTGCATGGTACTTCCGTAGCATTGTGTCGTTACCTCGGCAAGATTACTATAAGGCTGCTCCCCGCGCTATTGGAGCGGCGATGGAGGGTTGAGCTTGAAGGAAGGTGAGAGGTACATCCTTACTACCGGCAAGACGTCCGTTATTCGCAACGCGTTGTCCCTGGTCTTGGCAGGGGTCAAATCCGAAGGCGACATCACACCCGGCACCCGTCAAGGACTCGAGGCCTTGACATGGGAGCGTTGTGACCGGCTGATTCTTGACCTGCGAATGGCAGGAGAGCCGCCCGGCGACACCTCTCCAAGGGTCAGGAACCTCCGGGTCAGCCATCTTGGACAGGTCTTAGTCATAACCGGCGAGGTTACAGCCCCCGAAATAATCCGTGAGATCGAGGCACTTCGTTACCCGCATTCCTCCCCACAGCACCTGGCCTCCAGCCTGCTTGCCTTCGCCCAAATGCTGTTTTTCCTCTTACGGTCGTAAAGGCAGGTCTCAAACCCGCCCTGCGGCAAACGCGCAACCCACACGATTGTTTGAAGCCTGTTAACACGCCGTGACGTATTCTCAGGCTTGCGGGAGCGAGCAGGAAACGCTTCCTCGATGCCCCCGTGAAAAGCACATCGCTGCATTGCAGAATCAGCGATTTACGTGATTTCAGCCCGGGCTGCTACTTCGATTTCTTCCTTCCGCACCAGTTTGCCTGGCGCAGATTGGGTGAACGATACTTTTTGATTCTTTGGCTGCTAGCCACGAGGGTGCAATTCGCCGACGCATTGCTACAACCAAGCAATGCATCGAGTTGCCCGGGGGGGCGGCCTCCGAACGATTTCCTTAGGTTGACTTATTAGAATTGGAAAAGGAGGGGGGCGGTGGCAGTAAATTCATGCCACCTTAGCGGCAGGCAGGGGGAAAAACAGAAGACGAAAGACCGGAAGGAATCACCAGCACGTCTTGCCCGATTGCCAGAGTGAGAGCGACCCAATCTCAATCACCGAGGCAAGAGGCAGCACAGGTCCATCGGGTGGTTCGTCTGCAAGCCCCAAGAATAAGGGCACACAGACGTGACCAAGGCCAAACGTTGAATAAGGCAGGTGGCCATGCCACCTGCCTTGCGACAGACTTCATCCAGGTTTTATCTTTCGGTCAACATCGCTTCCAGCGTGGAAGCCACCTGTTCCTGCTGCCTCGCTGAAACGTACCAATCGATTGTGCGATGGAGCCCTTCCATGAACATCGTTTCTGGTTCCCATCCTAGAAGCTTCCTGGCCAGTGAGTTGTCCGCGACGCGGTTGTACGGGCCGGTTGGCATTTCGGGGTGGAATTCAAACTTGGCAGTATGCCCCATGTATTTCAAGATTTCCTTTGCTGCGTCGATCACCCGTATGCGCTCCATGGTGCCGAGATTGACGGCTGTACCGTCGTCGATTTTCTCGGCAGCGAGGATGGTGCCGCTGACGATGTCATCGATATAAGTCCAGTTCCGAATCTGTTCGCCGGTACCCCACACAACGAACGGATCTTGTTTCACGAAGGAACGGGCAATCATGGCGATAACGGCATGGTTTTCCACGCCACGCGGTCCGTATACAGTGAAGTAGCGGCAGGAAGCCGATTTCATGCCGTACTCCTTGGAGTAGGCACGGAGAGTCATTTCGGCCATCAGCTTGGCCCACCCGTACATGTTGTCGGCGTCGTATGGTGGCCCCACCATATCCTCGGTTAGATACAAGACCTGTTCCGGGTCCGTCTGTAAGTGGTTGGGATAGACGCAGCCCGAGGAAGCGTACACCACCTTTTCTACGTGAGCTTTGAGGCAGGCGCGAAAGAGAACTCCGTCCAGCATGATATTTGACGCACAGGCTGCCTGGTGCAGGTCGACATACCCGCGACCCCCATGGTCGGCCGCAAGATGAAATACGACATCAATTCCATAAACAGCATTTTCTGCAACGCCCGGTTCGCGGAGATCGTTCTCAATGAATTCCACGCGTTGGTTCATGACATGGTTGGCGATGTTCTCCAGCTTGCCGCTGCTTAAATCATCGACAACTCGTACCCTAGCGCCCTTGTCCAACAAAGCGTCAACCAAGGTCGAACCAATGAACGACGCTCCACCGGTCACCAAGACGCTGCAATTCTTCCAGTCCATGTTTTGCCTCCTTATTGGCTAGTTGAATTTTTTAAGTCCAAGAATTTCCAAATTGACGTTCCAGACAAACTGTGACCCGTAAATCAGGTAACGCCGCCAGAGCCTGCGCGGTTCAGAGGCGAGACGGAAGAACCACTCAAGCCCGTGTTCGCGCATCCAGACAGGAGCCTGCTTTGTTCTTCCCGTGTGGAAATCAAACGCGGCCCCAACCCCAACCATCACCGGCACACTCAGCCGGCTGCGGAAAGACCACATCCAATGTTCCTGTTTGGGGGTACTCAGCCCAACCCAGAGCACATCCGGTGAGGTTGACTGGATCATGCGGATAACCTCCTGCTCTTCATCGGGAGTCAGTTTGCGGAAGGGTGGCGAGTAAGTCCCCGCAATCCTGATCCCATATCGATTTCGCATCTTGTTTGCCAGAAGATCCGCCACACCCGGAGCTCCACCATAGAGGAAGTGGTTGTAGCGGCTCCCGGTCGTCTTGAAGAAAGTTTCCATGAGTTCCGGGCCGTAAACCCGGCGACGCATCCCGAAGCCATGCCAACGCCCCATCCACACCAGCGGCATCCCGTCCGGAACAACGAGGTCCGCCTCGCCAAGGATAGTCTTGAACAACGGCTGATGCTGGGCTTCCACCACACCGTGCATGCCAGTGACAGCAACAAAGTGAGTGCAGGTCCTGAACCGGATCCAGTCCTCCATGGCCGCGATGGCTCCAGGAATCTGAATCGCGTTGACACGCACACCAAGCACACGAAAAGCCTGCACTTGATTCATACGCTCAGTTGCGATAGAAACAGGCAAGGTGATGGCTGTTTAGGTACTACGGTTGGACGATGCGAGCAGGGACTCCCTGCAATTCATACTCATAGTTGGGCACTGGAGGCTTCCGCATCGCGCGCTGGTAAATGTCCATCAGCAGAGAATGGTTCTTTTCCGCCGTGTATTTAAGTTCATACTCGCGGCGCGCTGCCATGCCCATCGCTCGCATCCGCGCCGCATGTGTCCACGCCCAGGCAACGCTGTCAGCAAGATGTTCGCTGCTGCCTGGGTCGAAGTGGAGGCCGGTGTGTTGATGCTCCACAATTTCCTGCATTGCTCCCATGCGGGAACAGATCACCGGTGTACCGCTGGCAAAAGCCTCGGCAACGGTCATCGGGAAATTCTCGTAGCACTCGCTCGGAAGCAGAAGGGATAGAGCTCCCTTGATGGCCTCCTGAGTTTTCTCACGGCTCAACCGGCCCAGGAAGCGGACTGACGACAGAGAGTTCTGCGCGGCGTAATTCTCCAGCTCAACCCGCAGTGGACCGTCACCAACTATACGCAGCGGAATTGTCTCCTTGAAAGCACTCCAGGCACGCAGCAGAGTGTGCAACCCTTTTTCCGGGGACAATCGCCCCACAAAGAGCGCATACCCCCCACTCTGGGTACCCAGACCGGGATCGGGCGCCAGGAAGTTGGATTTGACACAAAGTTTTTCCGCCGGAAATCCTCCACAAATGAACTTCTGCCGAGCAAATTCTGTGAGGGCAATGTAAGTGTTAATGTTCGTTGTCCAGGTATGGAGCTGGCGGTGAGTAGCCAGCATGGCGGCAACGGCCGCCGTGTCCGGGCGAGAATTCCGGTAGCATCCGTGCATGACGCTCCGCCACAGGCTGTGCGTTACGCATTCGTCGCACACGTGGCCATTGCGATAAAAAGTCGCTGCGGGACAGAGCAATCGAAAATTGTGAAGCGTCTGCACCACCGGCACTCCAGCCTTGCGGCACTCGGCGTAAATAGAGGGCGATGTCTGGGTAAAAGTGTTGTGCACGTGGATGATGTCCGGCTTCTCCTCTTGCAGAATTCTGGAAATATCCCGCCGCGTGTCCTCGGCCCAGATCATTTGCTTAGGCAACAGCAGCCGGCGAAAACTCGAATACTGATTGATTTCGTGATTCGTACGTACATACTTCACCACGTTATGCCCGAAATTGCTGAGAAGCTGAACCTCCTGACGGAAAACAACATCCTCGCCGCCAGGCTGCTGGTATTCGTTATGAGCAAGAAGAATTTTCATCCTTCTAATGCACAGCGGTCTTCAAGAGAGACGACGTGTTTGGTCGTTCGGTAATCCAGCGCTCTACCGTTCGGCAAGTAAAGGACGTCTTCTCTGTTGGAGACGTAGTCCAGGATCTCTTTGAGATCGTCCCAAAGACTCAACTCATTGATCTCCCAGGAGTGACCGTACAGGTGGAAAATCCCGCCGTCCTCGAGAATAGAGTCAAACAAAATTCTGGCCAGTCCGACCCAGTCCTCCACTTGCCACAATTGCGTAACGTATCGCCAGGCCCTTCCCACATCCACGGCTCTTGCCATGTTCCGGATATAGTCCATTTTGGAGTGAGGAAAGACGTGGATCGTGGTCGGCATCTTGTAGGGATCGTAATAGAGTCCCTGCGCAAGCATTTCAGTCGTCCGGGCACCGGCATAGCCCGCGTGTTTGACGGAGCGGATCGCCATGCTGCTGTAACGGCCTCGAGGATACGCAAACATCCGCACCTGGCTTCCCAGAATGTCTTCAAGGTACTGCTTGGAAGCTTCCACCTCCCGGACTACTACCTCCTTCCTGCATTGAGGAAGAATGAGGTGTGAAAACCCGTGCGCACCGATCTCAAAACCTTTGCTGTCAAGAGACCGCAATTCGCCACGCCCAAGCGCGCTCTTGCCGTGGTGGCCGGTAATCGGGACATAAAAAGTGGCGGGGAGCTTGCGGATACAAAGCATCTCAGCAATTCTGAAATCACACGCGTCGCCATCGTCCCAACTGGTGGTAACAATTCGCGGCAAACGCCATCCCGCCCCCTGTTTGGCCCCTTGGCTTCCGGAAGCTGCTTTATCTGTCATCATCATGTCCGCCCCCCTCAAAGGCTAGACAACGCATCTGTCTGCAAGGCATTCCCAGGGAATTTCCAATGGAAAACAACATCGGCAACATTCTGGCAGGGAACTCCAGCCGCGATTGATCATTCCGGCTTCGCCTTTCCCATTCCGCAAGCGTCTCAGCACCATTCATCCATTCGAAATATTTTCCCGCCTTCGTTCCAAGATGATATGTGTTGTCAGCGAAGCGGTTGTTCCAGGAGGTAAAAACAGAATTATCAAGCAAAGCGGATTTCACAATTCCGGCAGCCATCCCCGTTTTTTGAGTGATGATATTGTTGTGGACGTAAAGGTTCTGCAATTTGTAAGGCAACCCTGTCCTTTGATCAACACCCCGGTTGGTTTCGGTACCGCCGATGCCGTTCATGCAATCAGTCACCGTGTTGCCATAAACTTCCACATCCGAGGAGTTTGAGACCAGAATCCCGCCACCATACCAGAAGCTCTTTCCTTGTGGAGAGAACCCGTCATCCTCAATCAGATTGTCTTTGATGACCCCGTGGTAGCTGAGTTCGTAGTGGATGCCGCTGCCGATGTTTCTGGCTGTATGATTATTCTCGAAAGTGATGTAATCACAACCAATGTCAGCGTGAAGGCCAGGACCGCCGTTGTCGTGGACATAATTCCCGTCAAACGTCACGTGAGTCGCGTATGAGGCGACCTTGGCCCCTCCGGCTTCCCAGGAAAAATCGTATCCTGCATAGTTGTTCCTGTAGATTTCGTTGTTTTTAATGAGGATGCCATTGCCGTTCCCGCCGAGCCCGAGCTGTCCGTTGTCGTGAATCTTGCAGTTGGAAACAACCATTCCATCAGCCACCCGTATGCCCATGCCATGGTTCAAATACAGGTCGTCGGAATCCACCACCCAGCCTTTCCCTACTGGCCCGTAGCCATTCAGGGCAGCCATGGCGTTAATCGCACCCTTGCCGGCGATGGAAGCGTACTTCTCGATCGCCAGCCCCTTGATTGTCACATTGCCGGCACTGCCCCAGAAGGCCGCGGGGGTCACGCTCAACTCGGTTACATGGTCGCTCGGATCGCTCCCAACGTAGACCGTGCCGGTGCTGTAGTCCAGATACCACCTGCCAGGCTCGACGAGAGAAAGGGTCGCAGCACGGGTGAGGGGCTTCGAGTCAAAAAACAAATCTTCCGGGTACATGCAAGCCGGGTGCTTTGCGTCGCACTTGCCCCGATATGACCGTTCCGGCTTCACGGACACCTTCGCCACCCAGTACTGTCCCCGGCGCTTAAAGGTCTTAAGAACCCGGGCGCCACTCAGGACCGCTCCGGGCTGGCCAATGAAAGAGTCACCGTCCTTCGGCCGAATGGACTGAAGGCGATAGAGACCGGGAGTAATAGCAAAAGACGTGCCTGGAGGATGGTCGGCAACTAGTCTTTGGATATCATCACCTGGCCGTACTGTGACCTGCCCGGTGGAAGACAGCGTGCTGACAGGTAGCATTGACAGAATCATGATGAACGCTGCGGCAAAATAGAAAAGCCACAGCCTTATCCGTTGTGCCGAAATTCCAAAACACTTTGGATCACTCGATTCTTCCATAGAGACAACAGACATTGATTGGCGCCTCGGTAACAGGGACTTTCACTCAGTTTCCGGACAATGGCTGGAGATCTAGCGATAGCATGCGAAAGGCGCTTCAGGATCGTGGCGACACAAGCTCGAGTTCAGGGGCACTCTCCCTGATGACGTGCAGTGATACCGGAATTGTCCGCAAACGTCTCCGGCGTAAAAACTCCGCGTAACCGAGAATCACCAAGAAATACAGGGGGGCCTGCCAAGTGAACATCGGAACAAGCAGGCTGTTTATCGAAAGCAGAGCAAAAACGGCGATCGCCTCGTAGGCGAGTTGCCGCTCGGCTGGCGTGCCGGAGGACCCGCGAAGATAACGGGTGAAGAACCACCAAATGCCCACGATTGCGACGAGCAATGGAATCAAACCCCAGATGCTCGTCCCCACAATGACCCCCAGATAATCGCTGTGCAGGCTGGAAGTCTCCCCCATTCCAAGCTTAGCCATCACCGCGAATCGCTCGGCAGCGTAAGCACCAAACCCCAGCAACGGACGCTCGAGGAACTTCTCCCAGGCAAACTTCCACCAGACCACCCGACTGCTTAATGAGGCGAGGGCCTGCTGGTTCTCGCCACGTTTAAGAAAAGCCCAGATTATGCTTCCCACACCCGTCAGTAAGAGAAGCGGCCCCACCATAAATGTCATAACCGCGCCGAGGCGCAATCGCTTGGAAAAGAGCAGAATCAAAAACACGCCAAGGAGAAAACCCCCAACAGCCATGCGAGTCTGTGACAAGACCATCGTAACAATGCATGCCGCGAGAATTGGAAAGTACCACGCACTGCCTCGCTTGATTTCCTTCATCGGCAAAAGGCGGCATATGCAGATCAGACCTAGCATCCCGGCATAAATTCCCACGCCCTCTGCGCTCTGCAGGGGAAGGACTCCACTCAGACGCACTCCCAGCAGGGCGTCCTTGGGCAGTCCGATAGGGTGCAGGGCAGGCTGAGGCCAGAGAATCGCACCAACCCACACGGAGATAAGGAGAAGGCCATATAGAAACCACGTCCAGTTAAATAGCGACCTGAAGCCCTTCACAGACCTCACGGTTTCAAGAATTGCGCCAACCAGAGCAAGACCCAGCAGGTATTCCCCCGCTTTGAAGAGTGTCCACGCCGGGTACACGGACCACAGTGTCGACAGCATACAAACAAGAGCGAATACAGTCATCGCCCCAAGAAATCCACGAAAGATCGAGCCCCCAAAGGGCGGGCGTCGAAGGGCAAGCCGGGTAATAAGGATGGCTCCGACGATCATATCGAGCGATACGCGGTAAATTGCCCATGCATCCAAAGGATTCGAATCGATCTGACTCACGCCCCGTTCGCGGAAGACAAGGGCGCTGGCGAAGAGGATTGCCCAAAGGACGTGCCACCAGGTCAATCGAGCGACCAGTCGGCGGACACGTCTGACGCCTCCCACAAAACCTACCCCGAGCAACACCAAAACGACAGGAACGATCAAGATCGCCAAAAGGGCAGTTGTGCCGCCATGACTTTCTGCGACTTCTATGATGCCGACGGCAGCTACCAGCCCCAGCAAGACGAATAGCGGAACAACCCAAGTCAACCTGGTGCGCGAGGCCCTCGCGGGTTGGTCTGACACAAGAAAATCGCCGCTCTTATGAGAGTTTCTCATCCTGTTTCCTAAGGGCGTAATGAATCAAGCGGAACTATTGGCTGCTGGAACAGAATTACCCTCACTGCGTCAGTCGGAGCAAAGCGTTTGCGCAACAACTGAGCTTGGCTCGACAGTGCACTCAAAGAAAATCCTTTTCCACTTAGTGCACCCGCTGACGGCGCCCGCTCGGGAGCTCAAGGAAAAGGGTTTCAAACTTTTTCGTGACGGTGCTCGTGTCCCACTGCATGGCTCGCTCGAGACCAAGCCCACGGAAACGCGTCCGGAGTTCCGCGGAGTCCAGCAGGTTGGCGATCGCATCAGCCATAGCCTGCGGATCTTCCGCGGGGACCAACAATCCATAACGGCCACCGTCCAGGATGTCACCAGGGCCAACTGGACAGTCAAAAGCAACGACGGGAACACACAAGCTCATCGCTTCTAGAATGACCATAGACAGGCCCTCGTGACGCGAACTAAGCACAAACGCTTCCGCCCTCGAAAGTAGCGGGTAGGGAAATGGTTGGTAGCCAGGCATGAAGACGCGCCCGTGCAGCCCGAGGTCATCAGCCTGAGCTTCGAGGGCAGCTCGCTCCTCCCCTTCGCCCAGGAGCAACAAGTTGACGTCGTGGCCCTTTCGCACGACAGTTGCAAAAGATTGAAGCAACAAGTCAAATCCCTTCCGGCGAGTCAACCAGCCCATCCCGACCAGCGTTCGCCGGGCGAAAATCTCCTGTGCCCAGTCCGGGGGCGGCAGCTCGCCCAGACGCCTTACCGCCGCCACATCAACTGGATTCGGTAAGGTGACCACATTGTGCGCGCTTCCAGGCGAAAACTTAATAAGGTCATCCGCGATGCCCTTTGAGACTGCCACAAGACGATTGGCGCGTGGATATAACAAACGCGTCACCCATGGGTGGCCGCCGGGAAAGTCCTGCGTCGTGCGGCCAGGAAGGTTGTGAATCCAGCCGACCACAGGCCGGCGAGTCATCCGGCCAATAAGGATGGCTAAGTCTATCGGCCGACCGTCCTGCATTCCAAAAACGACGTCACTGTCCTTCGCCAGCGCACAGAGCCGCTGAATGACTTTGGGCATATGAAGGTTGAGTGACCTCTCCTCCGGCGCTCCATATTCCGGCACAAGACCGCAAGGCGCGGGCCCCTCGTGCTCTACCCGGTTAAGGTAAAACAGGCTTACGTCGAAACCAGAACGGAGGAGATGATCTAAGAGCGTGGACTGTACCCGCAACACACCGCCCCCGGACAGCTTCACCCCAGTCCTCCCGAGGCTCCTCCCTATGCACAAGAGCTTCATCGTACGCTTGCCTCTAGAAGGATGGAAAACACTCCCGTGTTCAATGCCTCTGCCCGGGATTCAATTTTTGCAAGAAGCTTGTCGGTGGTCCCGGACCAATGACGGCGCTCTCTCACCCATGAGCTTGCCCAGGGCTCGTCCCAAAGTCTCTCGATCAGCACACCCGAGGAATAGCCCATGTCGCGCAGTTCCATGATTGCCTCGTGGGCCTGCTCCCATTCAAAAGCGAAGGGATGTATTTCAACAAAGATGCGCGGCCGGTACTCCCGCAAAAGCCGCCGCGCTCCCTCTAAAGCCATCAGTTCCCCGCCTTCTACATCCATGCGGAGCATGGTGGGATGGAATTGCGGGAACTCATCGAGGAGATCATCCAGCTTTTTGGCTGGCACAGACGTAGGCTGCGCCTGCAACAGGTTCTTGTCCCTGATGAGACTTCCCCAACTCGGTATCTCCGATCCGTAGAATTCAATATCTTCGCTTCGGGCACCCGCAGCCCAGGGGAAAATCCGAATATTCGAAAGTCCCGAGCGGGCGACATTCCGCTCCAGGATGGTATAGACGTCCCTGGCCGGTTCTAATCCGATGATCTGGCCCGTTGGACCGACAGCGCGTGCGGCAAGGATCAGGTAGTACCCAAGGTTCGAACCGACATCGAGGACGTGATCCCCTTCGCGCAGATGCTTGAGATAGACTCTGGTGCAAACCGGCTCGTGGGCTCCTAACAACATGATTTCCTCGCTTAAGCCCTTGCCGGAAGGATGTAACTCAAATTCCTGATCGATGAACCTGACTGTCACCGGCTTCGCGCCCACGCGCGCATGCCAGGAATCACATTGTCGTCGAAAACGCGTGTATTCGAGCCGCCAGAGGGCCTTGCGGGAGACGTACCTGGGTCCGTGTAGGTAAAAGAATTGAACCGCCTTCTTTAGGTATTGCGCGACACTGCTCCTTCGCTCTTCCCCGATCTCCAGGTGTGTCCTTCTTCCGCCTTTGAGGCCCGATGGATCAGCAGTGGCCGAAGGACTCTTATACAGTCCCGCAGCATAAGCCAATTCGAGATTTCCACGTTCCGAGTCAGACATGGACCCTCCTGAGTAGGATTCCAACTTGCGAGAAGTTGGGATGTGAAATTTCTGCATTGTCACGTTCCTTCGGCCGAATGGCTTTGCACCGGTTGCAATGCCCACAAGGAGCACTCGACAACGGCTGATATTGTCGTTCTCTTGGCGGCGGAGAGGCGTGGCGCGAGCATCGCGGTGGCCTTCGATGGCAGCGCGATCAAACTCTACGTCGCATAGCCCATTGGGACAGGGTTACACTCCGTGCTTTTTCACCGGAGACCGGTTGGCCAGTAGGGAATTTGCCGTTTGAGTTCATTTCATCCTGAAAAGACAGTGAGAAAGTCTCTTTCTCAATCGTCATGGTGAGCCGCAAGCTCCTGAGGCAGATCCAATCGCTGAGCAATGATCCTGCCTTCCAAGAAAGTTCGGTAGAGTTGCGCGTTGAAACCGCCGATTAAACCCTTTCGTTCTCGCCGTGTCAGCAATCGAGAAAAGTGGTAGTAAAAAACCCTTGCCAACGCCAGGGCTTTCACGAATGCCGTCACCTGACGCGAGACTGGCCCGTAACCTCGCCAGAAGGATTCTTCCCAGGAATGTATTACCGATTTGGGAATTAGCGGATTCAGGAGTCCAGACCGAAGGTCGGCGATCAGCGCAAAGAGGTCATAGAATACGGGACGAAAATCGGACAATTCAAAGTCGATGACGGCGAGACCTTTCCCGGTAACATCCCAAAGGAGATTCGAAAGGCAGAAATCACCATGTGTGAGCGCAACCGCAACAGAGAATTTGCCTTTGTCACCCATTTCCGGCAACGCAGTCTCAAGAATCTTTGCTGCCATGCTTTCGTAATACCAGGCTGCCCTTTCCTTTTGCCCGGCCAAACGGCTTGCCGTTTGGACGAGGTCCCGCGCTTCAATAATCTCAGTGCCTCGACGGGAAGCCTCATGTACGTTTCTCAGCCATGTCCCTGCTCGAAACAGTGCTTGGTCTCCTGCCGCAGGAATGGCACTCTTCCAGCGCGACCATTTCAAGGCCTGGATAAGAGAGATGCCGCCCGCTTCCTCCCAAACAACCGTTCTTGCTGCCTGCGATCTTCCCAGGGGGGCGGGCACCGAGTCGCCGCCTGAAAGCGCACGCATTTTGAGCGTCATATTCCATTCGGCATCAATCTGGTCAGTGATCGCCCTGACAGGTATTGTGGCATCACGGGGCGTTTCCCAAGGCGCTCTGAAACGGGGAGGGATCGGATACGGATTAGCAAGCAGTATTTTTGCAAACAGCTTCTTCCCTTTCCATTTTCCTGAACTGCACACCGCGAGCCTGGATTTGTTGTATCCGTAACGGTCCACGGTAACCGATGCCGTCTTCGCGGATAGCGCACATGCGATCCGGTCCCTGACATCGTTTGTCCCCCGAATTCTAATATCGGGCGTGACTTTCAGGCCATTTGCGGGGGTCCGGACATGGGAAGAGCCGCAACTCCCAGAAAGCTGTTTGGTAACAACATTCACAAGGTTTTCCATGGGTCAAACTGTCTGGTGCTTTGCCCCCTCCACACATATTGGTGCGGCCGTAGATGCTTCAATGTGCTAATAGCTATAGAAACGAGCCAAGAAACGTGGGCGGCAGTGGAGAATGACCGACGTAACAACTAAGGCAACCGCACTCGATAGGACCAAGGTAAATACGGCACCCCAAAGCCCGAATGCCCACGTGCAGGGAATGCCAGCCACGATATCGACCACGCTGGCTGCGCCATATGCAACAAAGACCAGCGACGGAGCATGCATTGCTCGCAGAATTATCGCCTGGGAGGTCGCCGAAATGCGGAGCACCGATCCCAGGGCCAACCAGGGTATCAACCCGGTTATTTCCATATACTTCCCAGCGTAAAGATGGTCCACGATAGGCGCACGAAAGAAGACTATAACCAGCCAATAGAGGATTGTTCCCCCTGCATAAATTAAAGCAAGTTTTGCCGCCAGGTGGTGTGAGCCACCTGAACTGTTCTGATGGTGAATGCCTGCGGCGTAGGGAAGTGAGAGCAATGACATGGCCGCGAAGGCCTGCCCCACAGGCGAAGAGAAATTCATCAAGGCCTTGAGGGCTCCAGCGTCTGCCAGTCCGTGGAAGCTGCTGAGAAGCGGATAGTAGATGGCCCCGGTAAACCAGATCGCCACCGCGCTGCCGAGGGCCCACCGCCCGTATCCCCAGTGCCGACGGATCACCTCCGCCGATTTGAGGATGGCGAGGCGGGGCTTCAAAGAGAACCTCAGCTTGGATAACATCATCGGAGCAGTGACCGCCGAGCCGGCAGCCATCAGAAGGAACGCCGCCAGCGGCGAAAGAAAGCCTCGATAATATGCGAGGAGTAAACCGCCGAGAACGATAACCGAGTATCCAAAAGCTCCGATGGCTGCCTGCCGTGGAGAGAGCTTGACATAAAACCCCCTGCGGGCTAAATAGAACAGAAGCACACAGGGTGAGGCAATCGCGACGCCAATCAGAGCCAAGGTCAGATTGCCACTGGGGGAAACCGATTGCAACATCCATGCGCAGGCCCCAAGCCCCAGGAAGATAACGACCGCTATTACCCCGTGTATACGGAGTAGGACTCCGAAGTATTCGCGGTTCGCGTTCCGGTAAACCGAAGAACCGAACACACTCAGCGGCTCCAGGATCAAAGCGGTATACGCTACAGAAAGGAAGAGAAAAACCTCAAAAGCCACAGCGTATGCTCCGTACTGATCCGGCGCGAGAGTGCGCGCCAACAGGATTCCTACGACAAAATTCGCGCCCGATATCAGCCCTTGGTCGAGAAGAGCCAGGGCTCCCTTGGTTGACCACGCCCGCGCGCCCGACCACAACGTTTTTCTCGCGTGGGCGGCAGGAAGCCTCAGCGGTTGTTCTACTAAAGTTTCATTCATGGGGGTATTCACGCCGTCTGGCATTTGAGCAGAAAGGAATGGACGGAATCAAACCCAGAACCCATTACTTACTATCCGGTTCTTCCGTCAACGAATCCAGGATTGATGGCCGTGAGGAGAAATTGGGTCTCAGACGGCCACCTGGCGTTTGTTTCAGCTTGTTGCCGCCGCGCTGGAGCATCGCAACCGCGCCCCTTATGAGACGCCTGATTAACTCCCGGGTCCGCAAGACAAGCATTGAGACGACAGGAAGAGGGTCGTCAGAACAAACAAACGCCGCTTCTTCGATTCCTCCAAATGAACGGATCCAGTCACCGAACCTCAACGTTCCCTCGCGATAATAACGGTAGGAGGATACAAGATCGAGATCCTCAACGATCCACTTTCGTCCGTCCATTGCAATATCCGGAAGCACCCGCTGGCATGTCAAGTCCAGATAGAGGGCCCTGGCAACATCCATTCCATTTTCACCAACAAAAAGACGGAAAGTGGCGCCAATCCTGGGATTTACATCGAGTACTTTATACTGGTCGTCGCGGGCGTCGTAACGATATCCTATGTCGAGCGTACCTCGGTAGCCGACACCTTTCATAAAGCGTCTCGTCGTTTCCTCGACTTCCTTGTTCCACAGGCAGATTCCTAGACTCGTTGATCCGGTATGGACGGGACACTGGCGGATTTTTTTGCCGGTGAAGCCAACCAGGCATTCGGATTGCGCGTCGAAGTAGCCGTTGAACATCCACACTGTGTCATCGCCACCGGGAATATATTCCTGCAACATCAGATTCGGATTCATGAAATCCTCGGCGGCATCGTAAATCGCCAGCAGTTCATCCTCCGATCTAGCAATGAACATCTTCTTTCCGGTCCGCTCCCACAAACGTTGCCCATCAATTCCCTTGAGCATGATGGGAAACCGTGCACGACCCAGAAAATGCAAGACATCTTCTCGTGACACCGGGAAGGCGGCGTCTGGAGTAGGAATATTGTGCTGGCGGGCGAGATAGAACATCTGCCTCTTACTGGCCAGAGAACGGACCAGGCCGGACGGCAGTTCCGGGAAAATGAATCCCTCTGCCAGCACCTGGGCATGGTCAGCAACAAACTGAGCGGTCCGGTCCGTCGTTGGAATCAGTATGCAGGGCCTGCCAATCTCGCGCCGGATTTTAAGCATATAGCCCAGCGAGTCTTCTACCGCACGATGTTCAATATCCCAAACAAATTTCCCTCGGCAATATCGTGACAGAAACGCGGGAGCCCAGGGATTCGGATCGACATTGTAAATAGGCACCCCAAGCCTGCCGAGACTCCTCATGATGTTCAAGCCGCCATGACTGTCAGACCGCAGAATGACGACTGGAGTGGATGCGTCGTGAATCTTTAACATGCGGTGCTAGCCCCCGGGATCGTATCAACGATGGAATTGTGCGTTGCAGCCACAACCTTTTCATTGAAGGGTGCGACAGTCACTTCGTCGCCGTGCATCACGTAGGCGGCATGAAGGTCGTTGATATGGGCAAGAATGAATTCGAGATCCTTCTCCTGGCAGCTCCGCCTCAAGTAGTCTGCGCTTTTGCCATTCCTTGCGGCTTCCGGGCCTTCAGCGTGCCATCGCTCAATAAGGTCCGCAGTCGAATGGTTCTCAGGCAGGTATCCCAGCTCAACAAGGTCTCTTGCGATCCACGCACAGCACATCTGATCCTCTTCTCTGAACTCGCCGCGACTGCCAGCGCCAATCACGGCGACATGGCGGTAACGATCCACCAGATGGCGCGCCACGTCTCGGTAGTTTCGAAAACAAGCCAGGTGGATGATCTCGCATCCTTTGGCCTGATGAATAAGCCGCGTCCCTGAGGACGAAAGAAGAATCACTGGACGTCCAACGACATTAAGAGAGTCAAGCTCCGACGGGCTGTTGTTGATCTCGAAGCCCGGCGCGATCTCACCACCCAACTCGCCGGCCAGGAGAGGGTCACTCAGGTCGGTTTTGAGACGGCACGCGGCCTCAACCGAGGGCACAGGAAAACACCGGCCGCCTCCAGCGGCAACAGTGATCGCCGACGTCGTCGCTCGGATCACGTCAACTGCAACGACAGCGTAACCACGACGGTATTTCCGAGCACTTTCCGGGAAACAGTCAATAGTTACAGATTTTCGCATGGGATTCGCAGGCAACAGGAAGGCAAAGGCTTAACTCGCCCGGACGGGCCTCAGGTGTTCTACAGCAAAGGCGTCGGAGTGAAGTCCTCGCCGGTAGATTTCCACCCGGAGCACTTCCTCCAGGCGCACGTTACACAGATGAACTTCGCGTCCGAAATGATTCAGCAAAGCGAACTGGCTCTGCTTATTCGGGGCCTCAAACATCACTTGATCAAGGCCGAAGGCCGAGGCGAATCGATCCGCGAAGTGGGCGTTGAATCTTCCCTCCTCATCGAACAATCCAACGCCACGAGCGCTTTCTCTCGCCTCTACAACAAGCTGGATCGCTCCGCTATCCCGCCAACGGCGGCCCTGGTTAATCAGTTCTTCGACCGTGCTTTCGGCAAACGGCCCGGCATGTTTCTTCCCGAGTTCAAACTGAACGTCAAGGCCTCTTAGTGCGGCCATCCTGATCACCTCACGGGGAGGGAGCCTCATTTCGGTGAATCCTTCGCCACATTCGATGCGGTTAACCCCTATGTCCGCGCACAAGTCCAGGTACTCCGGAAGCACGCCTTGCGCAACGGCCACCTCAAAGGGGCCTCCGCCTGTCACGGTTCGAACCTTGTGCCTTCTGGCGGCAGCGATCTTCTGCCGGGTGGCGCTTTCCTTCGCGACCATCCAGCAGGCCATCGATATCTTGAGAATTGAAAAGAGGTGCGAACTTTGCTCAAGGTGGCTTTCAAGTGTCAAAGGGTCGTAGCCCGGATCGAATGGGCTTGTCAGCGGCTTGAGAACCGGTACGCCGAGAATTCTCAAGTAATCGGCTGTGTGTCCCTTTTGGGGTGGAGTCATTTCAAATACTTTTCGTGTTTGCATTGTTTTAGCCTTTTTCCCGAGGAGCCTCAGGCGGATAGGGGTCTCCCTGCCATGACAACGTACTCCGTACCCAGCAGTTGAATCCCCCAATGCTCGCGATCCGCCAAAGATTGAAGCTTTTGGTGGACTTTGATAGCGAGCGAGTCTGGCAATAGTCTTTTCTTGAACAAAGTGAAGGGACCAAATCCCAGAGTCTTTCCCTCGAGCTTGCGGAAGCCTGCCTGACTAAGAAGTCTGTCAATTTCCTTTACGGAGTGCCTGCTCAAGCGCGGCCGTGAGGGGTTCCAGATGTTAAGCCTTTTCAGGGTTTCGGCGATCTTCCATCGGGCCGGTCGCAATCCCGGAAAGCACATGGGATCAAGTATGTGATTGAGACACCAACTGTTGTCCCCGGTCAGAACGACGCATCCTCCTGACCTTGTGACACGGAATAATTCCGACAGCCCCCTTTCAGGGCATTCGAGCCATGGCAACACACCGACTGCCACCACCAGTTCGAAATATCGGGTCGGAAAACTGAGCTGGCATACATCAGCCAAACTCGTCTCCACACGATCATCGATTCCAGCTTCACGCACCGCCTGACGGGTGAGGCCAAGCATTTCCTCCACTGTATCGACAGCGTTGACCCTATACCCCCGTTGTGCCAGCGCAACCGTAGTCAAACCCGCGCCGCAACCAACCTCCAGAATGCGCGACCACACTGGCAATTCGAGTTTGTCAACCATCTCGAGGACCGCGGCCCCCCGCTCACGGTAGATAAAGGCGCTTAGTGTCTCTGCTCGATAGACGTCTCGCCAGTAACTGGAACTCTGCTGGAAAAACTCGTTTACTGCTTTCCGGTGCTGTCGCCTACGTGCCTCGCCTATATCTAAGTTCGTCAAACCACCCATGCGAATCTCCCCCCATCCCGCTGCAGCCAATACATTGCAGTAAATCTTCAGTGTCAAATGCAGCCCTCTCGGGCACGCCGGCCTGAATCGCATGAATTCAATCGTTGCAAGGATAGATCCTTATTCAAGCCGCACCGGAACCCTTAAGGACTGCAGGAATCGTTCCAGCAAGGATCTTGAGGTCAAGCCACAAAGACCATTCGTCGATGTACTGCATGTCCAATTCCATCCACTTTTCGAAAGGAATGGAGCTTCGGCCATAAACCTGCCACAAACAGGTAATTCCAGGCCGAACGCTGAACCGGCGCCGATGCCAATCCTGATCAAAACCCTGATAGTCACGGAGCGGCAAAGGCCTTGGCCCCACCAAACTCATATCTCCTTTAAGGACATTGAACAGTTGTGGGAGTTCATCGATGCTGGTGGTCCTCAAAAACTTCCCAATCGGTGTAATCCGTGGATCGTCCCTGATCTTGAAGACCGGACCGCTGACTTGGTTATACTTCTCCAGTTCCGCAATCCTTTTCTCTGCGTCGGGGACCATCGTCCGAAATTTGTAAATCGAGAATTGACGTTTATTGAGCCCTATCCTTTGCTGCCGGAAGAAGACAGGTCCAGTCGACGTCAGCTTGATTAAGACCGCTGTCACCAGCAGCAGAGGGGACAAGACAATCAGCAGCACTGAGGACAGTACAAGATCCAAAGCGCGTTTAACAAATACAGGCCACCCGTCAAGCGGTCCTGTATATAGGGTGAGCAAGGGATCGCCTGCCAGGTCTTCGGCAGTCGGTCGCGCTCTGTGCAAATTGAAAATTCTGGGGAGAAACCGCACGACAATCCCTTGTTTCTCGCACAGGACAGCGATTTGAGAAGTACGGCCGTAGAAAGACCTCAGGGGCAATGCGATTACCACTTCATCCACGACGTTGTTACGGACAAATTCAGCGATACCATCGAGGTCACAGACCAACTGGTTGCCACTCTTGCGAAAGTCATCCATCCCCAGCCATTCGCGGTCAGCAAACCCGATCACTCGATATCCGAGCTCAGACCGGAGACGGATTTTTGTGGCAAACTCAATAGCTCGAGAGTTGGTCCCCACAATCAGAGCGTAACGCGCATTGCGTCCGTGCCTGCGAACCGAATTGAGGAAACAACGCAAAAGTAAACGGCTCGACATCGCGACCATGCTGCTGGCTCCCCATAGCACCACAAGGAACGCCGGGTCGACCATTGTGATGTGAAAAAGCATTGCCGCCCCCGCCACAGAGAGAGTACAAAGTGAAGTTGCCTTCAAAGTGTCGAGGACGTCGGCCTGGCGGGGAAGCAATCGTCTTGATTCATAGAGACCGAAGGAAGAGAAGATAATGTGCCACACAATCATCAGTCCCAAAAAGATGACGAAATTTTGTATTTTGATCCGCATGGAAAAGAATTCTGAAAAGGAGACACCGCTCACATACATGGATGGCAAGGACGCCAGCCAGAACGACCCGGCCAAAATCATCGGGTCGAAGACTTTGAGCGCGGATAAGAGCATCTGTCGTCGTGTACTGCTCATAGCTATCTATCGTCCTTTCGCGGTCTCGTTTTTCGGGAGTTCAACACAATTCACGCGGGCCACTTCATGAAACCTGCTGACAGTGAAAAAACCTCAGGCAGATGCAAGATGATTTGGGGATGCCATTGATCTGAAATCAGGATGACGGGTCTTGGCAATGTCAATTGTTTTGGACGAGCCGTTCGTCGCTACCTTGGAACGGCGACCTCCAGCCGGGTTCCGGCTGATGAAGCCACCGGTCCATCAGTTGAGCTCGGAAGTAAGGGAGCACGCGGTTAATACCCTCGCGTATTCCCACTTTGGGATACCAATCCAGGACCTGCTTCGCCTTTGAGATGTCAGGTCGGCGTCGCACTGGGTCATCTGTGGGTAGTGGTTCAAACACCAGTCGGCTTCTGCTGGCAGTAATTTCGATAATCAGCCTTGCCAGGTTCAGGAGCGTAATTTCCTCCGGATTTCCCAAATTCACGGGCGCGGCTTCCCGCGATCGCAGCAACCTGTATAACCCCTCGATCAGGTCGCCAATATAGCAAAAGCTGCGCGTTTGACTTCCGTCGCCATAAATTGTCAGTGGTTTGCCCTGGAGTGATTGCGCGACCAAGTTTGGAATTGCCCGCCCATCATCAAGGCGCATTCGATCGCCGTAAGTATTAAATATCCTCGCAATACGTACCTGAACTCCGTGCTCTCTGTGGTATGCCATAGCCATCGATTCCGCGTAGCGATTCCCCTCGTCGTAAACACTTCGGGGCCCAATCGGATTCACGTGACCCCAGTAAGTTTCGGGCTGTGGGTTCACTTGTGGATCGCCGTAGACTTCCGAGGTAGAGGTGAGAAGAATAACGCTCTTATGAGTTCTGGCTAATCCGAGAGCATGGTAAGTTCCCAAGGCCCCGATTTTCAACGTGTGGATGGGGTGCCGGGCATAATCTCTGGGGCTGGCAGGCGAAGCCATATGCACCACGTAATCCACCCGCATCATGCCGTCCTTGGGCACGTGGAGCTCATGGTTCTGGCCGCTCACAAGGCCGAACAGGTCAATCGGCTTGGTCACATCGTGCTGGACAAATGTGAAACGAGGATGGGCCAGAAGATGCCGGACATTGTCCAACCTGCCAGTCAGGAGACTGTCCAGGCAGATTACCTCATGGCCAGCTCCGATGAGGCGGTCGCAAAGATGTGATCCGAGAAATCCCGCCCCGCCAAATACCACCGTCCGCGGAGCAACGATTTCTTTCTGTGGGACAGGATTCATGCTCAGCTCCAAAGAGTTTCAGGATGCTCGCGCTCTTGCGGTAAAACAGGGATGGACGGAGATGTGGCTGGAGACGATGGGCGCACGCTACTTCGCCCTATCGAAATGTATTCGAGCCCGGCCCGGCAGACACTTTCGGCATCGAACATGTTTCTGCCGTCCAGCAATATTGGCAGTTCCATCAAAGTCCCGACTCGGCGCAAGTCCACAGACCGAAATTCTTCCCATTCTGTCAGCAGAAGAACGGCGTGAGCTCCTTCGCACGCCTGGTAAGGCGAAGAGCAATACACGATTTGCTCGGCTTGCTCCGGAAACCTCAGGCGCATTTGTTCGATCGCTTGCGGATCGTACAACTGAACACGCGCACCCTCCGCGACTAGCGCCTCGATGATTCTGGAGCTTGGCGCTTCACGAATGTCATCGGTGTTGGGTTTAAATGAAAGCCCCCAGACTCCGATCGTCTTGCCCTGAATGATCCAAAGTGCCTTGCGCAGCTTGTCCAGGAACTTATCGACCCGCTGCTGGTTAATCCGTTCGACTTCCCGCAAGAGCGACCCTTTTACGCCGTTCTTTTCCGCCAGATGAATGAAGGCACGCAGATCTTTGGGAAAACAGTAACCGCCAAAGCCAATGCCGGCAGACAAAAAGTCAGGGCCAATTCGAGGGTCCAAACCGAGACCCAGGGAAACCATCGTCACGTCGGCGCCAACGGCCTCGCATACGTCGGCGACCATGTTGATGTATGAAATCTTCATGGAAAGAAAGGCGTTGGCCGCATGCTTGATCAACTCGGCGGTGCTCAGGCCAGTTACAATAATGGGCCGCCTTAACGGGCGGTAGATCGTCTCGAGCATTTCTCGGGCGCGGGCAGTTTCCACGCCCAGCACGATGCGATCAGGGTGAAAGAAATTCTCGACCGCGTTTCCCTCCTGCAGGAACTCAGGGTTCGAGGCTACGTCAAACTCGGCAACAGGCAATTGTGCATTATCTCCCGAAGAGTCTCCGGCCTGGCTGGCTCCGTTCCCGGCTGCCCGTTGCCGGGCCATAGCAAATCGCGTGATAGTCCGCTTGATCCACAGGGAGGTCACGGCAGGCACGGTACTCTTTTCCACAATGAGCTTGTACCCATTCAAATGTTGAGCAATCATCCGGGCGATACCTTCGATTTGCGAAAGGTCTGCCTCTCCATTTTCGCGTTGAGGAGTGCCAACGCAGATGAACAAGACCGTCGCAGTGTCAATGGCGCTGGCGACATCGCTGGTTACGGAAAACCGTCCGCTCGCCAAATGTTTCGTCAGCAGCGCCTGTAGTCCCGGTTCATAAAATGGGCTGCTTGCCTCTTTCAGGCGACTAATCTTCTCTGAATCCTGGTCGGCTCCGATCACCTTCCAACCCAACTCGGCAATGCCCAGCGCGGTGGGCAAACCGACATGGCCCACGCCGATGACTGCGATTCGGAAGTCATTGGGTGTGATCTCATGATTACTCTTCAAATTCTCCATTGGTTAATTCTCCTTGCAGAAAGATATTGAGCTGGAAGTCCCTGTAATATGTGTTTGTGAAGCGCGGCAAATTCAGAGGGGTTCCAAGTCGAAGCCACTGACCCGGACCGCTATCGACCTTTGAATCAGATCCACAGAAATCACTACAGTGCGATCTGACTTTTTCTCAACTAAAATTCCTTCGATACCGTCCAGGTAGCCGCCTCGAATTCTGACCTTTTGACCGACATGCAGGAATGGGTATGGTTCAAAGGGAACACTGCTAGCGAGCAGCGTCTGAATATTCTCGATCTCATAGTCGGGAATGGAAATCCCCTGCCCCTGCACGCCAACGAAACCCACTACTCCTGTGGTTCTCAGCACAGAGACGCGCGTCTCGTCCTCATAGGGTATTTGGACAAAAACATATCCCGGGAAAAGAGGTTGGACAATGGTCTTACGGCGATCGCTCCACAGGCGAACCTCCCTGATGGCCGGCAAGAAGGCGTTGATCCGTTTTTCGCCAAGTTGGGCGAAAACCTTCTTCTCACACCGCGACCGGGTGTGAACAGCAAACCATTGGAAGGGCTCACGGCACAGGGGCAGACGAGAAGCGCTTGCTGCGAATTCGTCGAATTGTTGCAAAGATTGCATAGCTCCGCCTCTTGAGTCCCATCCAGGGACCCCGGAATAATCCACTGGCGACTTTTCCCCCGCAATACTTCGCCCGCACGATTGGCGGGCCGGCCCAGTTCGCTAGAGCCTGTCGTACAGGAACTGGGGAATTGGAAACGTTCGCTTGTTGAGCACCGCACCTAACACGGGCACACGAGCAGCCTCAAGATCTTCTTTGGCGATTCGCGCCACTTCTCTACGCGTGGCGTTCGATTCAAGCACCAGGACCGCCCCGTCCGTCAGCCGGCCTAGCAGGATAGCGTCCGTGTGCTCACTGACTGCCGGCGAATCAATCAGGATGTACGCAAACTCCTTGCGCAATTCGCTGATCCGTGCCTGCAGGTGTTCAGCCTTCATAACCGCGCTCAATTGCGATGCCATTGAGCCACACGGCAGCAACCACAGGTTTCTACCGGGGAGCTTATGGACAAAGTCACGGATCGGACCTGGCTTGAAAACCGCGTCGGTCAATCCTCTAAGATTCTCGGCGCCAAAACACAAATGAAGGGCAGGCCGTCGGACATTTGCATCGACGACGCAAACAGCGGAGTCAACCTGGTCTGCCAGCGCTTCCGCCGCACCAGCGCAAATGGATGTGCAACCGGTACTGTTCTCGACAGCGGTAAATACCACCATTCTTCGCCCATCGTGATCCAGCAGAAAGATCCGCTGAACAAGCTTAACCAGTTCTTCCCGCGACAACGTACGGGTGTCTGGCGGTGGCGAGACCCTTTCCGCTCTGGGAATGACTTCTCTCACCCTGTCGAAGGAACCCAGGTCTCTGGAAACGCGTTCCAAAAGCTCGAAATTCCTGCTCAAGACTGTTCCCTCCCCTTCGAATTGTCTTTGCCTTGGGATTCCGGGGTGACGGGCCGGTTTTGTGCGCTCGGCTGGCCTGTTGACCGAAACCAACGTATTTTCCTGGTCAGGATATCCCCAGCCTTCAGCACAAATCTTCCCTCGACGGGACGCTCACCATTCGGTGGAATGACCTTATAGGTGTGGGAGCCTGCGCTGAGCGAAGCCTCTACTTCGCTTGGGCCGTAAGGTTTGCCGTCGATGAAGACCTGCATCCCAGGCGGATCGGTATCGATCACAATGACGCCTTGCGGGGGATGCAAGTCCGCTGTAATCCATCTCTTTCTTCCTGGTGTAACCCGCACATCCCTGAACCATGTGGAATAGCCCGGCTGAGAAACCGCAACCCGGTAGGTTCCCTGTGGAAGAGTAAACATGTGCGGGGTCTGCCAATTGGGGTCCGTCCTCCCGTCAATGGTGATGGTACCCCCGCCTGTGTTCGATTCGATGACGATGGTCCCTTTTGTAGCCGGTGTTGCCGTCGGGAGGTCAGCCGATGAGGATTGATCCAGTTCCTTCCCTACCGTTTGTCCAGGTGTTGTTGCTGGCGCGGCTCCTTCGGGTGAGGCAGCGGCACTATCCGCAGGAGCCACAGTTACCTCGCCCGACGACCCAGAGGAACCCTCTGGTTCGTTAACAGCCTTTGCCGAATCTACCAGTTGAGAAGAATCAGCACCCTGCGGCTGATGTGTGCTATCAGCATTGGAATGGATGATCGTTGTCTGCGGCTCTAAAGAAGCCGGTGAATCGCTCGCCTTGAGCAAGTTGTACTTGGCCGCAGCTTCCTTGGCGTGTCCGAAGGTGTTATCGATAAGTTGGGTAAAGGTATGACCTGGAGTTCCCACCGGCAGGTAAGCCCAGAAAATCTCTGCAGCCAACACCAAGGTAAGCACAGTAACGGCCCAGAACAGCCAATGGGGACTTCGTCGTGTTCGCCGCCTCCGTGTTTCCACACGATACACTCGTGGTGTATAGCGCCTGCCCCCCCGCAATTGCACCCCTCTCCTATCGTCACGCTCACCATCATCAAGTGTTACAGATTCCAGACCTGCAGGCCGGCTTTCGACTTCGTTGTGCTTGACATCAGGGTTGACGCGACCGCTTCCAGGCGTGTCCAGTTGCAGGTCACTGATGACTTCCGCAACCATCATGGCCGTGATTTTCTTTTGTCCTTCAGCGTACGCGAGAGATAGCGCGTTGAAGCACAAATTGTTAATGTTGCGTGGAATTCCCTCGCTTCGCTCGGCAATCATCGAGAGCGCTTCGGGCTCAAACAATTGCGGGCCCGTGTAGCCCGCGGTCTCAAGCCTGTGCAGGATATACTCGGCTACTTCGTCGCGCGTAAACTGGGTAAACCGGCAGATGATCGAAATACGCTGCCTTAATTGCTCCAACTGCGGGCGCGCCAACTTCTCTGCAAGAGCGGGCTGCCCCGCTAACACGATTTGCATGAGCTTGCTGCGCGAGGTCTCGAAATTCGACAGCATTCGCACCGACTCGAGCACCGTGTCATCCAGGTTTTGCGCCTCATCGATGATCAGAACAAACTGCCTGCCCCTTTGGGCTTCCTGAATCAGAATTTCGTTCAGCATCCGCTGCAGGGAACTCACGTCGCGGTCACCCGGATCGAGTCCCAGGTCAGCAACAAGGTTCGATAGGAATTCACGTGTGTTGGCTTGCGTCTGAAACAGGAAAACGGTACGTGCCGAGTTTCGCAGTTGCTCCATGAGTTGAAACAATACGGTTGTCTTTCCCATCCCGGGCTCAGCAATCAAACCCACAAACCCTCGTCCTGTCTCAATGCCGTAGATAAGCGAAGCCAGGGCTTCACGATGCGAAGCGCTCAGGTAGAGAAACCGCGGATCCGGTGTCATGCCGAAAGGTTGTTCGTGTAGTCCGTAATATTGAAGGAACATAATGGGCTCTCTGACTAATTAGCGCCTTCGTCCCCCATGGGGAAGATGCGTTGACTACTCTTGCCGCGTGCAGATGCCCCCAGTGAACCAGCACTGACCCTCCCCGACAAGCCGAACCTTGCGTTGTCCCCATTCCTTGGCAAGGCAGCAAGGACCGG